>PMIK01000074.1 GCA_003157095.1 Gemmatimonadota bacterium | reverse complement strand
TACCGCGGCCCGCTGCACGGCATCCCATACGGGGTGAAGGACCTGCTCGACACGGCGGGCATTGCAACCACGTGGGGCGCGGAGCCGTTCCGGAACCGGGTGCCGGCCGAGGACTCGGCGGTGGTGCGGCGGCTCGACCAGGCCGGCGCGGTGCTCATCGCCAAGCTCGCCCTCGGCGCGCTCGCCCTGAACGACATCTGGTTCGGCGGCCAGACGATGAACCCCTGGCTTCTCGAGGAGGGTGCGTCCGGCTCGAGCTGCGGCCCCGGCGCCGCCACCGCCGCAGGTCTCGTCGGGTTCGCGATCGGCAGCGAGACCGACGGCAGCATCGTCAGTCCGTCGATGCGCTGCGGCGTGACCGGGCTCAGGCCCACCTTCGGCCGCGTGCCGCGCACCGGCGCGATGACACTCTGCTGGTCGCTCGACAAGCTCGGCCCCATGACCCGATCGGTTGAGGACACGATGCTGGTGCTCGCCGCCATCACCGGGCCCGACGCGGGCGATCCGTCGAGCGTGCCCAGCCGGCTGGAGTTCGATGCCTCGGCGCCGGTCCGGGGCCTCAAGGTCGGCTACATCGAGAAGTGGATGGGCGAGAGCCCGGCGACGGACGTGGACCGCGCGGCGCTGGGGACGATCCGGTCGCTCGGAATGGTGCCGGTGGCCGTGACGCTGCCCGACTGGCCTTACGACTCGCTGATGCCGGTGTTGTTCGCCGAGGCGGCCGCGGCGTTCGAGGAGATGACGTNNCTGTTCCGCGAGGCGCGGTTCCTGTCGGCGGTGGACCTGGTGCAGGCCGATCGCCTGCGGCGGCGGGTGGCGCTGGAGATGGCGCGCATCTTCGAGCAGGTGGACCTGCTGCTCGTGCCGTCGCTCCGCGACGAGCAGCTGACCATCGGCAACTTCACCGGCCACCCGTCGCTGACGCTGCGGGCGGGCTTCGTGCAGGTGCCGAAGGCGCGGAGCGACTGGGCGCCGGACCCCGCGCATCCTCTGCCCACATTCGCGCCGCCGCGGCGCGTGCCGCACGGCATTACGCTGCTGGGCCGCCTGTTCGACGAGGGAACACTCGCGCGCGGGGGCGTGGCGCTGGAGGCCGCGTTCGGCGTCGTGGGGGAGCGGCCGGCGGGGTTCTGACTAGGCGCAGCGAGCCCCTGCCGGTCGTGGGCGGGCGGGTGATGATGGAGCGCGCGACCGCTTCATGCCATGGAGTTCACGCGGTCGCAGGGTCAGGTTTCGCGTCCCGGTACGGGGTCGCGGCCCGGATCCCGACGCCCTACGGCCGGGCACCTGCCGCGACCTCCGCGGCGCTGTCCTGAAGAAACACGCCGCTCAAGAGCTCGCGCCGGAAGATCGTCTCGGGGTTGGCCGGGCCGCCGAGCCCCCCGGTCGCCGCGGCGCGGCGGCGCAGCTCCGCGATCAGGGCGGTGTCCAGTACGTCCGCGGCTGGAGCGGCCTCCATCAGCAGCAGGTCGCGCGGGCCGAGGTACAGATAGGCATCAACGCCTGGGTACCCGCGCGCCGCGCACCCGGCGTCGTCGGGGTCGTAGTAGCCGGCCGGGAGATTGTCGAGCCACGTTCCGCGCATCGTCACCAGGGACGGCACCGGCCACGACGACATGCGCCGCTCGAGGTCGTCGTTGTACCGCGCGAGCGGCGTCAAGTCGCCAAAGCCGTGGTGATCGCCGATGACGAACGTGACGCCCGGATAGCGTGCCTCGTAGCGCCCGACGGCGGCTTCGCCGTGACGGATGTGATTGATGCCGAACAGCATCAACGCCCGGCGATGCTTCGCCAGGACCTCCCGCTCCATCACCCCAGCGATGCTGCCGTCGCGGTCCCCCATCGGCCGCCGGTCCTCGGGGCGCCTCACCCGGCTCCAGTCGACGGGGGGATCGCCCGCGAGCACGCGGAAGCGCCGCGCGGGCGGCAAGTGCTGATTGAGGCGGCGCACCAGGGGAAAGAACCGGTCGTAGAAGCTCGAGAAGGAGCAGTTGGGCTGGGTCGTGTTGCGCCACACCGTCCGGACGGCGGAATCGGGCACGGCCGCGCCGGCCATGTACCGGTCCAGCAGAGGCTGGTAACGTGCGTTGCCGCACTCCACCGCGATGTCCTGCACGGTGCCGGGCAGCCGCGGGTTGCGCAGGAGGTCGAGAATCAGGTTGTCGAGATCCTGCGTGCCGTGCGCCACGCTCCCGATCGCGACGACCTCGTATTTCCCCCACGCCGCCAGGATCGCTGCTTGCGCGTCCTGTGGGACCGGGTCGGCGCCGGTGGGGCTTGGCGGCGACGCACCGGGAGCCTCGCCCGCGCGGGCCGCGCGGGTGTGCCGGAAGGCCGGCGACCCGGCCGGAGCTTCCGCGCCGCTCCCGGATCGCTCCCGCGCGAGCGAGACGGCGATCTTCATGCCGGAGGGGTTCGTCGCCGTGCCCTGCATCCGGTCGCCGGAAATCGTGGCGGCGAAGCGGAACACCGCCGGTGTCGCCGACGGACCCCGGTGCATCTCGAACGAGAGATGGTTGCCGTCAATCCTCCCGTTCAGGATGGGATGCCCCGAATCCGGCGGCGGCCCCGCGATGGTGCCCGTGAGCCGGCCGCCTTCGGCCGTGAGGGCGAGCGTCACGATCTGCACACGCCCAGCCGCATCGCTCGCCTGGCCACTCCACACTCCACCGACGCCCGACGGTCTCGCGCACGAGAGAAGGGACGCCGACGCCAGCACGCACGCTCCGCGTAGCACTTTCATGGAGACCCTCGCAGGAATGGGCGCGTCATGCGCGATCCGCGGAGCCGCCAGATCAGCGGCCGGGCGGATGGCGCTGTACGGACGTCTACCGCGCCGGCGCCGACCGAGTGCGCCACCGCCACGCGCCTGACGTGAGACGGCCTCAGCAGTACCGCGGCCAGCCGGACGATCCGCATCAGCCTTCGGCTCCGCGCAGCACCGGCACGGCAGAGCGTGGCGCATGATCCCGCAGGTACGCCCTGGCGGACCGTGCGCCGGCGGGCGTGAGGCGGTACAGATGACGCGGCGGGCGCCCGGGCTCGACCGTTTTCCACGCGGCTTCGAGCAGCCCGCTGTCCGCGAGGCGCATGAGGATGGGGTACAGCGTGCCGGAGCGCAGCCCGGTCTCGCGGCTGAGGTCGTAGCCGTAGCGCCACGCCACCCGGGCGTCGAGCAGCGCCTGGATCACGGCGGTCGTCTGGGTCGAGTAGCGGAGGCGTTCGGTCACGCGATAACTCTACATATATAGATATATTCCGGCAAGAGGGGCGGACACGCTCCCGCCTCTATCCTTCTCCGCTCAGGGCCCCCCATGCCGCGAACGCCGTCTCGAGGGCCCGCTGCGCCGCCTCCAGGTCCTTGCCCAGCGCCGCCGCCCGGCGCACTCCGTCGCTCGTGAGGTAGAGCTCAGGGTCCGCCAGCGCCGCTTGGAGCCGCTGTACGTCGGCGTCGGCCCGGGTCACCTCCGCCTCGGCTTGCTCGAGGGTGCGGCGCGCCGAGCGCTGGACCGATTCCTCGCGCTTGCGCGTGTCCTGCCCGCGGCGCATCTGGCGCTGCTCCTTCACCCGCCGCAAGGCCTCCTCCTCCTGCGCCGCGACGCGCGCGGCGTGCGCGCGCTCGGCGCTGGCCGCCTCCCACTCCGCGAACGTGCCGGGGAAGTCGGTGATGTGCCCGCCGTACAGCACCCAGACGCGCGTCGCTAGCGCCCGAAGCAGCGCACGGTCGTGGCTCACCAGGACCACGGTGCCATCGAATGCCTCGATCGCCTCCTCGAGCGCTTCGATGGATTCCACGTCCAGATGATTGGTCGGTTCGTCGAAGGCGAGCAGGTTGGCGCCCTCGAGCTCCATCAGCGCCAGCGCCATCCGGGCCCGCTCGCCGCCCGAAAGCGTCCCGCACCGCCGCAGCACCGAGTCTCCCGAGAACCCGTAACGCCCGAGGTGGCCCTGCACCTGCCCGCGCGTCCAGCGGGTGCGCCGATCCGCGATCGCTTCGAACAGCGTCTTCTCCTCGGGCACCTGCGCGAGGTCCTGGCGGTAGTGCGCGAGGGAGACCGAATCAGGGAGGCGCACCGTGCCCGCTTCGGGATCGCGCTCCCCCGTGAACACTTTGAGGAGCGTGGTCTTGCCCGCACCGTTGGCCCCGATCAGCCCCACCACCTCGCCGCGCCGCACGGTCGCGCCGAAGCCGTCGAGCAGCACCCGCTGGCCGAAGGCGATGCGCACACCCTCCGCGACGAGCACCTGGTCCCCGCCGCGCTCCCCGGCCTCGAGCCGGACGGCCATTACGTCGTCCTCGCCCGGCGGCGGCCCGAGCCGCGGCAGCCGCGCCAGCCGCTTCTGCCGCCCCACCGCCTGGCGGCTGTTCTGCCCGGCGATGTTGCGGCGAATGTAGTCCTCCTCCTTGGCGATCTTCGACGCCTGCTGCCGGTATGCGCGCTGCGCGGCGAGCCGGCGCTCGGCGCGCTGGGTGACGAAGGCCGAGTAGCCCGCGGCATAGACGGCCGCGGTGCGTCCTTCGAGGTGCAGGATGTGATCGGCGAACGCTTCGAGGAGCGCGCGGTCGTGCGTAATGAGGAGGACGGCCGCGTCGAGGTTGCGCAGATACCCCTCGAGCCACAGCGTGGTCTCGAGGTCGAGGTGGTTGGTGGGCTCGTCGAGGAGCAGCAGGTCGGCCGGGGCCGCGAGCTGGCGGGCCAGGGCCACGCGGCCGCGCTCGCCGCCGCTCAGCGTCGCGAGCGAGCGAGTGCGCGAGGCGTCGGGGTCGAAGCCGAGGCCGTGCAGGATGGCGTCAACCCGCGCCGCAGCCTCGTAGCCGCCCTCGCGCTCGAACCGGTGCAGGTCGCGGTCGTATCGCTCCAGCATCGCCGGCGTCACCGCGTCCCCCGCCTCGGCCATTCCCGCGGCCTGCTCGGCGAGCGAGTGCTCGAGCGCGAACAGGTCGGCGAAGGCGCCCGCGGCCGCCTCCCACACCGTCTCCGCGTCGCCGAAATCCCGGTACTGGTCCATCACCGTGATGCGCAGCCCGGCGGCACGCACCACCACTCCGCTCGAGGGGTCCAGGTCGCCGCGGATCAGGTTGAAGAGGGTCGTCTTCCCGGAGCCATTGCGCCCCAGGATGCCCCAACGCTCGCCGCGGTCCACGACGAAGCTCACGTCCCGCAGCAGCTCCCGGGCGCCAAAGCGCACCGCGACACCGGCCATCGAGACCAAGGTCATCGCGCGGCGGCTCCGTCCACGGAGCAGATCGGCGGTGGCAGAACGCGGGAGTGGCGCCGGACGCTGGATTCCACGCCGGAGAATCTAGCGGGAGCCGCGGGTGGGCCAGCAGTGCGCACCTTGGCAGGGGGGCACCAGGCCGAGAGCGCCAAGTCCCCAGTACCTCGGCCGCGGAGGCCTCGCACACGGGCGTTGGCTATGACTACACTTCGCTCCGCGCTTCGACGAGCCGGACGATGCGTGCCGCGCCCCGTTCGTGCGACCTTCGACCGGTTTCCCGTATCCTTATTGTTAGGCCGGCTGGGGGTACCTCGTGTGGCTCACCGCTGCAGCAGTGCTGACTCGGGAGGGTTCGGTGCGTCAGGAGGCCCTCGCTCCGTGAAGAACCTCGCATCAGCGCAACTGGTGCGGCGAGTCGCCTGGTGCGTTTTCGCGGCCGCCTGCGTGGCGATGGGGAGCCCGCGCCGCCTGGTGGCCCAGGCCGACGTTATTCGCGGCCGCGTGACGGCCGCGGCCGACAACGCCCCGATTCTGGGTGTGGAGGTCACGGCCACCTCGCTGTCGGGGAACGTCACGCGGACCGCCCGCACGAACTCGGACGGGCGGTACACGATCGTCTTCCCCGGCGGCGACGGCGATTACTGGGTCTCCTTCACGGGCATCGGCTTCACGCCGCGCCGCTTCGAGGTCAAGCGCCTCGCCGACGAGAGCGTGCTGATCGCGGATGCGCGACTCGCCCCCATCACCCTCGATACCGTCTACGTCACGGCCGGCAACCGCCGCCGTCCGATGCGGAGCGACACCACGCGCGACGTGAGCGGCACCGAGCGGCCGGTCAACCCCGGCCTGGTTCCTCCCGAGCAGGCCGGCGACCTGGCCGCGATGGCCGCCACGCTTCCGGGGGTGACCTACATCCCGGGCACCAACGGCGATCCGTCGGGCTTCTCCGCGCTGGGCCTCAGCACGGACCAGAACCTGACGACGCTGAACGGCATGACGAGCGGCGCCACCGACCTCCCGCGCGACGCCGGCGTGTCGGTCTCGGTGGCGACCTCGCCCTACGACGTCTCCCAGGGAGGCTTCAGCGGCGGCGCGCTCAACGTGCGGACGCTCTCGGGCTCCAACTACGTCGTGCAGAGCATGAGCGCGGTGGGGAACGCGCCCCAGCTGGAATGGACCGATCCCGCCGGGCGCGCGCTGGGACAGCGGTACGCGAACCTCAGTCTGGGCGGGCTGTTCTCAGGTCCGATCGCGTACGACGCGGCATTCTACAACCTGTCGTACCAGCTGGGACGCCGGTCCAACGACCTCGCGACGCTGCTCAACACGGATCCCCTGGGACTGCAGACCGAGGGCGTCGCCGAGGATTCCGTCACCCGCCTGCTCGGCATACTCCAGGGCGTCGGGGTGCCGGCCACGGTCTCCGGCTTCCCGTCCAGCCGGCTCAACGACCAGGGTTCGCTCCTCGGCTCCTTCGACTTCGCTCCGCCGGGCTCAGCGAGCGGCCAGGCGCTCAACCTGACGGTGAACGGGAGCTGGAACCGCTCGTCGCCGGCGTCGCCGCTGACCACGCAGCTGCCGACCTCGTCCTTCAGCTTCACGAACTGGGGCGGCTCGGCACGGCTCCGGCACACCGCTTACCTCGGTTTCGCCTTGAGCGAGACGGGCCTGTCGCTGAGCCTGTCACGGCGCTACCTCAGTCCCTACCTCGAGCAGTCCGGCGGCAACGTGCTCGTGCAGTCCGACTTCCCCGACGGCACCAGCGGCGTCCAGGTGATCCAGTTCGGCGGCAGCTCGCTCCAGAGCACCGGGACCACGAGCTCGCTGGACCTCACGAACCAGCTCTCCTTCTTCAGCGTGAACAACAGGCACCGCATCAGGCTGACCGGGGAGCTCCGGCGTGACGCCTGGTCGCAGGAGCAGGGGAGCAATCTGCTGGGCGCGTTCACGTTCAACTCGCTGGCCGACCTCGAGGCCGGCCGCCCGGTCTCGTTCACGCGCCAGCTCAGCTCGCTGGAGACGAGCGGCAGCGAGCTGGTGGCCGCGCTGTCGCTCGGCGACGCGTACCGGCCCAGCTCCGATCTCCAGATCGTGGCCGGCGTGCGCCTGGACGCCAACCGCTATCTTGACAGGCCGACCTCGAACCCCGACGTCGGGCGGCTGCTCGGCGCCGCCAACGACCACGTGCCGAACGGCGCGTACCTGAGCCCTCGCCTCGGGTTCTCGTGGGTCTACGGCACGGCGCCGCAGATCGGTGCGTTCCTGGGCGCGGCGCGCGTGCCGCGGGGCATCGTCCGGGGCGGCATCGGCGTCTTCCAGAACACGCCGGGCGCCCAGCTCCCGGCGCAGGCCATGGCCGCCACCGGCCTGCCGTCCGGCGTCCAGCAGCTCACCTGCGTGGGCGCCGCGACCCCGACGCCCGACTGGAGCGGCTACGCGGTCGACCCCTCCACGATCCCGGCGCAGTGCGCCAGCGGGACCGGGGGCACGGTGTTCGCCAGCGGCGTGCCGAACGTGACGCTCTTCGCGCCGGACTACGCGGCCCAGAGGAGCGTGCGCTCGAACCTTCAGTGGGCCGGCCCGGTCCTGGACAACCGCTTCATGGCGACCCTCACCGGCACGTATTCGCTGAACCTGAACCAGACCGGCTCCGAGGATCTCAACTTCGACCCGGTCCTCCGGTTCACGCTGGCCGATGAAGGCGGCCGGCCCGTGTTCGTGCAGCCCACCAGCATCGTGCCCGCCACGGGCGCCGTGGCGCCGCTCGACAGCCGCGTGACCGGCCAGTTCAACCGTGTCACGGAGCAGGTGTCGAACCTCCGCTCGCTGAGCCGGCAGCTCCAGCTCACGATCACGCCGCTCTCGCTCAACTCGACGTTCACCTGGAGCCTCGCCTACACGTTGAACAGCGTGCGCGACCGGGTCACGGGGTTCTCGAGCACCGCCGGGAACCCCTTCGACGTCAGCGAAGCGCGCTCCTCGATGGACTGGCGCCACCAGATCCAGGTGACCCTCGGCGCCAACCTGTTCGATCTCATCCGGGTCAGCTGGTTCCAGCGTTTCACGTCGGGGACCCCGTACACGCCGGTCGCCAGCAGCGACATCAACGGCGACGGCTACGCCAACGACCGCGCCTTCGTCTTCGACCCGGCCGGCACCGCCGACACCGCGCTCGCCGCGGGGATGAGCCGGCTCCTCGCCGGGTCGTCGAAGAGCGTGCGCGGCTGCCTCAGCTCGCAGCTCGGCCGCATCGCGGGCCGGAACAGCTGCGAGGGGCCCTGGACCTCGATGGGGTTCCTGAGCATCGCGTTCAATCCCCTCAAGGTGCGCCTGCCTCAGCGCGCCACGCTCTCGCTCCAGGTCGCCAATCCGCTCGGTGCGCTGGACCTCCTGCTCCACGGCGAGAACCACCTGCACGGGTGGGGCCAGACGCCGACGCCCGATCCCCGGCTGCTCATCGTGCGCGGGTTCGACCCCACCGCCGACCGGTTCATCTACGACGTGAATCCTCGGTTCGGCTCCACGAGCCAGGCCGTGAGCGCGGTCCGCAATCCCGTGGCGATCACGCTTTCGCTCCAGCTGGACCTGGGGCCGACGCGCGAGCGCCAGAATCTCACTCAGACGCTGGACCGCGGACGGACGCGGGCGGGGACCAAGATGCCCGGGACATTCCTCCGGGCGATGTACGGCTCGGGCGGGATCATCAATCCGATCGCAACCATCCTCGGGCAGGCCGACAGCCTGCATCTCACGGGGCCGCAGGCGGACAGTCTCGCGACCCTGAACCGGTGGTACGTGACCCGCCTCGATTCCGTCTGGACGCCGGTCATCCGGCGGTACGTGGCGTTGCCGGACCACTACGACCGCAACGAGGTGTACGACCGCTACCGGAAGGCGCGCGAAGCGTCGGTGGATCTGCTCGTGGCCGCCGCGCCCGCGATCCGGTCCCTGCTCACCGCCGCGCAGCTGAGAAGGCTGCCGGATCTGATCACCGCCTATCTCGACCCGCGGTACCTCGCCGCCATACGTTCGGGGACGTCGGGAGCGCCGGGCGGCGTGTTCGCTCCGGGCTCCGGCGTGCCGGGCGGCGTGTTCGGCGGTCCGATGGGCGGCGGCGCCGTTATCATTCGCTCAGGTCCGTAGAGGAGAAGGCTCATGAATGCTCGGGTCATCATCGCCGGCGTCGCGGCGGCCCTCGCGACGCTCGACCCGCCGTGCCGGGCCCAGCAGCCGCCTCCCGTGCGCCCGCTCGGTCCGATCACGAACGTGGCGCGCGATTCGCTGGCGAGCGTCGCCGCGGCGGTCGAGGTCGCCGGCGGGCGCGTCTACGTGAACGACATCGGCGCGCGGCGCCTGCTGCTATTCGATTCGACGCTCGACCGCGCCGTGGTCGTGGCCGACTCCGCGGGCGAGACGTCCAACACATACGGCTCGCTTCCGGCCACGCTGCTGCCCTATCACGGGGACTCGGCGCTGTTCATCACGCCCGGGGCGCTCTCGATGGAGGTCCTGACCCCGGCCGGCGCGGTCGCACGGGTCATGGCCATGCCGCCGTCGAGCGGCGGGATCCCCGCCCTGATCGGCAGCATCTTCGGGACGCCGGGGTTCGACGCCCGTGGCCGCCTCGTCTACTTCTCGCCGATCCGAATGGTCCCGCCTCCGCGGTCGCCGAGCGGGGACATTCCGCGGCTCGAGCCTCCCGACTCCGCGTTCGTCGTGCGGTTCGACTTCGCGACGCGGACGCTGGACACCGCGGCCGCGATCAGGATCCCCAAGACGAGCGTCGCGGTGAGCCGCGACGACCAGGGGCGGTTCCGCATCTCGATGATGGCATTCCCTCCGAGGACGGTGGACGATTGGGCCGTCACGTCGGACGGCGCGCTCGCCGTGGTGCGCGGCCAGGACTATCATGTGGATTGGCTCGGCGCCGACGGCTCGTGGACCTCGACACCCAGGATGCCGTACGCATGGGAGCGCCTGAGCGACGACGAGAAGACCGCGCTTATCGACTCGACGGCGAAGGCCATGCAGATGATGATGGACTCGATGCCGGCTCGGATGCAGCGGGCCAGTGGCGGAGCCGCTGGCCCGGTCGCCGCGAGTAGTGAAGCAGGGCGTGGAGCGGCTGCAGGAACGGCGGGCGGGGGCGC
>PMIK01000023.1 GCA_003157095.1 Gemmatimonadota bacterium | reverse complement strand
GTCCACGATGGCGGGACGGCCCGCCGCGCCTGGATCGCGGGTTCGGGGAGCGGTTGCACCCGGCTGAACGCGATCCCAGTACAGCCACGCGAATGCCGCGAACATGACTGCCTGCGCGTTGCCCCCCGCGATAGCGCCGGAGAATGGCGGCCAGAGGAGCACCAGCGCTGCGACGGCTGCCGGCAGCCCCAGCCGCCGGACGGCTGCGTAGCTGGCGACCAGCGCAACGATGTTGGCTCCCATGATCACAGCCTCCACGGGGAGCAGCGTCAGCGGAGCGAACGCGACCAGAAACGGGGGAGGGTACAGGAAGGGAACGTCGTACCCAGAGCCGGCCGCGAAGGCAGACGCCAGGTACGGCTGGTCCCCAGCCAGCCAGCGCGCCGCAGCGCGGTACGGCACGACGGCGTCCACGCCCCAGATCGGGACCAGCAAGCTCTGGAGGGTCAGGTCGATCGAGACGAGCAGGGCGATGAGCGCCAGGCCCGCGACAAGGACCGCGCGCGGGGTGGGAAGCTGCCGAATCATGGGCTCGCTGTGATGCGGACGACGGCCGCCCCGGCGTCCCTGGTGGCACCATCGTACCGGTGCGCGCACGCGCGCGGTGGGTAGGATCCTACTCGTGGAGTCGTCTGCCCCGGCACCCGCCGCGTCCGTCGCGCGCGCACTCGCATGAGTGGGCCTGCGGAGGAACGTCCCGCTGCGCATGAGACACCGCGGATTCTGCGGCTCGCGATCCGCCTTGCGGTGGTTGCCAACCTTGCGATCGGCACGGCGTACGTCGCGCTGTTGGCGGTTCTCATGGCAACCGGGCGCACGCGCGGGTCCGATTTCACCGCGTTCTACACGGGCTGGCGGATTGTCCTGGAGGGCAACGGGAGCCAGCTGTACGACACGGCGGTGCAGACGCAGGTCCAACGGACGATCCTCGGCGGCCAGACGTTCGAGGCCGGCCTCAATCCGTTCAACAACCCGCCACACATGGTGCTGCCGTTTGTTCCACTTGGCCTCCTCCCGCTGGATGTCGCCTTCTTGGTATGGACCGGGATCCAGGCGCTGCTTCTCGTGTGGGTTGTCGCGATGCTCCTGCGCGGTGTCGCGCAACAATGGACGCGCCTCGAGCGGCTTGGTCTCGTCGCGGCATTCGTCGCGTTCCCACCGCTCGCGATCACGTTCTTTCAAGGTGCTTTCGCGCTCGTCCTCGTCGCGACTCTTGTGGGGACGTTAGCCGCCATGAATGACGGTCGCGATGCACGCGCCGGCGGGCTGCTCGCCCTGGCGTCCGTCAAGCCTCAGGGGATGTTCGGGGTTGCACTCGCTGTGCTGCTGTCTCGCCGACGCGCAGCGCTCGCCGCTCTCGTAGGGTGGGGACTTCTCCTGGTCGTCGTGGCGACCGCCGTCCTGGGCCCGGGAATATGGGCCTCCTACCTTGGGTTCCTGGGGACGTACACGTCATCATTCGACAAGTTGAGCGTGGACCCGGCGGTCATGTGGAACCTCCGGGGCACGCTCGCGCTCCTGCTGGGCCGCGACAACGCGACGCTCGTCAACAGCCTCGCCTACGTTGGCTTCGTCCTCGGCCTCCTCGCCATCGCCTGGCTGTGGCGACGGGGCTGGCCGCGGAGCAGCGCTTCGGGGCACGTCGGCGGCGACACGGCGCTTCGCATTGCCCTCACGATCGTCGTGACGCTGCTCCTGAGTCCGCACCTGAACCCGCACGACGACGCGCTCGCTGCGGTCGCCGTCGTTCTCGCGTACGGTGCGCTGCGGGGTACAACCGGCGGCCGAATCGTCGGTGCTGGCGCAATGATTGCGCCCGCAGCGATCCTGGTGGTGAACGGGATCGCGGCGGATGCTCCCACGACCCTGCCGATTCGGTTCCCGACGTTGCTTCTCGTTGCACTCGCGGCGGTGATAGCCGCAAGCCTCCGGCGTAACCGATCGCAGGTCCTGGCGTGAGCGGGTCGCTCCGAGCCCGGTTCGACAGCCAGCTCCTGTTGGCGCCGCGCCGCACCCGCGCGCTCTGGGCCGTGATCGCCACGGTCGGCCTGCTTGCGGGCCTTGACACGCTGCTCCTGCACCTGGACAGCGANNCCGATACCCGCCGCTCCTTGCGATCCTCTTTCGGCCGCTCTCACTGCTGCCGTTTCCGGCCGCCGCCACCATCTGGGAGGCGCTCGTGGTTGTGGCCTTTCTCCTCACTCTGCGACGCCTCGGCGTCAGCCGACCCTCGACGTGGATCGCCTTGTCGCTCCTCGCGTTCCCAACGGCCTGGGCGCTGGTGATCGGTCAGGCCCAGGTGCCCGTGACCTACCTCCTGACCGTGGGGAGCCCTGCGGCCGTGGCGCTCGCGGCGAACCTCAAGATCCTGCCGCTCCTCGCGGCGGTCTACTGGCTTGGCCGGCGCGATACGCGGAGCCTCGCGCGCCTTGCCGCATGGCTTCTCGCGTTGGGTCTGGTCCAGCTCGTGCTCGAGCCCAGCGGAAGCATCGCGTTCCTGGGAACCCTCAACACGGGCCAGGTGGGCGATGTCCGGAACCTTTCGCCGTATACGCTCTCCCCGATGCTCTGGGCCGTTCTCGTTGCAGCGGGCGCCGCGCTCGCGCTTGCCTTGTCTCGCACTCGTATCGGGTGGGCAGCCGCGGTCGCGCTGGGTATCTTCGCGGCACCCCGTCTCCTGGCGTACTCATTTGCGACGTTGCTGGCAGGTCTGTCCGGCCGGGTGGACGCCGTGCATGACGAATCCTCTGACCATGGTCGCGCCTAGGTGACCGGCCGCCGAAACCTCCCATAGACTCTTTGGTGATGCGACCCGCGAGTCTCGCCATCGTCCTTCCCGCCTACAACGAGGAAACGCGTCTCGGACCGGCTCTGGACGAGCTGTTCGGCTACTTGCAACGTCATGGCGACACGGGCCGAGACGGCGCCCCCGGCGCTGCCGCGCTTCCAGATGACATCCGGGTGCTCGTGGTCGACGATGGCAGTACAGACCGAACCGCGGAAGTGGTACGGGCGCGCCCGGAGGCGATCCCGATCGACGGCGTCGGCCACCCACTGCTGACGCTGCTCTCGGTTCCCCACGGCGGAAAGGGCGCGGCAGTCCGGGCCGGCATGCTGGCCGTGGAAACGGACCTCGTCATCTTCGCGGACGCNNNCGGCTTCAAGGGGTTCACCCGCGAAGCTGCCCACGACCTGTTCAGCCGACAGGCGATCACGAGCATCGTCTTCGACGTGGAGCTGATCTACCTCGCGCGGCGGCGGGGCTACCGGATCGCGATCGTGCCGATCCGGTGGACTGACAAGCGCGGATCACGGATGCACCCAGGGCCGCGGCTCGCGCTCCGGGTTGCCTGGGATCTGCTGAGGACGCCGCTTATCCACCGACGCGTGTCGCGCCGGGACGCCACTGTCCGGTGACCTTCATGGTCCTTGTGTATCTGGCCGCGATGTGGATTGGCCCTCTTCAGCACGATCGGCGCGCGGACAACTCGTTCCCTGGTCCGCAAACAGCCCGCGCCGGGCACCGGGCGTCAGGCACATGACCGCTGGCCCGTGGCGGTGGCAACGTCTCGTCCTCGTGGCGCTGGCGGCCGTGGGCGCGGCTCTGCTCGCCGTCATCGTGGCCTCATTCTGGTCGGAGCCCAATGACAACTTCGCGTACTGGTTGGCCGGCCAACGACTTGCCGCCGGCCTGCCCGTGTACGTGACGGGCGATGCGGCCTTCGTGCCGTATGCCTACCACTACCCCCCACCGCTGGTCCAGGTCCTCGCACCGCTTACCCTCGTCGTCCCGCCACTTGCTTACCTTGTCGTTTATCGCGTATTGGAGCTGCTGGTGACGTGGGGTCTTGCCGGTCGCCGCATGCTGCCGATGCTCGCGCTCGTCGTCTTCGTCCCTGTGGCGGTTGAGCTGCGCTTCGAGAACGTGCATCTCCTGGTGGCACTCGGCATCGTTGTTGGTCTTCGGCGGTGGCCGTGGTTGTTCGCGGTGGGAGCAGTCGTCAAGCTCAGCCCCGGACTCGGCGTTCTCTACTTGGCGCTCCGGCGCCGGTGGCGGGACGCTTTCGTTGCTTCGCTCATCGGTCTCGCCATTACAGGGATCAGCTGGGTCATGAGCGCGGATCTCTGGCGAGCCTGGCTGGATTCCGTCCTGGGTCGCGCTGACATCGTCGGGAACAGTCTGTTGCCCGTCCCATACCTGGCGCGTGCGGCTGCCGGAGTGACCCTCGCCGTGGTCGGAGGCCTCATCGGCCGCCGCACCGGCGAGTTGCTGCTGGTCGCGGGGATCACGGTCGCCAACCCGGGGTTGGCCATGAACGGGTTGGCTGTGTTCGCTGCGGCAGTCCCGATCTGGCTGGCAGGGCCGGCGGGAATCGGTGGCTTCACCGAGCTACCGCGACCTCCGCGCGCGTCGGCCCGGCTGGCGCAGTCGGCGACATGACCGCCGGACTCGCGCGACCGGTCGTCCCCGTGGCGATTGCCTTTCCCGCAGCCGGTCCTCTCGACGCGTCCGCGGCGTAAGGCTATGGCACCAACCATTGCGGTCGTGATCCCAGCATTCAATGAGGAGGCCCGCCTTGGCGCCACGCTTCGGGCAGTGGCGGACTTCGGCCGCTCCTCCGGTTCGCCGATGGCCGTGGTGCTGGCGGACGATGGGTCCTCCGACCGAACCGCCGACGTTGCAGAGCGGACCGCGGGCGACGAGAGCCTGAACCTAACAGTCTTGCACCTGCCCCACGCTGGCAAAGCGGGCGCGGTGCGCAGCGGGATACTCCACGCCGCCACATCGACTGATGCGCAGTACCTGCTGATGTTGGACGCAGACAACGAGATCGGCGTCGATCAACTGGCGGGCGTGAAGTGGACGGAAGACGCTTCAACGATCTACATCGGTCGACGGGTCGGCTCGAAAGGAGACAAGTACGGAGCCCGGCAGCGGCCGATCCGTCGCCTGATGTCGACGGGGATGCGAATGCTGTCACGCCTGCTGCTCGGCCTCAAGTTCTCCGACTCTCAATGCGGGTTCAAGCTCTTCCCTCGGGATCTCGCCGTCGGACTGTTTGGGCAACAGCGATCGCGCGGCTGGGTATTCGACGCCGAGCTGCTTGTTATCGCGGCGCGGTCTGGCATCCCGATCGTCGAGGTTCCCGTGCTATGGAGCCCGCGCGGTGTCAGCCGAGTGCGGTCCAGCGCTGCAATCGCCAGTGTTCTCGAAGTCCTGGCTATCGCCATACGGAAGGCGATCGGGAGATATCGGCCGGTCGGCCACGGGCCGGCCTCGTGAGCGGGCAATCGCGCCACCTGCGGTCACCTGCGACAGGCACACGATTCGAGTCGCCGGTCCACCCGCGTATGCTGCGTCGGCCAACGTGAGCAGACACTGGCCGCGCGCCGTGCGCCGCTTGGCACGCGCGGCGCTTCCGGCGCTCGCGATCGTCGTTCCGATCATCTCCGTCGGGGCGATCCTCGTCGCAGCCGGCAGCACGCTGGGCTACGACTATCTCATGTACAACGGCGCCGCCCAGCGGCTCATGGCCGGCGGCCCGCTCTACGACCTGTCGTTCTCGGCGCCCGGACCTAACGGCCTGTTCGACTATCCCCCAACCTTCATCCTCGCGATCATCCCGTTCGCTGCGACGCTCTCGCCGCATGCGGCGTCGCTCGTGTGGATCGCGCTGCTGAACCTCGCCTTCGTCGCGGGCGTCGCGATCCTACCCGTCCGACGCGAGACGCGGTGGGCCGTTCTCCTGCTCGCCGGGCTGTCCTGGCCATACCTCTACGCGGTGAAGCTGGGC
>PMIK01000249.1 GCA_003157095.1 Gemmatimonadota bacterium | reverse complement strand
TGGAGTTGCTGCGGCGCGCTCCCGCGCTCCTCGCCTGAGGGCGTGATGTCCGATTCCATCCTGATCGTGGACGGCGATGCCGACGTGCTCGGCGCGGTCGGCGACTACTTCGAGACGCTCGGCTACGAGGTGTTCCGGGAGGCCAGCGGCGAGACGGCGATCGGGATGTACCTCCGCCAGCGGCCCGACGTCGTCATCCTCGATCTCCGCCTGCCGGGGATGCATGGGCTGCAGGTGCTCGCGGAGCTGCGGCGCCATGATGCCTCCGTGCTGCTGCTGACGGCGCACGGCGACATCGAAACGGCGGTGCGGGCGATGCGGTTGGGGGCGGAGCATTTCCTCGCCGGGCCGGTGGACCTGCCGCTCCTCGCCGCGGCGGCGGCCCGAGCGCTCGAGAAGGTACGACTGCGNNAGTCCGAGCGCACCACCGTGCTGCTGACCGGGGAGCCGGGCAGCGGCAAGGGGTGGGTGGCGCGGCTGCTGCACCGGCTATCGGGGCGCCGCGACGCGCCATTCGTGGACGTCCACTGCACGGGCTTCTCCGCCGCCGTCCTCGACTCGGAGCTGTTCGGCCACGAGACGGGCGCCTTCCTCGATGCCAAGGACCGCAAGCGGGGGCTGTTCGAGGCGGCCGACCGGGGTTCGCTCTTCCTGGACGAGATCGCGGAGCTGGACCCGGACCTTCAGCCCAAGGTGATGCAGGCGCTCGAGGACAGGAGCTTCCGGCAGATGGGCGGGACGCGCGAGATCCGCGTGGACGTGCGCTTGATCGCGGCCACGAGCCGCGACATCGGCGACGCGGTGCGGCACGGACGGTTCCGCGAGGACCTGTACTACCGGCTCAACGTCATCCCGCTGCACCTACCGCCCGTGAGGGAGAGGGCGCGGGAAGATAGGCTCGCGCTGCTGTGCCGGCTGCTTGCCGAGCTCAAGGTGGAACTGCCGGGAAGCCCGGCGGAGTTCTCACCGCAGGCGCTCGAGCAGCTGCTGGCCTACCCGTGGCCGGGCAACATCCGTGAGATGCGCAACGTCCTCGAGCGCGCGCTGATGGTGGGTCGCGGCTCCGGTCGGCTCGGCCCGGAGCACCTGCCAGCGGAGGTCGGCCGCAGCCACGGCTCGGCGCCGGCGGCGCACCAGCCCGTCTCGCTCGAGGCGGTCGAGCGCCGCCACATCGAGCGGACGCTGCGCCGGCATGGCGGCAATCGCACCCGCGCGGCGGGGGACCTCGGTATTTCGCGCGCGACGCTCATCAACAAGATCAAGGTGTACGCGCTCGACGTCTGAAGCGGCCCTGGGGGAGGGGTCATGGCTCCGGAAGTTGACATGATGGTGTGCCGCTCGTGCGGGAACCAGGAGCGGGCGTCGGAAGGGTCGCCCTGCGACGGCTGCGAGACCTTCGTCTGCCTGATCTGCGGGTTCCGCGGCATCACGCTGTGCAAGGCGTGCCGCGTCAAGCGGGGGCTGCCGGAGCCAGCGAATCTGCCGCCTCCGGTTCCCAGGCAACCGTCCTAGGTGGTCCCCGCCACCTCCTGCTCGAGGGCGGCGAACACCTTCGGATCGAGCATCAGCCCCACCAGCGCGCGGAGGTTCGCAATCGCTTCGCGCGGCTCCAGCGTGGAACCGTCCTGGCTGGCCACGGCGAGCTCGTCGTACAGGCTTGCGGCCGCGACGATCCTGGCGCCGAGCGGGATTTCCTCGCCGCGTCGCCCATCCGGCACGCCCTTCCCGTCGTACCGCTCGTGCTGGTAGTGCACGATCTCGGCGACGCCCGTGAGGTGTGCCAGCGGCTCGAGCAGGCGGACCGCAAGATCGGGATCGTCCCGCAGGGTGGCTATCTCGTCGCTCGTGGGAGCGTCCAGGTCGAGGCCCGGCTCCCGCAACGCCAGTTTCCCGATGTCGTGCATCCGGCCGGCGGTGCGCACCGCTTCCACGCCGTCGGCAGCCAGGCCGAGGCGGTCGGCGATGCGGCCGCTCAGGTCGGCTACTCGCTGCGAGTGCCCGCGGAGGACCGGGTCCTTGGCCTCGAGGGCGTCGACCAGCGCGGCGAGGACGTTGACCGAGAGACGGCTGAGCTGCCGGGAGCGCTCCTCCAGCTCGCGCGTCCGCAGGGCCACCTCGCGTGCCAGCCATTGCTCCAGCCCGCGCCGCTCTATCTCCAGCTCGCGCTTGCGCAGGGCCGACTGGAGTGCGTGCGGCAGCTTCTCCAGGTCCACCGGCTTGATGAGATAGTCGGCGGCGCCCAGCTTGAGGCAGGAGATCGCGGCCGACGGCTCGTCCACGCCGGTCAGCATGATGATGGCGAGGTCGGGATCGGAGGCGAGCGCCAGGGGGAGCAGCTCGATGCCGCTGATGCCCGACATCCGGATGTCGCACAGCATCGCCGAGACGCGGTGGGTCTTGAGCAGCTCGAGCGCCTGCTCGCCGGTCTCCGCCTGGCTGACCTGGTAACCGCGGTGCTCCAGAAGGGTGGCAATAGCCGACCGCAGGGAGCGATCGTCCTCGACGATCAGGACGCGGCTCTTGGCGCCGGAGTCGGTCACGCCGCGAAACTACGCCCCTCAGGCTGGAGCGGCAAGACGGCGGCGGGCCGGGACGGTGCGCCGGTCTCCGCTTGACGCTGCCTCGCGTCGCGGGCTAGCGTTCGCCGGCGACGCCATGTCCCCCTCCATCGCTGACGTGTCCGGCATCCTCGTCGGCCACGCGACCGACGCGCCCGGCGCCACGGGCTGCACCGTCGTGCTCGCGCCGCCGGACGGCATGCCGTGCACGGCATTCGTGCGCGGGCGCGCCACCGGCTCCCGCGAGCTCGACGCGTGCCAGCCGGAGTCGCTTGCCGGCCGGGTGGACGCCATCGTCCTCACCGGCGGCTCGGCTTACGGCCTCGCGGCGGCGGACGGCGTGACGCGGTGGATGGAATCGCGAGGCCGCGGCTTCCGGGTTGGCGGCGGCGTCGTGCCCATCGTGCCGGCCGCCGTCGTGTTCGATCTGATGCCGCTTGGCCGCTTCGACGCGCGTCCCACGCCGGAGATGGGGGCGGCGGCCTGCGATGCGGCCGGCTCGGTCGTGGCGGAGGGGTCGGTGGGCGCCGGCGTTGGTGCCACGGTCGGCAAGGCGCTCGGCCTCGAATGGGCGATGAAGGGCGGCGTCGGCACCTGGGCCGCGCGCGGCGGCGAGGTGATCGTCGGTGCGCTCGCCGTCGTGAACGCGTTCGGCGACGTGTGCGATGGCTCGGGCCGCGTGCTGGCGGGTGCCCGCCGGGCGGGGGGAGGCTTCGCCGGATCCGCCGATTATCTCGCCGGCGGGGGACTACCGGGCGGCGCGTTGCGTGCCGCGCACCACACGACTCTGGTGGTCGTGGCGACCAACGCCGCGCTCGACCGTCTCGTTCTGGGGGGCGTGGCGCGCGCGGGAGCGGACGCGCTGGCCCGGCGCGTCGTGCCGTCCGGCACCGCGGTGGATGGCGACGTCGTTTTCGCCTGCTCGGCGGGGGCGCTGCCCGCCCCGGCCTTCCAGGTCGAGCAGCTCGCCAGGGCCGCGACGGAGATGGCGATCGAGCGAGGCGTGCGGATGGCCCAGGGCCGCGACGGGATTCCGGGGTTGGCCGACTGAGCCGGGAGGCGCCTAGCGGCTGAACTTCGCGAGCATGACTCCGATCCTGTCCTGCACGGCCCGCGCCCGGTTGGTCCGCTGCCGACCGTTGACGATGATCGAGAACGCCAGTTCCTCCCCCTGCGCGGTGGTCACGTAGCCGGCCAGTGCCGAAGCGTCGTTGAGCGTTCCCGTCTTGGCCCGGAGCCGCCCTTCGGCCGCCGTTCCTTCCATCCGCCGCTGCAGTCCCTCGCCCACCGCCGGCAGCGACCGCCAGAAGACCGCGCCTTCGGGGGCGCGGCGTTCGTAGGCCAGGAGCTGGACCAGGGAGCGCGGCGTCGCGGCGTCCAGCATGGACAGCCCGGAGCCGTCGGTGACCTGCACGCTGGTGGGCGCGATGCCGACCTCGACCGTGAGAAACCGGGCCACGGCGCTGGCCCCGCTCGCGAACGTCCCGGCTCCGCCGACCGAGCGGCCGATGGAGCGGAACACCAGTTCCGCCGACAGGTTGTCGCTGCGGTGGTTGATCATGGTGACCAGGTCCCCGAGGCTCGGCGAGTTGCGCACCGCGAGCGCACCGTCGAACGGCGCGCCGTTCTGGCTGCGGCCTCGCGCGAGGAGCGCGCGGGCGCGTCCGGGGGCGTCGTCGGTCACGCTCCGCGTCGTGCCCAGCACGGAGACGCCGCGCGCCTCCAGCAGCTGGCGCAGCAGGCCGGCGGCGAACAGCGCCGGCTGCCGGACCACGATCTCCGTGCTCCACGCGTTGCGCTGCGGCGAGATGGTGCCGCTCAGCGCCACGACGCCGTGCGGCGGGCCCCGCACCACGCTGATCCTGGTGCGGCTCCGCGGTCGCCCGGTGACGACCACGCTGCTCACCGAGAAGTAGTCGGTCGGCGGCAGC
>PMIK01000273.1:170-3201 GCA_003157095.1 Gemmatimonadota bacterium | reverse complement strand
AACACCGCGTGCGTGTGGCAGTCCACCAGGCCGGCGGTCACCAGCCGTCCTTCGCAGTCCACCACGCTGTCGGGCGAAGCGGCCGCATGGAACCACTCGCCGACCTCGTCGTCCGGCGCGAGCAGGGCGATACGCCCGTCCTCCACGCCGATGCCGACTCCCCGCACCAGGCCAACGTCGTCCCACGTCGGGCGGCGCACCGGACCCGCCTCGGCGGGACCGGTGGCCACCGCCCCGGCGTTGAGAAACGCCAGCCTCCGGCTGGGCTCAGCCATGCATCGGAAGGCTGAGGTGGTGGCGCCGTGCCGTTTCCACCGCCAGCTCGTAACCCGCGTCGGCGTGGCGCACCACACCCAGGCCTGGATCGTTGGTCAGTACCCGCTCGAGCCGCGCGGCCGCTCCCTGGCTTCCCTCCGCCACGATGACTTGGCCGGCGTGCAGCGAGTTGCCGATCCCCACGCCGCCGCCGTGATGGAACGAGACCCACGAGGCGCCGCTCGCCACGTTGAGCAGCGCGTTCAGCACCGGCCAGTCCGCGATGGCGTCGCTTCCGTCCAGCATGCCTTCGGTCTCGCGGAACGGAGATGCCACCGAGCCGGTGTCGAGATGATCGCGCCCGATGACGACCGGGGCCGAGACCTCGCCGCGACGCACCAGATCGTTGAGCGCGAGGCCGAAACGCGCCCGCTCGCCCTGCCCCAGCCAGCAAATGCGCGCCGGCAGCCCCTGAAACGCCACCCGCTCGCGCGCCAGGCGGATCCACCGCGCGAGGTGTTCGTTCTCGGGGAAGAGATCGAGGACCAGCGCATCGGTGCGGGCCAGGTCCTTCGGGTCGCCCGACAGTGTAACCCAGCGGAACGGGCCCTTGCCCTCGCAGAACAGCGGGCGGACGTATGCCGGGACGAAGCCGGGGAACGCGAACGCGTCCGCCACGCCTGCATCGAGCGCCTGGGTCCGGAGGTTGTTGCCGTAGTCGAACGTCACCGCCCCCAGCCGCATGAGATCCAGCATCGCCCGGACGTGGACCGCCATCGAATCCATGGAGCGGCGCACGTAGGCCGTGGGATCCGACACGCGGAGCGCCGCCGCCGCCGCGACGTCGAGCCCCGCCGGCACGTAGCCGTTCAGCGGGTCGTGGGCCGACGTCTGGTCGGTCAGCACGTCCGGCACCACGCCGCGCCGGACCAGCTCCGGCAGCACCTCCGCGCAGTTGCCGACCAGCCCGACGCTCAGCGCGCGACCCTCGCGCTTCGCCTCTTCACACCAGCGCAGCGCCTCGTCGAGCGAGGCGGTCTCGCGATCGAGATACCGCGTCTCAATCCGCCGGTGGATCCGCGCCGGGTCCACCTCGACCCCGAGGAAGACCCCCTCGTTCATCGTCGCCGCGAGCGGCTGGGCGCCGCCCATCCCGCCCAGGCCACCCGACACCACCAGCCGGCCCTTCAGCGAGCCGCCGAAGTGCTGCCGCCCCACCGCGCCGAGGGTCTCGTACGTNNCCGGCCGTCATCTGGCCGTACATGATGAGGCCCTTCTTCTCGAGGTCGCGGAATACGTCCCAGGTCGCCCAGCGGCCGACCAGGTTCGCGTTCGCGATCAGGACGCGCGGTGCGTCCGGGTGCGTCGTGAAAATGCCAACGGGCTTCCCGCTGGCCACCAGGAGCGTCTGGTCGTCCTTCAGCCCCTTGAGCGACGCGACGATCGCGTCGAACGCCTCCCAGGAGCGGGCCGCACGCCCCGTTCCGCCGTAGACCACGAGATCGTCCGGCCGCTCGGCGCCGTCGGGGTCGAGGATGTTCATCAGCATCCGCAAGGGGGCCTCGGTGGTCCACGACTTGGCGGTCAGGGTCGTGCCGCGGGGTGCGCGGACGGGACGGGCGCCTTCCATGACGAATCTCCTTGGTAGAGAGTGCAGTGAGCTATCGCAGCATTCGCATTTGTCAGCTGAGTGGGCCGGTGACGGTCTCGACGGCACGAACGGCGCCACCGGTGGCGACGAACTGCACAGCCGCCTCGATCTGGGGAGCCATGAACCTGTCGGCACCCGGTCCGGCCGTCGTCCCTCGAAGGGCGTTGATCACCGCACCGGTGGCCGCCGATGGCTGCAGCGGAGACCGGAGCTGTATGCCGCGCGCGGCTGTCAGCAACTCGACCGCCAGCACCCGGGTAAGACCGTCGATGGACCGGCGCAGCTTGCGCGCACCCGACCAGCCCATGGAGACGTGATCTTCCTGCATCGCCGAGCTCGGGATCGAGTCCACGCTTGCCGGAGCGGCGAGCCGCTTCATCTCGGAGACGATTCCCGCGGCCGTGTACTGGGCGATCATGTGTCCGGAGTCCACGCCAGGGTCGTCGGCCAGAAACGCGTTCAGGCCATTGTTGCGAGCGACGTCCAGGAAGCGGTCGGTTCGACGTTCGGACATGCTCGCGACGTCAGCAGCCACGATGGCCAGGAAGTCGAGGACATAGGCCACCGGAGCCCCGTGAAAGTTGCCGTTGGACTCCACCCGACCATCCAGGGTGATCACCGGGTTGTCCACGGCGGCGGCCAACTCACGGCCTGCGACCACGGCGGCGTGCTCGACGGTGTCGCGTGCTGCACCAGCCACCTGAGGGGCGCATCGCAAGGAGTAGGCGTCCTGCACCCGCGTGCACCCTTCGTCGTCGTGGCTAGCCCGGATGGCACTTCCGGCGAGGATCCTCAACAGGTTGCCCGCTGATGCGGCTTGGCCGGGGTGGGGGCGCAGCGCCTGCAGGTCGGCGGCAAAGACGTTGTCGGTGCCGAGCAGGCCTTCTACGCTCATCGCTGCGGTGAGGTCGGCGACCTTGAGCAGGTTCCTGAGGTCGGTGATGGCCAGAACGAGCATNNGAGCATGCCGTCGGTGCCGTTGATGAGGGCTAGCCCCTCCTTCTCACGCAACGCGATCGGGATGATGCCGGCTGCGGTGAGCGCGTCGGCCGCGGAGCTCAGCTCGCCGCGGGCGTCACGGACCGGCCCCTCGCCCATCAGGGCCAGCGCGCAGTGTGCCAGCGG
>PMIK01000273.1:0-161 GCA_003157095.1 Gemmatimonadota bacterium | reverse complement strand
CCACAGGGGTGATCCCGGCGTTCAACATGGCTGCATAGGCGTTGGCCGTCTGCTCCCGCACACCGGTTCGTCCGGTGGCCAGTGTCGACAGGCGCAGCAGCATGAGGGCGCGGACGACCTCGCGCTCGACCTCTGGACCCGAGCCGGCCGCGTGACTACGG
>PMIK01000096.1 GCA_003157095.1 Gemmatimonadota bacterium | reverse complement strand
CTTGATGCGCCCGTCCTGCGGCACCCGGCGCTCGGCGATGTTCAGGGCCGACATGATCTTGATGCGGCTGGTCAGGGCGGCCTTCATCTTGAGCGGCGGCTTCATCACCTCGGACAGCGCGCCGTCGATCCGGTACCGCACGCGCAACTCGTGCTCGAACGGCTCGATGTGGATGTCCGAGGCGCCGCGCTTGACCGCGTCGGTCAGGATGGCGTTGATCAGCTTCACCACCGGCGCGTCGTCCGCGCTGACACCCGATCCCTGCTCCTCCTCCTCCTGCTGCAGGACCTCCAACTCCGCGGCCTCGCCCTCCTCCTCCATGTCCTTGAGCAGCGAGTCGAGCTGGGCGTCCACCTGCTCGTAGTGCTTGTCCAGCGCCATCCGCAGGGTGTACTCGCCCGCGATGACGGGGAAGATGTCGTAGCGGGTGATGAACTTGAGGTCGTCAATGACCGACAGGTTGGTCGGGTCGGCCATCGCCACGGTCAGCGTCCGGCCTTCGCGCTTCAGCGGCAGCACCAAGTGCTTGAGCGCCACGTCGGCCGGAATCAGCTTGACGATCTTGGGATCAACCTCGAACCGCGCCAGATCCACCGCCGGCATCCGGTACTGGCGGGCCAGCATCTTGGTGATCTCGGTCTCCTGGACGAACCCCATCTTGACCAGGTTGAAACCGAGCCGCTGTCCGTTCGACTTCTGCTCCTGGAGCGCCTTGTCGAGCTGCTCCTTGGTAATCAGGCCTTCGCGGATGAGCAGGTCGCCGAGACGATCGCCAGGGGCCGCTTGAGGTGCCGGCATCGTTGTGGAGCCGAGTTGGGGAAGGGGAAACGGGGCTACACCCGGGATCAGATGGGAATAGTACCGGCGCTCCCCCCCCTGTCAAGGGATTGTGACGCCGTTGCGCAGCCGCTCGATGCGCGCCGTTCCAAAGCCCCTAACCCGCGCCAAATCAGCGATGTCGCGGAACGGACCGTGCGCGGTCCGCTCGGCGACGATGCGCTCGGCCAGCACCCTTCCGACGCCGGGCAGGCAGAGCAGATCCGCCACCGTGGCATGATTGAGGTCGGGGGGAGCGGCGCAGGCGGCGGCCTTGGGCGCCGGGGCCGGGGAGCCTGCGGCCGACGAGGCGGCCCAGACCAGCCGGCCCGTCGAGCCGCCCGTGGCAGGCTGCGAAAGCGGCCAGGCCGCGGCGCCCACGGCCCCCCCGGGCGAGGCCAAGGCCGCAGCCGCCGTGGACGCCGGCGCGACGCCCCCGAAGCTGACGTGCGACTCCAGGTCGCGCATCAGCCGCGGCCCCACACCCGTCACCCGCCCCAGCGCCGCGAGCGATCCGAAGGGCCCGTGAGACTCCCGCTCCTCGACGATCCGGCGTGCGAGGGCGGGGCCGACGCGCGGCAGCCGCTGCAACTCGTCGGCCGGCGCGCGGTCAACGTCCACGCGCTCACCCGGCGCGAGCGGCCGCGACATGGCCTCGGCCCGCCGCGACTGGGCTGCCTGGCGCACGATGTCTCCGCCCTGCAGCTCGGGCGCCACGGCCGCTCCCGCGAGCGGCACGGCGTCCGCGGGTCGCGTGGTCCGGAAGGCCGCGCCCGCCGCCGTGACCACGGCCAGGAAGACCAGCGCGCGCCGCTCGTCGGAGGTGAACACGCGGCCAATATCGCCCGGGGAAATTCGGGCGCGGGCGCCGCCTGCTGCGGCGCGTGCCGGATTAGTGCAGCAGCGCGAGGGCGAGGCGCCCGACGTCGGCCAGCGAGGCCTCGGACACCTTGTCCGGCGTGTCCTCCATCGTGTGGTGCCAGGCCCTGTAGTTCTCGAAGCCGATGACGTCTATCGCCCGGATGCCGGCTTCCTGGAGAGGCACGTGGTCGTCGGTGATGTACCCGCCGTTCATCGGCCGGAACATGGCCCCGAGATGCAGCTCCTCGGCCGTACTCCAGACGCGCTCGACCACCTCCGGGGCGCGCTCCAGCGAGTAGCCTTCCTCGTAGATCTGCTGGTCGCGTCCGCCCACCATGTCCCACAGCACGGCAAACAACGGCCGGTAGCCGGTCGGGAGATGCCGGGCGAAGTACCGCGCCCCGATCAGCACGTCCTTCATGCTGTCGGCCTCGAACGATCCGTAGTCCTCGCCGTCCACGAACAGCAGATCCACACCCACCGCCGGCGGGGCCTTCTTCAGCGCGTCGGCCACTTCCAATAGCAGGGCCGTGCCGGACGCGCCGTCGTTGGCGCCGGGGATCGGCTGGTGGCGTTTGCTCGAATCGGGATCCTTCTCCGCCTCCGGGCGGGTGTCCCAGTGGGTGACGTACAGGATGCGGTTGGGGTCGGAGGGCCGGAACCGGGCGATGATGTTGCGCAGCGCCAGCGTGTCGCCCGCCGCGGTCACGTGGGCGAACGCCTGCACCTCGACGCTGTCGGCCCGGGCCCTGAGTTCGCGCTCGAGCCACTCGGCCACCAGCCGGTGCCCCGGTTGCCCGGGGACCCGCGGGCCGGCGGCGACCTGATAGCGCATCCAGCCCATCGCCTGCGCCGCGTCGAAGCGCTGCGCCGCGGACTGGCTGCCGTGGCAGGCGATACCGCCGGCCGCCACGAGCGTCGCCACCAGGCGCCTCACCGGGGCTGCCCCGCCTGGAAGGTCACCGACACGGACAGGGTGACCACCAGTTGCGCGAACTTGCGGTCCAGATAGGCGTCATCGGTAATGATGTACCCCAGAGAGAAGCCGGCGGCAACATTGGGCGGCATGTCGGTGTCCATGGAGAAGTTGTACTGCTTGCGGTCGGAGTCGAGAATCGAGATGCACTCGCTCGACCCGACCAGCGTGATGCAACCCTTGGTGGTGCTCGACGCGTACCGCAGCGCCGTGCGAATGTCCGACTTGAGGGGTATCAGCTCGTACGGTGGGCGGAATGAGAAGGTCAGGTCGGCCGACGAGGCGGTGGCATCGTTCTGCGTCACACTCCCCGCCTGGCCGACGAGCGACCGGCTCACGCTGTAGCTGAAGTTGCTGCTGATGCGGGACGCCCAGGCGAGCGACAGGGTCATCGGGAACGACCGGGTCTCCTGCCTGCTGCTCACCACGCTCGCCCCCGCCTCGGGGCCGTTGACCTCCGTCGCGAGAGCCGGCTGCACGGCCTCCGACGTCACCACCCGGATTCCGGCCGTGGCGCCCACGCTGGAGAGGAAGCTCTGCAGAAACTTCTGCCGGGGCGTCCAGGTCCACCGGCCGGTGACGTCGGGCCAGGTCGTGGTGGTCTGATCCGCTTCCGCCTGGGTGGTGCCGCGGATCGCCCACGTCTGTTGCGCGCTGGTCCCGTAGGCGACCGCCACCGAGAGGCCGAGCGGCAGGCGCAACCCGGACGCCAGCCGGCTCTGCTTGATCTGCGCGGCGGAAACCGCCGCGTGGCCGTCCAGCGAGCGGAACGCGGACACTCCCCCGAGACCGAGCTGATAGCCGAAGGCCGGATCGAATCCGGTCCGGTAGTACTGGGAACGCAGATCGGTGCGCGTGGAGAAGTCCAGCGGCGCCATCCGGTCCAGCCACGGCAGGAGGTGCGACGAGTCGCCGAACAGCGCGCGCAACGCGCGCGAGAAATCCACCGACCCGCCCAGGTCGCTGGAGCGCGAGTTGGTGAACGTGGTGGGCAGGCGGAAGCCGCCGGCGGAGTCCCCGATGGTCCGTTCCGGCTGCCCGCCGTTGGGGTCCCGCGTCAGGGAAAAGCTCGACGACACATTGAAGCGCGGCCGCAGCCACGAGAAGAGGTTCGGGGTGAACGAGAATCGCGTGCCGAGGCCCCGCGCGTTTTCGAACCCGAGGCCGGCCCCCAGGAATCGCCGCCCGGACTGGTGAGTGAGCACGCCCATCGTCGTGCTGTCGCCGTAGTTCTTGAGGTCCCGCGACGAAGTGAGATCCATCGCGAACGACGCCGACTGGAGCGGGCGCAACTCGAAGCCGGCCTGGCTGCGGATGGATGCCTGGACCGCGCGAAGGCTGGTGGTCAGGGTGTCGTTGACCGTGGCGATCGGCACGCGGAAGGTCTGCAGATCCAGGCTGCTGCGGCTGTACCCCACGGAGAAGTGAATATTCGCCGGACTCCACCGGAGCTTGGAATTGTCCAGCCCGCGGACGAAGTCAGCGCGCCCGAGGAGCGGAATCGAACGCAACAACCGGGAAAAGAACGCGGGCACCCACCGGAAGCTCCGCTCGTTCATCAGCGCCTGGTAGTTGGTCTGGACGGTCGCCAGCCTCGTGGTGTTCTGCGACAGCTGGGTCGTCGAGCTCGCGGTGGAGAGCGCGGTGGAGAGCGAGAGGTTGTCCAGCAGCCCGCGCTGCCACCACCGGTTGCCGCGCTTGGACCGCCGCAGCGTGAGGCTGAAGAACGCCTGGTCACTCTGCGGCTGGCGGAGCCCCACGAGCGGCGAGGCCAGGACGTCCGTGCCGCTCAGGAAGAACGGCACGTCGCTGGAGTGATTGACCTGGATCACGAGGGGCGCGACCAGGCCCAGTCGCTCGAGTCCCAGCCGGTCGAGGTGGACCGTCGAGTTCAGCGCCAGCTGGCTGCTGGTCACGTAGCTCGGGTCCTGGCCGAGCTGCCGGAACTGGGCATCGCGGCGGGACATCATGACGTTCACGTCGGCCACGTCCGCCGCCACCACGTGCAGGTTGATGGCGCCGGCGTACCCGGCGTCGCTCACGACCTGGGAGAGCCGGATGTCGTCAACCCACAGCTCCGAGCTGTCGGCCGCCGCTCCGGAATCGCGCACGAAGCCCACCGCCAGCTCGCGCACCTGCGCCAGGTTGGGAGGCGCGACGCCGGGGTCGCGCACGTGGACGATGTAGGTGCGCGTGCTGTCGCAGGCCACGTAGGCCAGCGTGTCGCCTCCGCACGCCGCTGCGCCGGAGGGACGCTCGCCGTTCAGGAAGCGACGCTCGATGTCCGCCCGCATGACCTGCCACCGGCTGAAGTCCACGGCCTGATCGGGCAGCCACGTGCTGGCGTGCACGTGAGCGCGATACATGTAGAAGTTGTTCTCGTCCTGGCCGACCTTGATGTAGAAGGACAGCTGGTTGTTCTCCCAGCCCGCACCGCGCCCCCGCGCCCACACCCGAAGCTGGCGGTAGCCGAGGAAGTTCTTCTGGCCGTCGGGGAACTGGTAGTACGCTTCGGCACGCTGGCCCACAGCCACGCTGTGGCCAATGAGCCGCAGCGAGCGCTCGTTGATCTGCACCGAGCCCACTTGCAGCGGGCCGTTTTGGGTCGCTCCCTGGTCGGTGACGCCGGGCGGAGACCGGTAGCCGAGATCGGTCGCGTTCTCCGTGCTGACGGTACTCGCCACGACCTCGCCCAGCCCGGTCCCCAGGCTGCCCGAGATGCCGGCGATGGGCGTGCCGGCCCGCTTGACCCACGGCGCGCCGACCAGGTTGACGCGCCCCAGCGCGAAGTAGAGGGAGCGCTGTGCGGACGGAGCGTCCGGCGCGACGACGGTGAGGCGGAGCGAGCGGATCTGCCTGATATCGGGCGCGCCCACCTGGAAGGTGTCGGCCCGGAACGGGATCCGGTACAGGCGCCACCGGCCGCCGCTCGTATCCGCGGGGCCGCCGTCGCGCACGTAGTACTTGGGGTCGCCGACCCGGAACACGTAGCGGAAGTAGCTCTCGTTCACCGCCGCAACCAGGGTGTCCAGGTGCCCGTCGCCATCGAGGTCGTCCGTGTCGGGAATGCCGTTGTGCCTCGTGCACCGGGCCCGCTGATCCCCCCACGCATATACGACGAGCCTCGCAGCCAATGGTGACGAGCACAGCGGCATCCCGAGCACGGGGGCGCCGGTGTTCTCGTCGAGGATGGTGTCCGCCACCGCCCCCAGGATCCCGTTGTCGTTGATGGCGGCGTTCCACGCATTGGTGAGCGTGTCGCGCTCCGTTTGGAGGCGGCCTTCGCCG
>PMIK01000050.1 GCA_003157095.1 Gemmatimonadota bacterium | reverse complement strand
AACGGGAAGATGTGGCCCTTCGCCTTCACGATCCCCTCGTAGAGGTTGGGGATCGCAATCACGAAACCCACCACCTGATCGTCCTTGGTCACGGCCTTCACGAACCGCGGGTCGAGCAACGGCAGGTACTGCTTCGCCAGCCCTTCCATCTCCTCGTGATCGAGCGGCGAGTAGCCGTAGATCCCGACGAACGTCTCGTTCATCAGGGCGAGGATCGGTCTGATGAACGGCTTGACCTGGCGCTTGCTCGTAAATTCCAGCGCGCGGAAGTGGCCGCGAGCCGCCACCCGCTCGGCGATCCGCTGGTACACCTCGGGGACCTTCGCCGGGATGGGAATCCGGTACACGACGTAGTCCACTTCCTTGCCGTACCCCTCCGCCTCCAGCAGCAGGATCAGATACGGGAAGTTGTAGTAGGTCACGATCGTAGGCTCGTGCTCGAACCCCTCGACCAGGAACCCTTCCGGGTCCTGGTCGTTGAAGCCGAACGGCCCGATGATCTTCGTCATGCCCCGTGCGCGCGCCCAATCCTCGACGTGGCCGAGCAGCGCGTGGATCACTTCGCGGTCGTCGGTGGACTCCAGGCAGGCGAACCGCGCCGTGCGCTCCTTCATCATGTCGTTGTGCCGGCGGTTGATGATCCCCATCGCGCGTCCGACCAGCCGGCCGTCTTTCCAGGCGAGGAGGAGCTGGGCGTCGCTGTAGCGGAACGCCAGGTTCTTCTTCGGATCGTAGTACTTCCACTCGTCCATGTAGATGGGCGGCATCCATTGCGGATGGTCCCGGTGCAACTGCTGGGGCAGGTAGATGAACCGCTTGAGGTCGCGCCGGCTGGCTACGGGCGTCACTTGGACGGGCATGCTCTCGCACTCGCGGTGTGGGGCAGACAGCGGTGCTGCAGCGGGGTTGGCGACACAAGCTACGGGAGCAGCTTGCGGCTCGCCAGTCGCCGCTCCTCGCGCAACCGGCCCCACCGGATTTAGGTTGCACCATCGTGACGACGCCGGTCTTCTTCGATCCGTCAGGCAAGCGGCGCCGGGCGGTCAACCGATCGTCCACCGTTCTGGGACTCGGCGCCGCCGTGCTGACGACGGTTTTCGTGGTCAGCCTGCTGGTCGTGCCCTTCCTCCCGCAGTTCCCCGGCATGGCCAACCCGGCGCGCCAGCTCACCCGCGCGGGCCAGACGCTGCTGCCCAAGCGGAGCCAGCGGCTCACCCGTCAGCTGCTGCGGCGCTCCCGCATAGCGCTGTTCAAGGAGATATCGGCGAGTCACGCGGCCGCGGCGAAACACGCCCGAGCCCTGGCCACGCCCACACTGCCCGACACGGTCATCGCCGCCTTCTATGCCATCTGGCAGCGCAGCGGGCTGTACTCGCTCCGGCTCAATGCCGACCGGCTGACCGACCTCTTCCCCGAGTGGCTGCACCTCAATCGCGCCGGCACGGCGCTGGACTTCAGGGATTGGGACCCGACGGTCACACAGTCGAACCTCGACGTGGTGGACGTGGCGCGCAGCCACCACATAGACGTCCACCCGGTGCTCAACAACGCGGAGGGGGGGCAGTTCGACCCGGTCCGCGCCCACGTCCTGCTGTCGTCGCCCCGTAACCAGCTCGAGCTCGCCCACGCCGTCCGCGACTGGCTGGTGAAGGAGGAGTTCCAGGGCCTCAACCTCGACCTGGAAAACCTCCGCCCGGACGACTACGCGCGACTGCCCGGCTTCGTCGCGCTGCTGCGCGGCGTGCTTCACCCGGCGGGGCTCCAGGTCAGCGTGGACATCGAGGCCGGAAAGCGGGACCTGCCGCTGGAGCGGATCGCCGACGCCGCCGACTACGTCATCCTCATGGCCTATGCCCAGCATGCGGGCGCGGGACAGCCCGGCCCGGTCGCCGCGGTGGCGTGGTTCGACAGCGTGCTCACGCGGACGCTGCAGCGGGTTCCGGCGTCCAAACTGGTGGTCGGCATCGGCAATTACGGCCTCGACTGGCCGAGCAACGGCAAGCCGCCCACGGCGGTCACGTACCAGCAGGCCCTGTTCGAAGCGCAGGACAACCATCCCGACGAGCCGCCGCAGCAGGTGGTGGATTTCGACCCGGTCGCCCTCAACCCGACCTTCGAGTACCTGGACGATTCGTCCAAGACGCACGAAGTGTGGATGCTGGATGCGGCCACCGCATACGACGACCTGCTGCTCGCGCGCCGCAGCGCCGTCAAGGGCGCCGCGCTGTGGGTGCTCGGTTCCGAAGACCCGTCGCTGTGGGCGGTGTACGACCGGCGCACGGTGGACTCCCTGCCGGTGGCCGACGCGCTCGACACCATTCCGCCGCCGTACTCGCCCATCAAGACGGGCAACGGCGACGTGCTGGACGTGGTGTCCTCGCCCCACGGCGGGCTGCGCACCACCGACGCGGATTCCGCCACCGGCCTCATCACCGACGAGGAGTACGTCAAGTTTCCCGAGCCGTACGTGATCCAGCACTCGGGCTACAAGCCCAAGAAGCTCGTGCTGTCCTTCGACGACGGCCCCGACCGGGTATTCACGCCCGAGATCCTGGACGTGCTCAAGTACCTCGGCGTCAAGGCGACCTTCTTCCTCATCGGCGAGAACGTCGAGCGCTACCCGGAGGTCACGCGGCGGATCCTGCGGGAAGGGCACGAGATCGGCAGCCACACCTTCACGCACCCCAACATGGGGGAGGTGAGCCACCGGCGGGTGCTGCTCGAACTCAACACAACGCAGCGCGCGCTGGAGGCCGTGCTCGGCCGCTCCACGATCCTGTTCCGCTTCCCGTACAACGCCGACCAGGAGCCGAACACCAACGAGGAGACGGATCCGGTCCTCGTGGCGTCACGGCTGGGCTACATCACCGTCGGGGAGCTGATTGACCCGCAGGACTGGAACCCGTTCAAGACGGACAGCAGCGGCGCGCGCGCGGCGCGAACGGCCGACGATATCGTCGCGTCGGTCGTGACGCAGGCGGACAGCATGAAGGGCAACGTCATCCTGCTCCACAGCGCGGGGGGTGACCGCCGTGCGACCGTTCTCGCCCTGCCGGCGATCGTGCGCACGCTCGAGGACAGCGGGTACCAGTTCATCACCATCGCCCAGCTCATCGGGGTGTCGCCCGACGTCGTGATGCCGGCGGTGAGCCCCAACGACGAGCTGCTGGTGGGCCTCGACCGGGTCAGCTTCAATACGGTGTTCACGTTCGAAACGATCCTCGGCATCACCTTCATCTTCGCCGTGATCCTCGCCGTCGGGCGCGTGCTGTTCATCATCCCGCTCGCGCTGGTGGCCCGCCGCAAGGCGCGGCGCGAGGTGTTCGACCCGGCCTACCGGCCCTCGGTGAGCGTGCTCATCGCCGCCTACAACGAGCGGCCGGTCATCGCCCGGACCGTCCAGAGCGTGCTCGCCAACGACTATCCGGACCTCGAGGTGATCGTCGTGGACGACGGCTCGACCGACGGCACCGGCGACGAGGTCGAGACGCAGTTCGGGAGCGACGCGCGGGTGCGCCTGGTCCGTCAGCCCAACGGGGGCAAGGCGGCCGCCCTCAACCACGGGATCCAGGACGCGCGCGGCGAGGTCCTGGTCTGTTTCGACGCCGACACGCAGATCGCGCCGCAGGGCATCCGGCTGATCGTGCGCCACTTCCAGGATCCCCGGGTGGGGGCGGTGGCGGGCAACGTGAAGGTGGGGAACCGGATCAACGTCCTCACCCGCTGGCAATCCATCGAGTACATCTCCAGCCAGAACCTGGACCGCCGGGCATACGCGTACCTCAACGCCATCACCGTCGTGCCGGGGGCGGTCGGGGCGTGGCGCCGCACTGCAGTCGTCGCGGTCGGCGGGTATCTCACCGACACGATGGCGGAGGACATGGAGCTGACCTACCGGCTCCGCCGCGCCGGCTGGCGGATCACCGCCGACACGGAAACCCTCGGCTACACAGAGGCGCCGGCCACCTTCCGGGCCTTCTTCCGCCAGCGGTTCCGCTGGGCCTACGGCACGCTGCAGTGCCTGTGGAAGCACCGCGGCGCCCTGTTCCGCTACGGCTGGTTCGGCTGCCTGGCGATCCCCGCCGTGTGGATCTTCCAGGTGGTCTTCCAGGCGATCGGCCCGCTCGTGGACCTCAAGGTCGTGTGGACCCTGCTGGACTTCGTCTACTCGTGGGCGACCATGGGCGCGCTGCACCAGGACTGGCAGCCGCTGCCGGGCATCACCCGCCTCGTACTCGAAGTAGGATTCTTCTACGGCATCTTCTTCGGTGTGGACCTGATCGGCGCGTTCGTGGCCTACCGGCTCGACCATGAGAAGTACCGCGATCTGTGGTGGCTGTTCTGGCAACGGTTCGTGTACCGCCAGCTGATGTACGCGGTGCTGTGGAAATCGGTGGTCACCGCGATCAAGGGCAAGCGGCAGGGATGGGGCAAGCAGGAGCGCAAGGGCACGGTGCGGCTCGCAACACGCACCGCCTAGCGCTTCTTGCGCCGGCGGCCACCGCGCGCTACCTCTGACGCACCTTCACCTCTCACCGAGGACCTCATGCTCCGGACCGCTTCCATCACCGCTGGCGTGGCTTGCCTGCTTCTCGCCGCGTGCCAGCCGCCCAACAAGCTTCAACCCCTCACCGCGGCGGACTCGACCGCCATCGCGAAGATCGCCACGGACTATGTGGCGGCCTGGAACAAGGGCAACGTGGATGGTGTCGTGGCGCTGTACACGGCCGACGCCGTACGCCAGCTCCAGGACACCGTGGTGCTCAAGGGCGCCAACGCGATCCGCACTTACCTCAACACGGCGATGGGCACGCCCCTGCGGCCCACGCTCGCCATCCAGGTCACCTCGACGATCGGGCGGCAGGATCTGGCGGTTAGCGCGGGGACCTTCACCCTGACGCCACCCGCGCCGCCGGCACCGGCCAAGGGCGCCGCACAGGCCGCGCCCGCACCGATCGTGGGCAAGTGGAACAACGTGACGATGAAGCAGGCCGACGGCAGCTGGAAGGCCGTCCTGGATGCCGTCACCTACGACGCGCCCAGGGTCGCGCCGGCCGCCCCTGCCAAGGGCAGGCACTAGCAGGCCTTAGGTAGCGCGGCGCCGCCGCGCGCGAGGTCCATTCTCAGGGAGGGCGGGAGCCGGGTGGCTCCTGCCCTCCCTGGCGCCGAGGCCGTCACTTGGCGCCGGCGCCTCCTGCCGCTTATTTTACCGGGCTTTTATGGCCGACGTCTCGCTTCGGCGCAGCCAGCTCATGTTGCTCGCGGGGACCGCGAACCGGCCCCTCGCCGAGGAGATTTCGGCGTACCTGAAACAGCCGCTGTGCCAGGTGACGATCCGGCGGTTCGCCGACGGTGAGTTGTTCGTCAAGATCGACGAGAACGTGCGCGGGCGGGACGTGTACATCATCCAGCCCACCAACCCGCCGGCCGAGAACCTGATCGAGCTGCTGCTGCTGATGGACGCGGCGCGGCGGGCGAGCGCGGCGCGGATCACGGCGGTGATCCCGTACTTCGGCTACGCGCGGCAGGACCGCAAGGACCAGCCGCGGGTCGCCATCAGCGCCAAGCTGGTCGCGAACCTGGTGAGCTGGGCGGGGGCAGACCGGGTGCTGGCGATGGATTTCCACTCGCACCAGGTGCAGGGGTTCTTCGACATTCCGGTGGACCACCTGTACGGGTCGCCGGTGCTGACGGCGCACTACCGGCAGAAGCACCTGAAGGATCTGGTGGTGGTTGCGCCCGACGTCGGCTCGGCCAAGATGGCGCGGGGATTCGCCAAGCGGCTCAACGGGTCGCTGGCGATCATCGACAAGCGGCGCCCGTCGGCGAACATCGCCGAGGTGTTGAACGTCGTCGGGGAGGTCGAGGGGAAGGACTGCCTGATCCCCGACGACCTCATCGACACGGCCGGGACGGTGACGGAGGCCGCGGCGGCGCTCAAGCGGCTCGGCGCCCGGAGCGTGTACTGCTGCGCGTCGCACGCGCTGCTGTCGGGCCCGGCGATCGACCGGCTGATGGCCTCGCCGATCGAGGAGCTGGCCGTGACCAACACGATCCTGTTGCCGGACGCCAAGCGGTACGATCGCCTGGTGGTGCTATCGGTGGGGAGTCTCCTGGCGACGGCGATCGCGAACACGCACAGCGACAGGTCGGTATCGAGCTTGTTTGACTAGGGGCTTCGGGGGTCGGGTTTGGGGATTCGGTTCCCCACACCCCACACCCGAATTCCCACACCCGTTGAAAGGCATCTCGACATGGCGCAGATCGTTCAACTCAAGGTCGAATCCCGCTCCACCCAGGGCACGGGCGCCGCGCGCGCGATGCGCCGCGATGGCCAGGTGCCCGCGGTCATTTATGGGCGCGGGCGCGACCCCGTCCCGCTCGCCGTGAACGGCGTGGAACTCGGCCGGCTGCTCGAGAAGATCCATCCGGAGAGCACCATCGTCGAGCTGAGCCTGGACGGCGCCACGGTCCGGACGCTGATCCGCGAAGTCCAGCGTCACCCGGTGCGCCCGGGCATCGTGCACGTGGACTTCTACGAGATCCGCGCCGGAGAGAAGATCCGTCTCGAAGTGCCGATCCACTGCGTCGGCATCCCCGACGGCGTCCGCAACCAGGGCGGCACGCTGGACCAGGTGATCCGGAACGTCGCGATCGAGGTGCTGCCCGCGGACATCCCCGAGCGGGTGGAGCTGGACGTCACGGCCCTGACGATCGGCAAGTCGCTGCACATCTCAGATCTCAAGATCGTCGCTGGGGAGATCCTGATGGATCCGGCGCTGACCGTCTGCACCGTGGTCGCGCCGCGGGTCGAGGAAGTGGCGGCGGCGGTGGCGGCTCCGGCCGAGGGCGTGGCGGTCGAGGGCGAGGTGGCGGCAGCTCCGGTGGAGGGTGCCGCGGCGGTCGCCGAGCCCGAGCTGATCCGCAAGCGCAAGCCGACGGATGAAGAGGACGAGGAGGAGAAGAAGGACAAGAAGGACAAGAAATAGCGGGCACTTCCCTGAAGCTCATCGTCGGACTCGGCAATCCGGGCGCCGGCTACGCGGATACGCGGCACAACGCCGGGTTCTGGCTGGCCGACGCCCTCGCCTCCCGGTGGCGCCTGCCGCGATTCCGGCGGGAGCCCCCTTCCCTCGCCACGGGCGGGCCGACGCCGTTCGGCGCCGTCCACTTGCTCAAGCCGCAGACTTTCGTGAACGATTCGGGGCGCGCGCTCTCCGGGCTGCGTCCCGCCGAGCCGGATGGCCCCCTGGAAGGGCTGCTCGTCCTGGTGGACGACGTTGCGCTGCCGGTGGGCTACTTTCGGGTGCGCCCCGGTGGCAGCGCCGGCGGGCACAACGGCCTCAAGAGCATCGAGGCCACGCTCGGAACGAGGCACTATGCGAGGCTGCGGATCGGCGTCGGCCCGGCCCCGGAGGACGTGGACGACTTGGCCGATTTCATGCTCGCCCCGATGCCCCCGGGCGAGCGCGACGCCGTCGCGGAACTCATGCCGGCCATGGCCGAGGCGGTGGAATGCTGGATGACGGAGGGCGCCGAGCGGACGATGGCGCGCTTCAACCGCCGCATCCGGCCGGCCGAAGAAGCGCCGCCGGAGGATCCACGGGAGCCGCCGCCCGGCCGAAGCGGTGACGCACACCTTGACTAAGCCGCAGCGCGTCGTGAGGCTGGTAGCCGCACGGTAGGTGGTGTGACCGGACCTGAAAGGACGCCTGATGAGCCTGCGCCGAGTCCTCGTGTCGTTCCTCATCACCTTCGCCTGCGCGCTGGCGGTCTTCACCCTTCCGCGCTTCGTCTGGAACACGGTGCAGTCCGCCCGGGCCCAGCAGCCGCCCGCGGCGGCTCCTGCGACTGGCAACCCGGCGACGGCGCCACCCTCGAGCGTCCAGGCCGCGCCGGCTCCGGCGCCGGGCGCCCAATTCCCCGTGGCGGCGCCGATCTCCCTCGCGACGCGCCTCACCGGCCTGCTGGGCATGGCGCTGATCCTCGCGGTCGGCTACGGGTTGAGCCGCAACCGTGGCGCCATCAACTGGCGGACGGTGAGCTGGGGACTCGGGCTGCAGATCGCGTTTGCGATCTTCGTGCTTCGCGTGCCCTTCGGCCAGGAGCTGTTCCGGTGGTTGGGGGCCGTGGTGACGCGGATCCTGAGCTTCTCCTACGTCGGCTCGGAATTCGTGTTCGGCGACATCGGNNAACGTCGCGGCGTCCATCTTCATGGGCCAGACGGAGGCGCCGCTCACCATCCGGCCATTCCTCAACAAGATGACGCGGTCGGAGCTGATGACGGTGATGACCGCCGGCATGGCGCACGTCTCCGGCGCCATCATGGCGGCGTATATCGCGTTCGGGATCGAGGCGCGGCACCTCCTGACGGCCGTCATCATGACGGCGCCGGGAACGATCATGATGGCCAAGCTCCTGGAGCCGGAGACCGAGGTGCCCGAAACGCTGGGGAGCGTGAAGCTCGACATCCCCAGGACCGACGTGAACGTCGTGGACGCGGCATCCCGGGGCACCACCGAGGGGCTGTACCTCATGCTGAACGTGATCGCCATGCTGATCTCGTTCATCGCCATCGTGGCCCTCATCAACGGCGGCTTCGGCTGGGTGCACAGCGTGGTCGCCTGGTTCCCAGCCGACCTGCAGACCATCCTGGGGTGGATCGGGCGGCCGGTCGCCTGGGCGATGGGCGTCTCATGGCATGACAGCGCCGCGGTTGGCGGCCTGCTGGGGACGCGCGCGGTGCTCAACGAGTTCATCGCCTTCGCCCAGCTCGGCCCGATGCGCGCGGTGCTGGACCCGCGGTCGTTCACCATCGCGTCGTTCGCCTTGTGCGGCTTCGCCAACATCAGCTCGGTCGGCATCCAGATCGGCGGGATCGGCGCCCTCGCGCCGGAGCGCAAGCACGACCTCGCGCGGCTCGGCTTCCGCGCCATGCTGGCGGGCACCCTCGCCAACTTCATGTCGGCGACGATCGCGGGGATATTGCTGTAACTGGATGAAGCGTGAGAGGTGAGGAGTGAGGGGTGAGAAGGACGGGTGAGGGGTGAGAAATGAGAGGGCCTGGTGAGCAGTGAGGGGCAAGGACGTGAGAGGGCGCCTCTCACGCTTCTCGGCCTCTCGCCTCTCACTTGAGCCTCTCACTTCTCACCCCTCACCTCTCACGTTATCTTTGGAACCAACATACCACCTGCTCCTGCCCACACCTGGCGGGGGCCGCACAGACCAAAGGGGAGGTGCCGGTCGTGACTCGCCGTTACGAAGTCGTCTACATCTTCGACAGCGCGCTGGAAGAGCCCGCCATCACGGAGAAGCTGGCCAGGTACCACGCCCTGCTCGGTGCCGGGGTCCAGGTCACCGTGAATCACTGGGGCAAGCGCACCCTCACGTACAAGCTGAAGCGGCACGAAACCGGCTACTACGTCGTGGCGCAGTTCGAGGCCCCGTCGGCGGTGCTGCCGGAGTTCGAGCGGGCCGTCAAGCTGGACGACGGCGTGCTGCGCTTCCTCCTGGTCCTCGCCGAGGCGGCCACGCCCGCCCCGGTGCCGGTCGAGCCCGCCGTGGTGGCCGCGGTCGAGGAGGAAGAAGAATGAGAACGCGCAGCAAGACGTGTCCGGTGTGCGAGGCGGGGGTCCGCGTCGTTGACTACAAGGACGAGCGCACGCTGGGCCGGTTCCTGACCGACCGGGGCAAGATCCTGCCCAGCCGGCTGTCGGGTATGTGCGCCCGGCACCAGCGCCAGGTTTCGACCGCCATCAAGCGGGCGCGGCAGTTGATGCTGCTGCCCTACATCAAAGGGTACGGCCAGTAGCCTGAAGCTCCGCCCGCTGATCCTGGGGGCGCTGACGTACTTCCTCGGGATCGCGCTCGTATCGCCGGTCACGCTCGTGGCGGCGCCGCTGGCCGCCTACCTGGGGCTGCAGCGGCCGGCGCGGCGGGACGCGGCGTACGCCGTGGGCTTGGCGCTCTTCGCCCTGTTCCTGTGCCTGGGGTCGGCCGACGATTTCGAGCAACTGGAGCGCGCCTGGGTGATCCTGCTCACGGCCAGCCTCGCCATCGTGCTCATCACGGCCCGACCGCGCGGGTACGTCGCGTCGTCGCTCCTCGCGGTGGCGGGCGCGGGCGGCGCCGCGGGGATCCTGATGGTGATCACCCACTTGACCTGGGGAAAGGTGGCGGGGCTGGTGGAGCACCACTACTTCCTCCTGGCCCGGTCCCTGGTGGACCTGGTCGCGCCGGTCGGCAACCCGGCGCGCGAGGCGATCAACCAGTCACTCGTCGGCGGGATCCGCATGCTGAGCGGCCTCCTGCCCGGACTGGTGCTCCTGCAGTCGCTGGCCGCGATGGCTCTGGCGTGGGCGCTCTACCACCGGATCGCCCGGCAGCCGCGAGGCGAGCCGCTGGGGCCGCTGGCAGGCTTCCGCTTCAACGACCATCTGATCTGGGGCGTCGCGTTGTCGCTGCTGGTGGTGCTCCTGCCGCGATTGAGCTGGACGAGGGCGCTGGGCGGCAATCTCCTGCTCTTTTTCGGCGGCCTCTACCTGGTGCGCGGCGTCGCGGTGCTGGCCGCCGTGGCGGTCGCCGTGGGCTTCACCGGTCTGCTGGCCAACGTCGTCGTGCTGTTCGTCACCGTGTTCCTGATGCCGGTCGTCGCGGTGACGGCGCTGGCACTGGGCCTCACCGATACGCTGGTGGACTGGCGGCTGCGCCTGGCGCGCGCCGTCTCCAAACCCTAGGGGGCAATCCTAATGGACGTGATCCTCCGCGAGGACGTCGAGAAGCTCGGGCACGCAGGCGAGGTCGTCACCGTCAAGGACGGTTACGCCCGCAACTTCCTGCTCCCCCGCGGGCTCGCCTACCTGGCGACGGACGGGAACCGCCGCCGGCTCGACGAGGAGCAGCGGCAGCGCGACCGGCGCGCCGCGGCCGAGGTGTCGGGGGCGCGCGGCGTGGCGGCCAAGCTGGAGGCCGTGTCGCTCTCGTTCACCATGAAAGCGGGCGAAGGCGACAAGCTGTTCGGCTCGGTGACGGCGGGCGACATCGCCGAGCGACTCCAGGCCGAGGGACTGCAGGTGGACCGCAAGGCGGTGGAGCTTGAAGAGCCCATCAAGGCGCTGGGCGTCTACAAGGTGCCGATCCGGCTGCACGCCGACGTGAAGCCGGAAATCCGGGTCTGGGTGGTCAAGGAGTAGCGACATGGGCACGGCGATCGGCTACCTCGACGGCCGTCGCCTCCGGCGCTCGCTGCTGGCGGCCGCCGCCTGGGTGGTGGCCGGGCGGGATGAGCTGAACCGCATCAACGTCTACCCGGTGCCGGACGGCGACACCGGGACCAACTTCTCCCACACCGTGCGGTCCATCGCCGATGCCCTGCACCGGCTCGGCGACGCGCCGCTGCCCGAGGTCACGCGCACCGCGGCTGAAGCGTCGGTCAGGGGCGCACGCGGCAACTCGGGAATGATGCTCTCCCACTTTCTGCTCGGATTCAGCGAGGGGATCGGGCAGCGCGTGCACGTCCGCTCGCACGAGCTGGCCGCCGCCATGCGGCGCGGCTTCGAGCGGCTCCAGGAGGCGCTGGAGAAGCCGGTCGAGGGCACGATCCTCTCCGTCGCCCGCGAAGCGGCGAAGGGCGCCGAACAGACGGCGAGCGAGCAGACCGACATCCTGCCGATGATCCGCAACACGCTCGCGCGCGCCGACGAGGCGCTGCGGCGCACCCCCGATCAGCTTCCCGTGCTCAAGGAAGCGGGGGTGGTGGACGCCGGCGGCAAGGGCTTCGTGCGGATGCTCGAGGGCGTGGTGCGGTTGATCGAGAAGGGGATGCACGCCACCGAGGTGCCGCTCGAAACCGGGGGCGCGCTCGCTCCGGCCGCGCTGGTGGCGGTGTCGGCCGAGCAGGACTACCGCTACTGCACCGAGGCGCTGGTGCGCGGCGACCGGCTGCCCAGCTCCGCCGAGGCGCGCGCCGCACTGTCCCGGCTGGGCGGCTCGCTGCTCGCGATCCGGACGGCCGACCTGCTGCGGGTGCACATCCACACCGACGACGCGGAGGCGGTCTTCCGCATCGCCGAGACGTGGGGCGAGGTGGTGACGCGGAAGGCCGACGACATGCGGGAGCAGCACCGCCTGCTCACCACGGCCGCCAGGCGCGTGGCCATCGTCTGCGACAGCGCCTGCGACTTGCCCGACACCGTGCTCGACCGGTACGGCATCGCCCTCGTGCCGCTGCAGGTGCTGTTCGGCGACGAGGTCTTTCTCGACCGGATCGAGCTCGAGCCGGCCGAGTTCTACCGCCGCCTGCGGGGCCACGGCCCGGCCCCCACTACGAGCCAGCCGTCGTCCGCGCAGTTCTCGGCGGCGTTCGAGCACGCCCGCGCCGACGCTGAGGGCGTCGTCGCAGTGCTGCTCTCGTCCGCGCTCTCCGGCACCTACGCGAGCGCCGAAGCCGCCCGCCGCGCCTTCGCGCCGGGGGGCGTCCACCTGGTGGACAGCCGCAGCGCCTCGTTCGGCATCGGCCTCCTGGCGCTCCGCGGCGCCGAGCTGGCGGACGCGGGCTGGGACGCCCCCGCCATTGCGCGCGAGCTGGAGCGGGTGCGCGAGCACTCCGGGATGTTCCTCACGGTGGACACGCTCGAGTACCTGCTGCGCAGCGGCCGGGTCTCGCGCGTCCAGTCCTGGCTCGGCGGGTTGCTCGACATGAAGCCGATCCTCTCGCTCGACCGCGAGGGGAAGGTGATCGCCGCCGCGCGGGTGCGCGGGCAGGCGGCGCTGCTGGACCGCGTGTGCCGGCTGCTCGATCAGGCGCTGCCGCCGGCGCGCCAACGGCTCCGGATCGGGGTCGCGCACGCCGACGCGCCGGAGCTGGCGGAACGGGTACGCCGCGCCCTGGTCGAGCGTTATCACCCGCTCGAGGTGCTGGTCTCCCCGGCGACCGGCGTCCTGGCGGCACACGTGGGCCCAGGGGCGTGGGGCGTGTTCTATCAGGTGGAGGACGGCGCGAGCGAGGGGAACCTTTCCACCTCCGGAAGGCTATGACGGGTCGGAGACCCGTACGGCGGTCCGGCACGCGGGGGGCAAAGCGCCCGGAAGCGCCGGAGGCGCTGGAGTGGGCAGAGGCCGCGTGCGCCGACCGGAAGGCCGTGGACGGCGTGGTGCTCGATCTCCGGAAGCTGAGTGACGCAGCGGACTATTTCATCGTGGTCTCGGGAACCTCCGACACCCACGTCCGGGCGATTGCCGAGCACGTCGTGGAGGAGTTGCAGGAGCGCGGCGTGAGGGCGCACCACATCGAGGGGCTTGCAGGCGGGCGGTGGGTGCTCCTCGACTTCGTGGATCTCGTGGTGCACGTGTTCCACCCGGTGCTGCGGGAGTTCTACCAGCTGGAGGGGCTGTGGGGCGATGCCCCGCAGCGGCCCGTCACGACCGGAGAGGAGGGACGATGAAGCGCACGCTCGCGCTGATGCTGGTCGGGCTTGCCGGGCTCGTCCTCCGGCCGGGGCACGCGCAGGCGCAGTACTTCGGCCAGAACAAGGTCCAGTACGGCAGCTTCGATTTCCAGATCATCCAGACCCAGCATTTCGACGTCTACTACTACGGCCGGGAGCGGCCCGCGGCGCTCGACGCGGCCCGGATGGCCGAGCGCGGATACGCCCGGCTGTCACGCATCCTCCAGCAGCAGTGGATCGAGCGCAAGCCGCTGATCCTCTACGCGTCGTCGTCCGACTTCCAGCAGACCAACGCGACGGAAGGCGACGTCGGCGAGGGCACCGGCGGCTTCACGGAGCCTTTCAAGCACCGCATGGTGGTGCCGTTCACCGGCTCCTACGCCGACTTCGAGCACGTGCTCCAGCACGAAATGGTGCACGCCTTCCAGTTCGACGTGTTCAGCCACGGGCACCCGGGCGCGGGGATCCAGGCGCTCACCCAGATCAATCCGCCGCTGTGGTTCATGGAGGGGATGGCGGAGTACCTCTCCATCGGCCCGGTAGACCCGCACACGGCGATGTGGCTGCGGGACGCGGCGGTCGAAGGCAAGCTGCCCACCATCGAGGAGCTCACCTACGACTCCCGGATCTTCCCGTACCGCTTCGGCCACTCGATCTGGGCCTACATCGGCCAGCGGTGGGGCGACGAGGCGATCGGCGCCCTGCTGCACGGCACGATGGCCGGGGGCATAGACAAGGCGTTCCGGCGGGTGCTGGGCGAGTCGCTCGACCAGTTCTCCGACGACTGGCGCGACGCCGTTCAGACCATGTACCTGCCGCAGCTCGCCGACCATCAGCGCGCGCGCCACTTCGCGCGGGCCCTGCTGACCCAGAAGACGGCCAAGGGCACGCTCCACGTCTCGCCGCAGATTTCCCCCGACGGCCGGGAGGTGGCGTACCTCTCGGAGCGGGACTTCTTCTTCGTGGACCTGTACCTGGCCGACGCCGACTCGGGCCGCGTGCTGCGGCGCCTGGTGCGCTCGTCCATCGACCCCAACTTCGAGACGCTGCGCTTCATCAACTCGACCGGAGCGTGGTCGCCGGACGGCGTCTTCTACGCCT
>PMIK01000077.1 GCA_003157095.1 Gemmatimonadota bacterium | reverse complement strand
TGCCGCAGGACGGGCGCATCAAGCTGAAGATGGGCAAGCGGGTGATTGACTACCGCGTCTCGACGCTCCCGGTGCTGTTCGGCGAGAAGATCGTGATGCGGATCCTCGACAAGGGGAACCTCACCCTCGACCTCTCGAAGTTCGGCTTCGAGCCCAAGGCCGAGGCGGACCTCCTGAAGGCGATCCTCAACCCGTACGGGATGGTGCTGGTGACGGGCCCCACCGGCTCCGGGAAGACGACGACGCTGTATTCGGCGCTGTCGCGGGTCAACACGATCGAAGTCAACATCATGACCGCCGAGGACCCGGTCGAGTACAACCTGATGGGGATCAACCAGGTCCTGGTCAGGAACGAGGTCGGGATGACCTTCGCGGCCGCGCTGAAGGCCTTCCTGCGGCAGGACCCGAACATCATCATGGTGGGGGAGATCCGCGACATCGAGACGGGCGGCATCGCGATCAAGGCGGCGCTCACGGGGCACCTGGTCCTGTCCACGCTGCACACCAACGACGCGCCCTCGACGGTCACCCGCATGATTGACATGGGCATCGAGCCGTTCAACGTCGCGTCGGCGGTGAACCTGATCGTGGCGCAGCGGCTGGTGCGCCGCATCTGCAAGGACTGCAAGGAGGAGCACAAGTACCTGCCCGAGGAGCTGAAAGCGCTGGGCGGGGACACGAAAGAGTTCGAGGGCGTTAGCTTTTACAAGGGCAAGGGGTGCGACACCTGCGGCGGCACCGGCTACAAGGGCCGTGCGGGACTGTACGAGGTGATGTCGCTCTCGGCCGAGTTGCGCCGCCTGATCCTCAAGGGCGCCTCCACCGGCGAGTTGTCGGAGCAGGCGGTCAAGGACGGGATGCTGACCTTGCGCATGGACGGGCTCGTGAAGATCAAGAAGGGCGTCACCACCCTGGAAGAAGTGGTCAAGGAAACGGCGGCGGCATAGACCCGTGACTGCACCCGTTCGCGCACAGGCGCCCAGCGCCTTCAACCTCCGCGCCCTGCTCGAGGAGATGATCGAGCGGGACGCGTCCGATCTCCACATCACCGCGGGGGAGCGCCCCAAGCTGCGCGTGGACGGCGACATTACGAGCAGCAAGGTGGAGGCGATCCTCAACCCGAAGGACACGCTCCAGCTGGCCTACTCGATCCTCACCGAGCAGCAGAAGAAGCGGTTCGAGACCGAGGACGAGCTGGACTTCTCCTTCGGCATCCAGAACCTGGCGCGGTTCCGCGGCAACGCCTTCAAGCAGCGCGGCTGCGTGTCGCTGGTGATCCGGCAGATTCCATTCCAGATCAAGACGTTCGAGCAGCTCCAGCTGCCGCCGATCGTCGCCAAGCTCTCCGAGAAGCCCCGGGGCCTGGTGCTGGTGACGGGGCCCACCGGGTCGGGCAAGTCCACCACGCTGGCGGCGATGATCGACAAGATCAACCGCGAGTGGAAGGGGCACATCATCACGGTGGAGGACCCGATCGAGTTCATCCACCGGCACCAGCAGTGCATCGTGAACCAGCGGGAGGTGGGCACCGACACCAAGTCGTTCGCCAACGCCCTCAAGTATGCCCTGCGGGAGGACCCGGACGTCGTGCTCATCGGCGAGATGCGCGACCTGGAGACGATCCAGGCCGGGCTCACGATCGCCGAGACCGGTCACCTGGCCTTCGCCACGCTGCACACCAACTCGGCGGCGGAGACCATCAACCGCATCATTGACGTGTTCCCGGCGCACCAGCAGTCGCAGGTGCGCGCGCAGCTGTCGTTCGTGCTCGAGGGGATCGTCACCCAGACGCTGCTGCCCAAGCTCAAGGGACGCGGGCGCGTGATGGCGTGCGAGATCCTGGTCGTGACGCCGGCCATCCGGGCGCTGATCCGTGACGACAAGGTCCACCAGATCCAGTCCTCGATGCAGGCGGGCAAGAAGCACGGCATGCAGACGCTGAACGACTCGCTGTACCAGTTGTACATGAATCGCGAGGTCGCGCTGGACGAGTGCCTGCGCGTTTCGTCGGAGCCGAACGAATTCCTGCGGATGGTCGGCGAGCCGGTGCCCACAGACGACGACAAGCAGATGGGTTCATCGCAGCGGCCGCAGCAGGCGCCCACGCGGCGCTAGGCACTCAGGAGGGTCACGGATGCCCGTTTTCAACTACACCGCCAGAACCCTGACCGGGGAGCTCCAGTCGGGCTCGATAGACCTTCCGAATCACGACGACGTCGTCCAGCATCTCCGGAAGAACCGGATGATCGTGGTGAAGGTCCAGCAGGCGCCGAGGGACATCAAGCTGTCGTTCGGCAAGGGGATCGGCACCCGCGACATCGTGATCTTCACCCGGCAGTTCGCCACGATGATCAACTCGGGGCTGCCGCTGGTGCAGGCGCTCGACATCCTGTCGGAACAGACCGAGAACAAGGCCCTGAAGGACGTGACGCGGGCGGTGGTGTACGACGTGGAGAGCGGCCATACGCTGGCCGACGCCCTCCGCAAGCACCCCAAGGCCTTCACCGAGCTGTACGTCAACATGGTGGCCGCGGGCGAGGCCGGCGGTATCCTGGACACGATTCTGCTCCGGCTCGCGACCTTCATGGAAAAGAACGACGCCCTGGTCCGGAAGGTGAAGGGCGCAGCCATCTACCCGGCCGTCATCTTTTCGGTCGCGATCCTGGCCGTCATCGTCCTGCTGGTGTTCGTGATCCCGGTCTTCCGCAGCATGTTCGCCGACGTCAAGATGGAGCTGCCGCTCCCCACCCGGATCGTGATCGGGCTCTCGGACCTGCTGAAGCACTTCTGGTGGCTGATCGGCCTGGGAATCGCCGCGGTGATCTTCGGCACCCGGCGCTACTACGCCACGCCGAGCGGGCGCCTCAATCTCGACCGGATCATGCTCGCGCTGCCCATCCTGGGCGACGTCATCCGCAAGTCGGCGGTGTCGCGCTTCACCCGCACCCTCGGCACGCTGATCGCGTCGGGCGTCTCGATCCTCGACGGCCTCGAGATCACGGCCAAGACGGCCGGCAACCGGGTCATCCACGACGCCGTGATGGAGTCGCGGGCCTCGATCGCCGGCGGTGAGACGATCGCCGCACCGCTCCAGAAGTCGAGGGTCTTCCCGCCCATGGTGATCTCGATGATCGCCGTCGGCGAGCAGACGGGCGGCCTGGACGAGATGCTGACCAAGATCGCGGACTTCTACGACGAAGAGGTGGATGCCGCGGTCGAGGCGCTCCTCTCCCTCATGGAGCCCGTGATGATCGTGCTGCTGGGCGTGGTCGTGGGCGGCATGATCGTCGCCATGTACCTGCCGATCTTCGGCATGATCGGAGCCGTGCAATAACAGAAGGCAGTTGCGCAGACGGCGAAGGGGGAAGTGGTTACCAGTTGCCAGTGATAGGGGGGCCGGGCCAGTTGCCAGTACTTGGAACTGGGCTGGCCCCCTGGAGTCTCGGGGCTGATAACCACTTCAGTCCTTGCCGTCTGGCAACTGTTCTAGAATCTCCACTCTTGCATTCTGCAAGACCTCGGCTCTAGAATGGGCGCCGTGAGCGCCCCCGTTTCCGCGCCGAGTCCCCTCCTGCACCCCTCGCGCGGGGTCGTGCCCCCCGTCCGGACGCTGCTGCAGTGGCTGTACGTAGGGCGGGTCTCGGTGGCGTCGGCCGTATTCCTCGCCGCCGCGCTCGCATGGTGGCGCGCCGACCTCACCGCGCTGCTCGTGGCTTCGCTCTCGGTCACGCTCGCCCTGGTCGTGACGGCCGCCTCGTTCTGGTACTCCCACATCCGGCTCCAGGAGCCAGGCCAGACCTTCCTCTACGGCCAGGCGGTATTTGACGTCGCGCTGGTCACGGCCATCTCCCACATCAGCGGTCCGTACTCGTATTTCGCCGCGCTGTACATCCTGGTGATCGCCGTCTACACCGTGCTGATGCCTCTGGCCAACGGGCTGCTGGTCGCGCTGCTGGCGGGCATCGTCTATACGGCGGACGTGATCGTCGGGGGAGAGCTGTCGGCGGCGGTACTCCTGCAGGTCGCGGTGTTCTGGCTCGTGGCCAGCGCCACCGGCTACCTGGCCAGCCGAGTGCGGGTGGCGGGCGCCGCCCACGAGACGCTCGAGGCCGAGCTTCAGCGGGTGCGGCTGGAGGCCGCGGATATCCTGCGGCACATCGGCGCCGGGGTGATGACCCTCGACGGGGACGGGAGGCTGGTGTACGCCAACCCCACCGCCGAGGCGCTGCTTGGTCTGCGGCTGGCGGAGTCGCTGGGGCAGCCGGTGCTGGAGCGGGTGGACCGCGTGGCGCCGTTGCTGGGTGACGCGATCCGGCGCACGGCGCGGGAGGGCCGGCGCGTGGTACGGACGGTGGCGGAAGTGGCGGGTGAGGGGCGCACCTTCCCGATCGGCTTCACCACCACGGCGGTCCGGGCTGCCGAGGGGGGGGCGCCGGCGGTGATGGCGGTCTTCCAGGACATCTCGGACGCGCGCCGGCTCGAGGAGCTGCGCCTGAGGACCGAGCGCCTGGAGGCGGTGGCGGAGATCTCCGCGTCGCTGGCGCACGAGATCAAGAATCCGCTGGCCTCGATCCGGAGCGCGGTCGTGCAGCTCTCCCGTCTCGCCCCCCCGGGCGCTGACGAGCGGGTGCTCGCCGGGCTCATCGTGCGCGAAAGCGACCGGCTGTCCGCCCTCCTCACCGAGTTCCTGGACTTCTCCAGGGTGCGGGTGACGCGGTCGGTGCGGCTCGATCTGGTGGCGGTGGCGGAGCACGGGATCCACCTCGCGCGCCAGCACCCCGACTGCTCGCCCGACGCGAAGATCACCCTCGACGCTTCCGAGCGGCCCGTGCTGGTCGAGGGAGACGAGGACCTGCTGCACCGCGTGGTGTTCAATCTCGTTCTCAATGCGGTGCAGGCCGCCCAGGCGTCGGCGGACGTTCGCGTGCGGGTGGCCGCCGCGGCGCCTGGCGATCTGCCGGGCGGGGTCGTAATGGAGTCGCCGCGGCTGCTGGTGGTGAGCGACACGGGGCCGGGCGTCGCTCCCGAGGTGCTGCCGCGCCTGTTCGAGCCCTTCGTCACCGCGCGGGTCGGTGGCACCGGGCTCGGGCTCGCCATCGTTCAGCGCGCGGTGCAGGCGCACCGCGGCCTCATCTTCTGCGACTCGGTGCGCGGGCGCGGCACCACGTTCACGGTATTCCTGCCGGCACGGTTCGACGCGGAGGAAACGGCGTGAGCGAACGGCCATCCCTGCTGATCGTGGACGATGAAGCGGCGATCCTCGAAACGCTGCGCATTCTGTTCAAGAACGAGGGCTTCGAGGTTTCGGTGGCGCAGGGCGGGCCCGCCGCGCTCGAGGCGCTCGAGCGGGGGACACCCGAGATCGTCCTGACCGACGTCCGGATGCCGTTGGTGAACGGCATTGACATCCTGGCCGCCGTCAAGCAGCGCGACGCCGATCTTCCGGTGGTGCTCATGACGGCGCAGGCCGAGCTGAAGACGGCCATCGAGGGGATCAACCAGGGGGCCTTCCACTACATCCAGAAGCCGTTCGACAACGACGAGCTGGTTTCGATCTGCCGGCGCGCGCTGGAGCACCGGAAACTCAAGACCGAGAATCGGGTGCTGAAGCAGGAGATCCAGCGTCGCGAGCGAACCCAGGTCGTCAAGCCGATCGGCGTCTCGAAGCCATTCCGGGACGTGATGCGCATGGTGGAGACCGTGGCGCCCACCGACAGTACCGTGCTGATCCAGGGCGAGAGCGGCACGGGNNCCACGTGAAGGGCGCGTTCACCGGAGCGGTGCGCGACCATCAGGGGTTGTTCGCGGCCGCTGCGGGCGGCTCGTTCTTCCTCGACGAGATCGGTGAGACCAGTCCCGCGACGCAGGTCAAGCTGCTGCGGGTGCTCCAGGAGCGGGAAGCCATCCCGGTGGGCGGCACCCAGCCGGTGCCGGTGGATGTGCGCCTCATCGCGGCGACCAACCGGGACCTGGAAGACGACATGAAGCTGGGACGCTTCCGCTCGGATCTCTACTACCGCCTCAACGTGATCGCGCTGCGTCTCCCGCTGCTGCGCGACCGCCGGGACGACATACCGCTGCTGGCGGATGCGTTCCTGCGGCGGATGGCGTCGGAACGCGGCGAGACGCCGAAGGCGATCGGCGCCGACGTGATGGAAGCCATCCTGGCGTACGACTGGCCCGGCAACGTGCGAGAGCTGGAGAACGCGCTGGAGCGGGCCTTTACCCTTACCAAGGGCGACGCCATCGGTGCCCAGGCGCTGCCGGCGCGGGTCACCGAGCGGCGCGCGCCCTCGCTGGTCGCCGACCGGCCGGCGGCCAACCCGTCGCTGGATGTGGTCGAGCGCGCGTACATCCTGTGGGTGCTGCAGCGGGAGGGCGGCAACAAGACGCGCGCGGCGGAGGTGCTCGGCATCGATCCCTCGACGCTGTACCGGAAGCTGGCGCGGTACGAGGAAGCCCCGTGACGGCGGGCCGGTGACGGGTCGCACCGCGTGGGCGGCCGCCGCGGGCCTGGCCGTCGGCCTCGTGGTGGTGTCTCACCTCACGCGTTCGCTGGCCGGCGTGTTCTACGACGACGGGATCTACCTGGCGCTGGCCAGGAGCCTCGTCGAGGGTCACGGCTACCGGTTGCTCTACCTCCCGGGCGCGCCCGGCGCGGTCCACTACCCGTTCCTCTATCCGCTGTTTCTCGCCGCGCTGTGGGGGCTGGTGCCGGCGTTTCCCGCCAACGTCGTGGTCTTCAAGGCGGCGAACGCCGCGCTGCTGGCAATCTGCGCCGCGCTGCTGGTGCTGTATCTCGACCGGCGGATGGCGCAGCGCACCTGGCGCCTCGCCGTGCTCGTGGCCGCCGCCGCCACCGTGCTGCCCCTGGTGACCGTCGCCACGGTGCTGTTCGCGGAGCCGCTCTTCCTCGTGCTGCTGGTTGCGGCCTGTTGGGCCTGCGATGCGGCCCGCGAGTCCCAGGCGAGAGGGCGGATGTGGCTGCTCGCGGCCGCGGCGGGGGTCCTGGCGGGCGCGGCGGCGCTGACCCGGACGCTGGGCGTGACGGCCGTGATTGCGGTGCCGCTGTCGCTCGTCCTGGCACGGCGGCCGCGCGCCGCGCTGATCGCCGCCGCGGCCTCGGCGCTCTGCGTGGCGCCATGGCTGGTGTGGGTGGCCCGCCACCGGGCCGAGGTGGATCCCGCGCTGGTCGCCGGCTACGGGACCTACACCGATCTGCTGGCCCAGGCCGGCTGGGCGACGCTCTCTCCGGCCAGCATCCGCGATCTGCTGCGGCCCATCGGCGCGGTGGCGCTCGCGCCGTATCGAGGGTGGTTCCGTTTCTTCTTCGGCGTCCCGGCGCTCGCGCTCCTGGTCGCCGGTTTTGCCCCGATGCTCCGGCGAGTGCCCGCGCTGGGCTGGACGCTGCTGGGCTACTGTGCCATCGCCGTCATCTGGCCCTACGGGCCCGACCGCTTCGTGTGGGCCGTGTGGCCGTTCCTCGCTGTCGCTTTCTTCGCAGGAGCGGAGCAGGTCATGGTGCGCTCGCGCGCCGCGGCCCCTACGATCGCCTGGGCCGGGCGGTGGTGCGTCGGCGTCACCGTGCTCGTGGTCGTCGTGGGCTACGGCTTCTACCAGGTGCGCGGCTACGTCCGCGGCGACGCGACCCGGTTGCAGCAGGGGATCTCCGCCACCATGACCGAGCTGCTGCCGTGGGTGCGACAGTCCACGCCGCCGGACGCGGTCGTGGCGGGCGAGGACGAGGCGATGCTGTGGCTCTACACCGGCCGCCGGGCGGTGCCGTCCTACGTGTGGCGGTATCGCGGTCGGGGCGATGAGAGCCTTGGCCCCGATTCGCTGCGCGCCTGGTTCGAGCGGGCGGGGGTCACTCACGTGCTGTTGAGCGGCCCCGGGTCCGACGCCGCGCCGACGCTGAGCCAGCTGCTGGGCCGGTTTCCCGGCTACCTGCACGCGGTGCGTGTTTGGCCGGGCTCCGCCGTCGCGTTCGCGGTGCAGCGTGATGCCGGCGGCCCCGGAGGCTCGACGCCGTGACCGGCCAGCGGCCCGACGTGTCGGTGATCATGCCGTGCCTCAACGAGGCTGCCACGGTGGCGCGGTGCGTCGTCAAGGCGCGCGCGGCCCTGGAACGCGCCGGGCTCTCCGGTGAGGTCGTGGTCGCGGACAACGGCTCCGACGACGGATCGCCCGCCCTGGCCGAGGCGGCGGGCGCCCGGGTGGTCGCCGCGCCGGTCCGCGGGTACGGCGCCGCGTACCTCGCCGGCCTCGAGGCCGCGCGCGGCACCTACCTGGTGCTGGGTGACGCCGACGATACCTACGATTTCGGCGCCGTGCCGGAGTTTGTGGCGGCGCTGAAGGCCGGAAACGACGTGGTCCTGGGCTCGCGGTTCCGCGGGCGGATCCTGCCGGGCGCGATGCCGTGGCTCCACCGGTACGTCGGAAACCCGGTCCTCTCCGGGATCCTGAGCGTCTTCTTCGGCCGGCGCGTATCGGACGCGCACTGCGGCCTGCGGGCGATGACCCGCGACGCGAGCGACCGCATGCGCCTGAGGAGCAGCGGGATGGAGTTCGCCTCCGAGATGGTGGCCCTCGCGCTGCGCCACCAGCTGACGGTGGCCGAGATCCCCATCACCTACTATCCGCGCGGCGGCGAGTCGAAGCTGCGGAGCTTCCGCGACGGATGGCGGCACCTGCGCTTCATGCTGCTCCTCTCGCCGACGCCCCTGTTTCTCGTCCCGGGACTGGCGGCGCTGTTGCTCGGCTTCGCCGGGCTGTTCGTGCTGCTGCCGGGTCCGCTGCGGGTCGCCGGCTTCGTGCTCGACTACCACTTCATGTTCGTCGCGAGCGCCCTGGCGATCCTCGGCGTCCAGCTCGTCCTCCTGGGGCTGGCGGCGAAGGCATACGCGAGCGGCGAGCGCTCGATCCGCGCCGACCGGTGGCTGACCCTGCTCGACCGGCACTTCACCCTGGAGCGCGGGTTGCTGGTAGGGCTGGGGCTCGTCGCCGCCGGCCTCGGGATCAACGGGTGGATCCTCTCCTCCTGGCTCAGCGGGGGCCGCGGCCAGCTGTTCGCGGTGCGGCCGGCGCTGCTCGGGCTGAGCCTGATCGTGGTCGGCGCGCAGGGGGTCTTCGGGTCGTTCTTCATCAGTATGCTGCGCGACGACCCGCGCCGGTGAGCGCGGTGCAGCGCGTGTCCGTCGTTCTCCCGACCCTGAACGGCGCGGCCACGCTGCCCGCGCTGCTGGCAGCGCTGGGGCGCGAGCTGGCCGCCGGACGCGGTCTGGTGGAAATCGTGGCGATTGACTCCGGATCGAGCGATGGAACGCGCGGTCTGCTGGTGGAGGCTGGCGCGAGGGTGCTGGATCTGGAAGGAGCACCGTTCGGCCACGGGAGCGCACGCAATCGCGCGGCGGCGGCGGCCACCGGAGACGTGCTGCTCTTCCTCACCCAGGACGTCGAGCCGGTCGGCGACGGCTGGCTCCCTCCGCTCCTCGAGGCGCTGGACGATTCCCGGGTCGCCGGGGTCTTCGGCCGACAGGTGGCGCGGGGCGCCTCGCCCGAGGAGGAGTTTCTCGCCAAGGTCAACTACGCGGGCCGCCCGCGCCGGCTCACGGGTGACGACCTGCGCACGGCCTTCGGTCCCGGCACGACGCTGTTCTCCAACGCGTTCGGGGCGGTGCGGCGGGCGGTCTGGGAGGCCATCCCATTCCCGGACATCGTGATGAGCGAGGACCAGGCATGGGCGCGGGCGGCCCTGGAAGCGGGGTACGAGATTCGCTACGAGCCCAGGGCCGAGGTCTACCACGGGCACCGCTTCGGCTTCGCGCGGGTCTTCCAGCGCAATTTCGACAGCGGCTCGTCGCTGCAGGCTCTGGGTCTGGCGCGCGGGGCGTGGCGGGCCGGCGCCGCGCATCTGCTGCGCGAGTTGCGGTGGATAGCGGCGCAGCACCGGCGGTCGGCGGTGCCCCACGCGGTCGTCGTTGAGGCGGTCCGGATGCTGGGTTTTCAGTTCGGCAGACTGGAGCGCCGGATGCCGAGGCCGCTGGCCCGGATGCTGGGCGAGGCGCCGAGGCCCTAGCGGATCAGCAGCGCGCGGAGCTCTCTTCGCTCCTCGGGCGCGAGGCTCAGGGACCAGAAGGTCCCGCCGAATCCGGCGGCGACCAGGGCGATGCCGAGCGCGGCGGCGACCGGGCTCGCCGCACGATCGGCAGCCAGCGCGGCCATCGCGCCGGCGACCAGCGCCGGGAGGAGGCTGGGGAGGATGGTGGCCCGGACGTAGTCTCCGAGCCGGATGCCCAGCTCGCGGCAGGCGGCCCGCGGCGCGACCCATCCGTTCGTCGCGGCACCGGCCAGCAGCGTTCCCATCGCGACGCCGAACACCCCGAGCTGGCGCACCAGCAGAATGGACAGCGCGAGATTCAGCGCCGCCTCGATGCCGCCGCCGATCGCGGGTGCCTTGTGACGCCCGAGGCCGGCCAGGACGAGCGCCGCGCTGTGAATCGGCGTCGCGATCAGGAGCATGACGCAGAAGACCAGCAGCACGCGGCCGCCGACGAACAGTGACGGCCCGACCCACCACCCGATGACCTGGCGGCCGAACGCGGCGAGCAGAATCGCCGCGAGCACGGTTCCCGACATGGCGTACTTGGTGGCCCGGAGGAACGCCGACCGCAGCCGGCGCTCGTCGCGCTGCGCGCCCCAGCGCGCGAAGAACGGCAGCAGGACGTCCACGCCGCTCCACAGCGCGGCGACGGCGAGGGCGTAGAGCTGGAATGCGACCGCGTAGGCCGCGACGCTCCCCACGCCGAGGAAGACGCTGATCACGATGTTGTCGGTGCCCATCACCACCAGCGCCGCGACCTGCATCAGGAAGTAGTAGGCGGCGGGCCGCCCCGACCGCCGCAGGGTCGCCCAGCCGGCCAGGGCCGGCGTGATGCGGATCTCCGGGTGGGCGAGGCGCACCAGGACGTAGAGCCCCAGCCCGGAGAGAAGCGCTGCGGCCAGCAGTCCCTGGAGCAGCGCATCGAGTTGGCCACCGGCCGACAGGATGGCCGCCGCGAACGCGAGGTTGAGGATCGTGCGGGCGCTCGCGGCCAGGTTCGAGAGGTGCACCTCGCCCAGGCCGGTGAGCAGCGATTGGAGCAGCCCGGCGGCGAGTCCCAGCGCCCACCCGCCGACGACGAGCCTCCAGGCCGGGACAACGGCGTCCGCCAGCCGTGGTGGCACGACCAGGACCGATCGGACCAGCGGCGAGGCGGCGAAGCCGATGGCCGCGCCGGTGACTGCGACGGCGAGGTACAGGACGAAGTAGGTCGAGACGAAGCGGCTCAGCGCCTCGCCCTCGCCGCGCGCCGCGTGGTCCGCCACGAAGCGCGGCACGGTCAGCGAGCTGCCGAAGGTCAGCAGGCTGAAGTAGCCGACGACCGACGTGAGCGCGGCATACAGGCCGTAGCTCTCGCTGCCGAGGTGATGGAGCAGCAACGGGACCATGACCAGCTGGATCGCCCAGGTGACGCCGAGATTCAGATAGCCGGACCGGACGCCGAGCCGGATCGCGCGCGGGACGGACGGCGCTGGCTCGCTCTGCGGGGGGAGGCTCACGGCTCTAGGCTGCCGGCGTGCTCCGGTAGAACGCGCGCACCCCGCCGGCCACCTCGTCAATCTGCGCGTCGCTCAGCTCGTTGAAGATCGGGAGGCAGAGGATCCGGTCGTACACGGCGTCGGTCCGCGGGAGCGGCCGGGTGGCGAAGCGCCGGTAAGCCCGCATCGTGTGGGCGGGGCGGAAATAGCGCTTGGTCTGGATCCCGGCCGCTTCGAGCCGCTGCATCAGGCCCTCGCGCCCATGTTCGCACAGGATGGCGAAGTCCTTGAACGTGGAGCGATCCCGCGCGTCCACCTGCTGGAAGGCGAGGGCCGGGATCTCGCCGAGCGCGCTCCGGTAGCGCCGCGCGATCTCCTGGCGGCGCGCGACCGCGTGATCGAGCTTCTCCATCGTCAGCACGCCGAGAGCGGCGTCGAGCTCCGAGATTTTCGCGTTGAGGCCGACGACGTGGGACTCGTAGTCGGCCTGGAATCCGTAGGCGCGGAGATACTCGAGGCGGGTGACCAGGTCGTCGCGCGACGCGACCACCAGCCCGCCTTCGGCCGAAGTGACGAGCTTGGTGCCGCTGAAGCTGAACACCTCGAGGTCGCCGAGCGTGCCGGCGGGGCGGTCCCGGTACCGGCTGCCGAAGGCGTGGGCCGCGTCGTAGACGATCGGGACTCCGGCTGGACCGGCGGCGGCGTGAATCGCGTCGTGATCGCACGGATTGCCGAACACGTGGGTGCCGACGATCACGGCGGTCCGCGGGCTCAGCAGCTCCTCCACCTCCGCCGGATCGAGAGTGAGCCGGTGCGGGTCTACGTCGGCGAACACCGGGGTCAGGCGGTTCCACAGGATGGCGTTGATGGTCGAGTTGAAGGTGAATGCCGGGACGATCGCCTCACCGCCCGCCGGGAGGTCGAGGGCGGCAAGACCGATCATCAGTCCCAGATCGCAACTGGCCACCGCGCGCACCCGGGGTGTCCCGAGCCGGGCCTGTGCCTGCGCCTCGAACCGGCGGGCGTACGTCCCGAAGTTGGAGAGCATGCGCGAGTCCCAGATGTCGCGGAGCAGCTCGACGTAGCGCTCCAGCGGCGGCAGCTCGGGGCGGGAGATCGGGATCACGGCTTGGCGGCCTCGACGACGAGCAGGGAATCGGCGCGCGTCTCCAGGCCCGAGAGCCCGGGCACCGCGCTCTCGCCCAGGGCGCAGCGGCGGACCACGCCGAAGCCGGCCTCCCGCACGCGGCGCTCCAGTTCCTCGCCGTCGTACAGGTACTGATGGTCCCACCAGCGGAAGGCGACGTTCATCATCTCGGCGCGGGTCTGGATGAAGGCATACTCGGGCAGCGCCAGCCAGTCCTGCTCGTGCCACGCGCCCTGGTAGCGCTCGACGAGATACTGGAGATCGGGCGTGGCGATCCGCAGCGTGCCGCCGGGCTGGAGGAGGCGGCACCAGTCGCGCAGGCACCGCCGGCCCTCGTCGAGCGTCAGGTGCTCCATCAGGTGCTCGTGGTAGATCAGCCGCGCCGCGCCGTCGCCGAAGGGGAGCCGGTCGCGGACGTCCAGCCTGAGGTCGGCCCGCGCCACGAGGTCTATGTTGATCCACCCGTCGAGGTGCACGGTACCGCAGCCCAGGTGCAGCTTGAGATCCCGGTGCGGGAGCCTGCCCGCGCGGAGCCGGGCGAGCCAGCTCATGCGAGCTGTTTCACCACGCGGGCCGGCACGCCGACGGCCATGACCTTGGGCGGAATGTCCTTGGTCACCACGGAGCCGGCGCCGACGACCGAGCCGCTGCCGATGCGGATGTTCTCGATGATCACCGCCCCCGAGCCGATGAACGCTTCGTCCTCGATCGTGACGTGCCCCGACACGTTGACGCCGGGTGAGAGGGTGACCAGCCGGCCGAGGGTGCTGTCGTGGCCGACGGTGCACGCCAGGTTGATGATGGTGTGCGGCCCGACGTCAATCTGCGCCGTGAGGATGTTGCCGGCGCAAACGATGCACCCCTCGGCGACGCGCACCCAGGGCGACGAAACGACGGTGGGATGGATCACGGTGTCGAAGGCGAAGCCCAGTCGCGCCGCCTCGTCAATCAGCCGGCCCCGCGAAGCCGAGCCGATTGCGGCCACGAATCGCGCCTGTTTCGGCCATCCGGCGATGTCGGACCACGCGAATACCGGTTTGCCGTTGATGACCTGGCCGCGCTGCCAGTACTGATCCTCGACCACGAACCCGGCGACCTCCGCGTCGCGGCCCGCGTCGCGGTACACGTTCAGCGTCTCGCGGCCGAACCCGCCCGCCCCGATGATGTAGACCGGGTTCACCGCCCCCATCCGCCGTACTCCTGGTGATGGATCGTGAGCACCCTGGGCACGAACCCGATCCGGACGCCGGCCGCCCGCATGCGCCGCCACAGGTTCCAGTCTCCGGGCTCGCCGAGCTTCCACGCGTTCCAGTCGTGCCGCATGAAGCGCAGGCCGCTCCAGTAGAACACGGCCGAGTGGCAGATGTGGTCCCTGCGGAGCGGCAGCGATCCGATCTCGCGCCACTCGCCCCAGGCAAGCTGCATCCGGGCGACGCCAAACGCCATCTCCCACCGCTCGCGGCGGCACGCCTCGAGCAGCGTGGCGACGTGGTCCGGCGCGAACTCGTCGTCGTCGTCCAGCGGGGCGATCCACTCGCCGCGCGCCACGCCGAGCGCGTGATTCATCGGCGCGGCGCCCGCGACCATCCAGCGCTTCCACGGCGTCTCGGGGTAGCGGCCGCGCTCGGGCAGGTTGACGAACCGGACCCGCGGATCGGCCACGCGTCGCAACCGCTGCTCCGTATCGTCGGTGCAGTGGTCGCCCACGATGAGGATCTCGAGGTGCGGGTAGGTCTGCGCCAGCACCGTGGGCAAGGTGCGCTCGATCAGGATCTGGGCGCGGTTGTAGGTGGCGATGCGCACCGTGACGAGGGGCGTGCGGCCGGCCGCGAACCGCTCGGCCGCCGCCGCATCGTTCCTTGCCTTGGCAAGGAGCGTCCTGTATTGATGAATGACCGCGATTTCCCTGAGCCACAGGTCGGGACGCCGGTAGCGACGATAGCGCCGGCGCAACTCGACCAGCAGGTGCTCCCACGCCGTGGGGCGTTCTCGAGGTAGATGAGTGGTCTCGGCCGCGATGGGCGCTATCCTAAGAGTCCACCGACCCGCTGTCCAGCCGCCCTCCCGGTTCGCGTGAGCGGGTGCCGCGCGTCAGTGTAGTCATCCCGACCTGGGACGGCGCCGCGATGCTCCGCTCGGCGCTCGCCTCCCTCGCCGGGCAGTCCTTCCGCGACTTCGAGACGATCGTCGTTGACAACGGGTCCCGCGATGCCACCGCGGCGATGCTGGAGCGCGAGTTCCCGGAGGTGGTCGTGGTGCGTTTCTCCGAGAATCGCGGCTTCGCGCCGGCCGTCAATGCCGGGCTCAAGGCGGCGCGCGGCGGCGTCCTGGTGCTGATGAACAACGACGTCGAGGCGGAGCCGGGATGGCTGGCCGCGCTGGTCGAGGCGCTGGAGCGGCGGCGTGACGCGGGTTTCGTGGCCTCGAAGATGCTGAGCGCGCGCGATCCGTCGCGGGTGGACTCCGCCTGGGATGCCATGGGGCTCGCGCCACACAACGTCGGACACGGCGAGCCCGACGGCCCGGCTTTCCGCATTGGGCGATACGTGCTCAGCGCCTGCGCCGGCGCCGCGGCGTACCGCCGGGAGTTCTTCGAGCGGGTCGGCTACTTCGACGAAGACTTCTTCGCCTGGTTCGAGGACGTCGAGATCGGCATCCGCGGACAGCTGGCGGGGTACCGCTGCTGGTACGAGCCGGCGGCCGTGGTGCGGCACCTGGGCTCGGCGACCGCGGCCCGCATGCCGGATCGGAAGATCTTCCTCCTGATCCGGAACAACCTGATTCTCTTCTTCCAGACGATGCCGCTCCGGCGGGCGCTGCCGTGGGGCCCGGTGATCCTCCTCTGGCCGTGGCTCGACCCGATCTTCTACGGGCGTCCGCTGCGGCTCACCGCGCGGGGCTGGCTGGCGTTCTGGGCCTGCCTCCCGCGTGTATGGCGAAACCGCCGGCGCATCTACGCCGGGCCGACGGACGTGCGGGCGCTGCTCGGCGCGCTCGAAGATCCCTGGGATGACATGCGCCGGGCATGGCGCGCCTTGCCGCGCCGGCTGGGCGCGCTGTTGGGGCGGAGAGCCTCGGCGTGAACGAACGGCGCTCCCTGTGGCTCGTGGTGCTCGCCGCGCTGGCCCTCCGGCTGGTGCTGCTCGTCGCGCGTGGTGACTACATCGTCTACGATGAAGGCTACTACCTTCTGCTTGCGCGCAGTCTCAGGGCGGGCCACGGCTACGCCCTGAACGGCTTGCCGCACGTGGCGCTCTCTCCACTTCAGCCGGTTCTGGTCGCGCTCGTCTCGGCCATGGGCGTGCCGGACCTGTGGGCGTCGCGGCTCCTGGCGGCGGTATGCGGGGCGCTGCTGGTCTTTCCGGTCGCGTCGCTCGCGCGGCTGGCTGGCGGGCCGAGGGTGGCACTGGCCGCCGCGGTGCTGACGGCGGCGAGCCCGGCGTTGATGACCTTCGTGCCGTTCTTCCCGGGCGAGAGCTGGAACCTGTACTTCGGGAGCGAGCCGCTCTTCCTGCTTCTCGCGTTCAGCGCTGTCGCCGCGGCCGTCCGGGCGGAGCAAGGAGGGTGGAAGTGGTGGGCGGCGGCGGGCGCACTCGCCGGTGCCTCGTACCTGGCGCGAGCCGAGGGGCTCGTGTTGTGTGGCGCGCTGATGCTGGTCGTCTCGCTCCGGCTCGCGGCGCGGCGAGTCCCGACGCGCGCCTGGCGGGGTCCGGCCGTCGCGGCCGCCGCGGGCCTCGTCGTCGCGGCGCCCTATCTTGGCTACCTGCATTCGGCGCTCGGCCGCTGGGCCGTGAGCGGGAGGGTGCAGGCGGCCTCGCCCGCCGGGGCCGCGACGACTTCGCTCGTGGAGAACGCCCGCTCGGGCGGCAAGGTGCTTGAGGCGTTCGTCTGGCAGGGACGGCCGGAAGCGTTCGTCCAGGCCATGTACGGCCTCGACCCCACCGGGACCCGAATGGCGTCGCAATACTGGGGCGTGCGACGCGGACCGGCGCCCCTGGCGGTCACCGCGGTGCCTGTGCCGGCCACGCCGGCGAGCACCGACTCCGCGGCGGGCGCGACTCCGCCACGGCGAAGCTCCCTCCTGGTCTGGTGGCAGGGGATCACGACGGTGGTCCCGTGGTGGCTCGGCGTCATCGCTCTCGCGGGGCTCGCGCTCGGCAGACGTGGGGTGCTGGTGTGGATCTTGCCCCTGGCGGTCTCGGCTTTGCTCCCGTCCCTGGCCACCTACGTGGAGCCGCGGAGCCTCCTGCCCCTCGCGCCGCTCGCTGCGCTCTACGCCGCGATCGCAGCGATCCGGGCGTCCGACACACTCGCCGGCCTCTGGAAGCTGCGCGCCTCTGTCGTGCTGCCGGCGGCGCTCGCGATCGCGCTGATGGCTCCGGCCGTGCGCGATCTCGTGCATGCCTGGCCGCAGACGACCTCGCTCCAGCAGGTCGCCACCGCCCGCCGTGACGTGGGGGAGTATCTCGCCCGCCACCTCAGCGCGGGGGAGATCGTCATGAGCTTCCATCCCGCCGTCGCGATCTGGGCGGACCGCCCGTGGCGGGTGCTTCCCAGCGACTCCTTCGAGCGCATTGCCGCCTACGCGGAGCGGGAACACGCGGCTGCCGTGGTCTTCTCGCGCTTCGAGCCGTCGCCCATCCAGCGGCCGCCGCGCGCCTTCACGATCGTCCTTCTGGCGGGCGGCGCGGCGTCCGCGCCCACCGTGCAGCTGCAGCAGGTGGACGAGACGCCGCTCCTGTTCGTGGGCCGCCTGGCGGACGGCTCCTCGCGATGAACGGCTCGCCGCGCTGGCCGGTGCGGGCGGTCCCGTGGGTGGCCGGCGCGCTGGCGCTGTGGGCGCTGATCCCGTTCGGGATCTGGTGGGCCGGGGACGACCCGCGGTACTTCGAGGCGGCGTGGCAGGCGTGGGTGTGGGGCACACTCCTGAGCCTGTGCATTGCGGCGGCCGCGCTGGTGCTGACCCGCGGGACAGTCACGCTCGCCGGCCTGACACTGTGGCGCCGTATCGTGGCACGCCCCGCGGCAGTATGGTGGGTGGCCGCGACCGGCGTTCTCCTGGCGGCGCTCTCGGTGCTGGCGTGCCTGTTCGTCTTCGCCGGTAACCCGCGCACGGTGGATGGCTTCGCCGACCTGTTCCAGGCGCGGATCTTCCTGGCAGGTCGCCTCTGGGTGCCGGCGCCGTCGCCGGAGCTGCTGGCCAACTTCGCGACGCTGCACATGATCGTCGGCCCGGCTCGGTGGTTTTCCCAGTACCCACCGGGCCAGGCGCTGGTCCTGGCCGCCGGCCTGGCGCTGGGCGCCTGGTGGATTCTCAATCCGCTGTTCGCGCTGGCGCTGGCGGCAGCCACCTACCGCGTGGCGCGATGGTGCACCGACGAGGCCACCGCGCGGCTGGCAGGCGTGCTGCTCTGCCTCTCGCCATTCGTGGTCGCGGTCTCCGGCAGCGAACTCAGCCACTTGCCGGCGGTGACGCTCGGTTTGCTGGCGGCCGCCGCCGCGACGACCGTTGGAGGACGGCGCTGGGTCGCCGGGGCGCTGGCCGCCGGCGCCCTGCTGGGCCTCATGCTGGCGTTCCGCCCGCTGGACGCCGTGGCCGCAGCGGTGCCCGTGGCCGCCATCGCGCTGCTCGTCGCGCGCCGGAAGACGGCCGCGCTGGCGCTTGTCGCCGTGGGTGGAGCGCTCCTGACGATCCCCACGTTGTGGTACAACAGTCGCACTACCGGCTCGTGGCTCGAGTTCGGATACCGCTACCTCTGGGGCCCGAGCCTCGGCCTCGGCTTCCATCCGGTGCCGTGGGGCATTCCACTTACGCCGGCGCGCGCGGTCGGCCTCACCGGCCTCGATCTCCACCAACTCAACCTCTACCTGTTCGACGCGCCGTTCCCGGTCCTCCTGCTGGTGGCGATCGGCTTCGTGGTGGGCCGGCGCGCTCTGGCGGCACGTGATGCGATCCCGCTGACCGGCGTGCTGGCGCTCCTCGCGGCGTTCTTCACCTACTGGCACCGTGACGTGTTCTACGGCCCGCGGTTCCTGTTCAGCGCCGTGCCCTGGTTCGTCATCCTCGCGGCGCGCGCCGTGGTGCTGCTCAGACGCTCGGGGCGCGAGATCATTCCCGGAGCGACCTCGGGGCTCGCCGCCGCCTTCGCGGTGGCCGTGCTGGCGCTGGTGGGATTGGTTTCGATCGCGCCCGCCAGGCTGAGCGCCTACCGCCGGGCGACCCCGGTCTTCGACTTGCACCCCGGCCGCGACGCCGCACGCCTGGGGATCCATCACGCGGTCGTAGTCATCCCGGATGGCTGGGGAACCCGGCTCATCGTGCGGATGTGGGCGCTGGGTGTGCCGCTACGGCGCTCGACCCGTATCTACGAGGATATTGACGCCTGTACGCTGGAACAGGCGCTCGACGCCGCCGCGCTGGACGAGAGCGGTGTGCGTCGAGGCGCGTTGCTCCCGACCCTTGATTCGCTCGCCGCCTTGCTTCGCTCCGGCGTGGCGGGAGGGGCCACGGAGGATCCGAACCTCAGGCTGTCAGTCGGACGGCCCCTCGCACCGCCGTGTCGCGCGGAGCTGGCGCGCGATTCGATCGGCTTCCTCGCGTACGCTCCATTCCTCTACCTGAACCGGCCGTTGCTCGACGGGGACATTGTCTGGGCGCGCGACCTTGGACCCTGGAACGCCGCGTTGTTCGCGCACTACCCCGCCCGCCGGCTGTACCGCTATGCGCCGGTCGAGCGCGGCGGCCCCCCGATTTTCACCCCGCTGCTGCGCCCGGCGGTCGCCAGTGGCGTCGAGTAGGGCCTACGCCCTCGCGCTCGCCGTCGCGCTGGCGGCGTCGGCCACGAGCCTGGCGAACGGGTTCGTGTACGACGACCTGTGGGTCATCCGGGACAACCCGCAGGTGCACTCGCTCGGCGATCCGGCTGCGCTGGTGAGCGCGCCGCTCTGGCCTGCCACCTACCGCACCAACGCCTACCGTCCAGCCACGACCGTCCTGTTCGCGCTCGATTGGGCCGTCGGCGGTGGCCGGCCCATGGTCTTCCACGCGACCAACGTTGCGCTGCACCTCCTGGTGGTGGCGCTGGTGCTCGCGCTCGCATCGCGCGTGCTGGCGCCCGTTGGGGCAGGCGCTCTGGTCGCGGCGCTCTGGTTCGCAGTGCAGCCGGTCCATGTCGAGTCCGTAGCCAACGGTGTGGGCCTCAGCGAGCTGCTCGCGGCCGCGGGCTATCTCGGTGCCCTCCTGGCCTATCTCGCCGACGGCGATTCGGCGGGGGCGGGAGCGAGGGGGCTGGGGCGGGGCCTGCTCTCGCTCGCCGTCCTGGCGTCGGCGGCCGTCGCATTCGGGGCGAAGGAAAGCGCCATCACGCTTCCGGCGGTCCTGCTCCTCGCCGATGTGTGGCTGGCTTTCCGTGCCGGCCATGGGCTGAGCGGAAGATTTCTGCGCCACTGGCTGCTCTGGCTCGGCGTGGTGGTCCTGGCCATCGGCTATCTGGTCGCCCGTACCCATGCCCTGGGTCCAGCCTTCGGCGGCGGAGCGGTCGCCCTGGGGCTCGAGGGAAGATCCCTCCTGGACCGTGTCCTCATCATGGCGCCGGCCGTGCTGGTGTGGTTGGGCTGGCTGGTCTGGCCGGTGCACCTCTCCGCCGACTACCTGCCGGACGTTTTCGTTCCCAGCGCGCGCCTGGGTCTGGCGCAGCTCGCCGGCTTCGTGGTTCTGGGCCTCGCGGCGTGGGCCGCATGGGCGGCGCGACGGCGACGGCCGGGAATCACCGTGGGCATCATCTTCGGCGCGGTGACGGCGTCGGTGGCGGCGAACGTCATTGTGCCCACCGGCGTGGTGATGGCCGAGCGCCTGGCCTATCTCCCGTCCGTCGGAGTCGCGCTCGTCGTCGGAGCCCTCTGGGAGAGCCTGCCCCGGAGTCGCTACCTCTGGCCGGCGACCGCCGTCCTCCTCGCGCTCCTTGCCGCCCGAACGCTGCTGCGCATCCCGGTGTGGCACGACGAGACGCGGTTTGTCCAGGCGCTCTTTCGCGACGCTCCCACCTCGTGCCGGACCCACTGGGCGTTGGGTGATGCGGCATTCACGCACGGAGCCCGCGGCACCGGGGAGAGCGAGATGCAGCGCGCCATTCGAATCTGCCCGGACGACGCCGAGCTGATTCAGGCGCTGGGGAAGCGGTACCTGGATGCCGGCCTGTACTCTCCGGCCGACCGCTACCTGACGGCGGCGTTCCGTCTCGACACGCTGCGCAGCAGCGCCGCCGTCCTGGCCGTGCTGGCAAGGGTGAGAGGGGGCCACGCAGACTCGGCCGAAGCCCTGGGGGCCGACGCGGTGCGGCGGTTCCCCGAATCGGCGGAGGTGCTGGGCAGCGCGGAGCAGGCGTACCTCGCCGCGGGCCGGCCGCGCGAGGCGCTTGCCCTCGCGCGCCGCCTGGTCTATCTGAGCCCCGGTTCCTGGCTCTTTCAGCAGGTCGCGGCCTACGCGGCCGCGGTGAACGGGCGCTGCGACGAGGCGCTGGCCCGGCTGGAGCGGGCCACCGCGCTCGCGCCCGCTCAGCAGGGACCGCGCGAGCTTCTGGCGCGACTGGCCTCCGGCGCTCGCTGCGGACTGGAGCGCTCGTGACCAGCGCCCGGGCGACCTGGCTTGCGGCGGCTGCGGCGGTGGTCGTGTATCTCCCGGCGCTCGGCAACCGGTTCGCGCTGGACGACGGCTCCATTGTCGAGCGCAATCCCGCGGCGCACTCCGTGGGTGCGGCGCTCAGGGCCTTCGATCAGAGCTACTGGCCTGCCGAGAACGGTGCGGGTCAGTGGCGGCCACTGGTGATCCTCTCCTTCGCGGCGGACTGGCAGCTCTCAGGCGGCAGCCCGACGTGGCTCCACGCCGTGAACCTGGTCTGGCACGCCGCGGCGACGGCGCTGGTCGTTCCCGTGCTGGCCCTCTACGTCCCGGCGGCGGCGGCGCTGGCGGCCGGCGTGCTGTTCGCCGTGCACCCGGTGCATGTGGAGGCGGTCGCCAACCTGGTGGGGCGGGCGGAGTTGATGGCGGCGGTGTTCCTCCTCTCGGCCGTCCTCATCGGCCGCCTGATCCGCAGGCGCCTCGCCGCCGGGCGCTCAACCTGGCTGGCGGAGTTCGCCCTTCTGGCCGCGGTGGCGGCGGGATTGCTGAGCAAGGAGCACGCGGCCGTGGCGGTGGCGCTGCTCGCCCTCGACGACCTGGCGTCGCGCGGGCGGATCGCTCGTGCCCTCCCGTGGCGCGACTACGCGGCGGTGGCTGTCCTCACCGTCGTCTGGTTCGCTCTGCGCCGGCCGGTGGATGCCGGCGAGTCGTTCACCGTGGTTGCGCCGACGTTCTTCGGCCTCGGCGCCATGGGCCGCATCAGCACGATGCTGCCGGTCGTCTTCGTGCTGGCACGCTTGATGGTATGGCCGTTCCATCTCTCCGCGGACTACTTGCCGCCGCTGGTGCCGCGCCTCGAGCACCTTACCGCCCTCGGTGCCGCCGGTTTGCTGTTACTCGCCTCGCTCGCCGGATTGGCCGCGGCGAGTTGGCGGCGCCATCGCGCGCTGGCCGTCGGTCTGCTCTTCATGGCGATCGCCTGGCTCCCCACTTCGAACCTGCTGTTCGCGACGGGTATCGTTCTCGCGGAGCGCACGTTGTATCTGGCGTCGGCCGGGTTTGCCCTGATCGCCGCCGCCGTCTTCGAGCGCCTCGAACGATCGCGAGAGCGCAGGCTGGCATCGTGGCTCGCGGCGGCGGTGATCGTCGCCTTCGCCATGCGCACCGCCACTCAGGCGCCGGTGTGGCACAGCAACCGGGTCCTCGTTCTCTGGGGCCTCGAAGAGCATCCGGAGTCGTATCGGCAGCACCAGGCGGCGGCCCGCGCGCTCGTTCGGGCGGGCGACCTCTCCGACGCGCTGCGACAGTACGGCTTGGCGATCGAACTATATCCGCTGGACTACTACGATCTCGCAGAGGCGGCAAGCGCCGCCCTCGATGCCGGCCGGCCGCGGCTGGCGCTGAGCTACCTGCGACGGGCCGAGCGTCTGGACACGACGCTGGCTTTGACCGAAACACTCGAGGCTCGCGCCCTCCTGGCCGTGGACTCGGCCCCGGGCGCGCTGCGCCACGCGCGGCGCGCGGTGACGCTCGGCCCGCGCCAGGCGGAGGCGGCGCGTCTGCTGGCGGCGAGCTTCGCCGCCCTCGGGGAGCGCGACAGCGCGATCGCCGTCTGGCCCGCGTTCAGAAGCCGGGGAGGATCGCCCTTCGAAGGATGGCTGCTGGAGTCGTCCACGCTCGCCGACCTGGGCCAGCCGGCCCGGGCTGCCGCCACGCTGGACTCGGCCACCCGGACGGCCCCGTCCGACAGCACCTCGCTCGCGAGACTCCTGGCGGTCCGTTCGCTTGTGACCGCTGCGACTCACCCCTAGCGGCCTGCTTGCGAGCAGCGACAATACTCGCAGAACGCAAGACCGATTCACCCGTGGCAGTCGTCCTTCCCCAACGGAGAGACATCGCGTATCCTATCCTCCAGGAGAATGTTGCGGCGACAGCGTCCACGGTTGGCATGGTGGTTGCTCTAGTTCATGTTATCCGCTCCTGTTGCCAGCATTAATTGCGACCACATCACTCTTAATCGGGGGGCTCCATGCGAAGCACCAAGGGCTTCACGCTGATCGAGCTTCTGATCGTGGTGGTCATCATCGGC
>PMIK01000245.1 GCA_003157095.1 Gemmatimonadota bacterium | reverse complement strand
GCGGGCCATGGCATGCACTTCGTGCACCGCACTGGCCACTCGATTGATCGCGATCTGCACGGGTCGGGGCCGCACCTCGACAACTACGAGACCCACGATGACCGCAAGCTTCTGGCCGGGGTCGGCTTCTCGATCGAGCCCGGGATCTACCTGCCGGGACGCTTCGGCGTGCGATCCGAGATCAACGTTTACCTGCGTGAGAGCGGCCCGCAGGTGACGCCCGCCGAGCCGCAGCAGCAGATCGTGGCGCTCGACATCTAGTGCCGTTCCAACTCGTCTCGCCGCGTGACGGGCGCCGGCGCCACAAGGCTGGAACGGCGCCGGGAATGCGCGGCGCCGGCAGCGGGGGCGCGGACCGCGTAACGGGTGCGCCGCAGGCCCGGCGTTGGGACCTTCGGTACGTCGCCGGCGATGCCCTGTGAGCGCATCACCGGGGATTCAGGCGCCCAGTCGCCACCGGCTTAGCGGTGTCCCCGAAAGAGGACGCCACCTGTTACCGTTCCTTGACACTCCCGACGGGCAGGGCACATATTGGCCGCGGTTAGGGTTTGCCTCGCGTTACCAAAAAGTGTGCATAGACCGCATTTGGTCGTAGATCAGGAGTCTCGAAAGGAGGTGGCGTGTCGCTGCCACGTTCGTTTTTCGTGTCCTCGCGTGTTCACGCCTGTGGAGGTCTGCAATGACTCAACGTAGTCGCTGGGCCTTCTCTCGCCTCGCCAAAGTGGCGTCGGCCATAGTGGCCGTGGTGTTGTTCGGGGCAGGCAGCTTGGTCGCCCAGGGCACCACCGGCAAGATCGAAGGCACGATCAAAGACAAGTCCGGCGCGCCGATCGCGGGTGCGCAGGTACTCATCGTGGGGGCGGCGTACCACGCCGTCAGCGATGAGAAGGGCTACTTCTTCCTGAACAACGTTCCCGCCGGTGTGGTGACGGTGCGGGCCCAGTACATCGGGTACGCGCCCGCCGAGGTTCGGAACGTTCGCGTGTTCGCCGGGCAGACGATGACGGTGAATCCGGAGCTCGAGGCGCGGGCCATTGAGATCGGTCAGATCACGGTGACGGTGGAGCAGAACCCCATCGTGCCGCGTGACCAGGTGGCCAGCAAGCCGATCGTCCAGGGCGACGTCATCAACGAGTTGCCGGTGGACGCGGTCAGCCAGGTACTGCGGTTGCAGCCGGGCGTCGTCGAGGGCAGCCGCGGATTGTCCATTCGCGGCAGCCGGCCGGGCGATCAGGCCACCTACATTGACGGCGTGCTGGTCAAGAACTTCAACGGCGCCTTCTCCGGCGCGTACGGCCGTTCCGGTCTGGGCACGCGCCTGGGCACGTCAACGGTCGGCACCAACTCGCTCGAAGAGGCGTCGGTGACGACGGGCTCGTCGGGCGCGGAGTACGGTGAGGCCGGGGCGGGCGTCATCTCGCTGGTGACGCGGGCCGGTGGGCCGCAGTTCCACGGCTCGTTGAGCTACGCCACGGACAACCTGTCGGGCCAGGTGTACGGCACGGGGCTCAACCGGGTTGAGGCGTCACTCAGCGGCCCGATCATGCAGAACCTGACGTTCTTCCTTGGCACGACGCTGCAGGGCCAGCAGAACGGCTTGCGGCCCCTGGGCGCCGCGAACATCCCCTACTACGTGCTCGCCGGCTACGGCCAGAACGTGATGGTGCCGATGACCCCGGGTACCCCGGGGGACAGCCAGTTGGTGCGGCTGCCGGTGTTCCGGCAGTTCGCCAGCGGGTGCGGCGACGCGACGGGCATGCTGGTGTCGGGCTGCAACAGCACCCGGCTGGAGAACGCCAACAGCGACACCTATACGCTGGACGGCAAGCTGCAGTACACCTACGGCTCGGGGTCGCGGCTGTCGGCGACGCTGCACCGGACGCGCAACCAGGGGCTGGGCGGCGCGCCGCAGTACGACCCGGTCGCGCAGACGGGCAGCCGCAACATTTCCAACGCGATCATCGGGAGCTGGACGCAGAACCTGGCGTCCTCGAGCGAGCACGCGTTGTTCCTGGATGCGAACGTGAGCTGGCAGCGGGACCAGTCGGTGGCGGGCATCGTGCTGCCGAGCTGGATGGAAAACCACCAGGATCCGTTCGGCTGGTTCAACGCCAGTGACGTTCAGTTCGTGACGGACCTCAAGACCTTCCCGATCAACGACCGGTTGATCGAAAACCTGCGGCTCAACAACTGCCTGACCGACACGCAGCGGCCGCAGGGAGCCTGCATTCCGTACCTCAACCGGGGCGACATCAACTTGCAATCGCCGTACCGGTTCAGCCCCTTCGGGTTGATTTCCACCACGGCGGGCATCAACAACTACAACCCGACCCTCTCGCAGGAGACGCGGTTCACCGGCCGGGCGAACATTGACTGGCAGGCGAACCGCTACAACCGGGTCCGCGCGGGCTTCGATTTCACCAACTTCGACGACCTGGCGTGGGGCTCCGGCATGAACAGCATGATCTTCATGAACGCCTACAAGGTCTCGCCGAAGAAGAGCGGGTTCTACGGGCAGGACCGCATTGACCTCGGCGACGTGGTCATCGAACTCGGGCTGCGGTACGACGATCTGAACAGCGGCATCCTGTATCCGCGGATTCCGAGCCGAGTCTTCACCGACCCGTTCCGCAGCAACACCACGCTGGCGTCGAAGCTGGCGCAGGCGTACAGCGCGCAGGACAGCGCGATGGCGCGGGCCTGCGACGCGGCGATCACCGCCAAGGATTCGCTGGCGCTCTCGACCTGCAACTTCTTCAAGGCGCCGGCGGTCAACGCGCTGTCGCCGTCGGTCCGGGTGTCGTTCCCGGTCACCGATCGCACCGGCTTCCGGCTGTCGTACTCGCACCAGGTGGAAACGCCTGACGTGAGCATCATGGCGGCGGGGACGAACAGCGACTTCTCCAACACGAACCTGAACGACCAGTTCGCCCGGCCGCTGGACTTCGGCAAGACGATCATGTTCGAGTTCGGGATCCGCCACGCGTTCAGCGACGACATGGTGCTGGACATCTCGGCGTACAACAAGGACCTCGTTTCCGAGGTCGCCGGCCGCACGCTGGACATCTACGATCCGGCCGTCGGCGGCAACAAGGATTCCACGAACGAGAGCATCAACCTCTACACCAACCGGGACTTCGGGAACGTGCGCGGCGTGGACATCCGGCTGGATCGCCGCTTCGGGTCCATCTTCCAGGGCACGCTCGCGTACACGTTCCAGACGTCGAGGACCACGGGCTCCGACCCGAACGAGTACCTCAACACCGTCGCGCGCCAGAACAGCGCCGTGACCGGGTTGCGGCTGTCGCCGCCCCAGGCGCTGCTGACCTCGGCGGACAACCGGACGCACACCATCGCCGGCAACCTGGCGGCGAACTTCCCGCACGCGTGGCAGAGCGGCACCCTGTGGGGCACGATTCTGCAGGACGCCGGCATCTTCGCGACCTTCCGGTTCGCGAGCGGCTTGCCCTACACGCTGATGGTCAACGGCGGAGCGGGAACCCTCGGCCCGGGCAACGGCTTCGGGTTGAGCGGCCAGGGCCTGGAGACGCTGAACAACTCCAACATGCCCTGGATCAAGAACGTGGATCTCCGGGTCACCAAGGGCTTCAAGGTGGCGGGGAAGGACATTTCGGTCTTCGCCGATTTCCGGAACCTGTTCAACTGGACGAACCTGAACAACATCTTCGCCGAGACCGGCGACGTGGTGAACGCGCAGTACCAGAATGCCACCCTGAGCCCGGTCTACGCGAACGTGAAGGCCGACGCGGGCAATCTGTGGCTGAGCAACGTGCCGCTGACGATCGGCGGCGTCACCCATACGTACACGGGTGTGGACTTGCGGGATTGCACCAAGTACGCCTACGGGGCCGGTGGCACCAAGGGCATGCCGGACTGCCTGATGCTGCAGCAGACCGAGGCGCGGTTTGGCAACGGTGACAAGATCTTCACCACGGACGAGCAGGCCACGGCCTTCAACACCTGGTACAACACGTACCACGGTCCGTGGACGCTCAACAACAACGGGTTCAACATGCGTCTCGGTTTCGAGTTCAACTTCTAGCTCGGGACGGCTGGTGGCGCCTCGCCGCTCGGCGAGGCGCCACCGGGCGCAAACGCTCAAGGAGTTCGCATGCAATCGAGAGTGCTACAGCGTGTGGCAGTGGCCGCGGTCCTCGTCCTCGGGGCGGCAGTTTCCGCCGTCTCGACGGCCGTGGCCCGACCGGTGCTTCCAGGACCCCGAGCGCGGAGCGCGTTCAACCTCTTCGCCGGGGCCGTGAACCTTTCCCTGGTGGGCAACCGGGTCCAGTGCAACCTGACCAACTTCGGCAACATCTGCACCAACCCGTACGGCAGCGGCACCATCGAAGGCGGCTTCTGGCCGGCCGGCGCTCCGGACGCCTACGTCTTCAACGGCGGCCTGCAGGTCGGGGCGACGGTGCTGTACGACCCGCTCGTCAACGGCCAGAGCAGCGGCCCATGGCAGAATGACACGGTCGGTGTGTTCTTCATGGACCCGCGCGGTCCCCAGCGGATGGGCGAGGGTCTGACCAACGTCTACAGCGGCCTCAATGCGAGCGACCTCGCGGTGTGGCCGGATGCGGGCACGATCCAGGACACGTCGCTGTACAACGCGGCCCTGATCGGCCAGAAGACGATCTCGCAGCAGGACACCTGGGTGCGGTACTGGGACGGCAACCCCAACATCGGGACCGGCCGCTCCCACACCATGGGCGTGCTGGTCGAGCAGCGCGGCCTGCTGTGGAACACCGTGGGCCAGGAGGACATCCTCTTCTTCCTGGAGCGGTTCATCAACATCACCGCGACCGATCCGACGATGTATGCCGGGCTGGCCACGGCGGGTTACACGCCGGCCGAAATCAACGACATNNCAGAATTTCCATAACAACGCGAAGGCCACGTTCAGCGTGGACCTGCCGGCCAAGGGCTACACCTTCCACAACATGTTCGCGGCGTTCTTCCAGGATCCCGACCTGGGCAACCAGAACGACCACAACTTCTCCAGCGCCATCCTGCCGTTTGCAACCACGGCGGTGATGAAGTCGAACTACTACGAGCCGCTGTGGTCGTATCCGGGCTACCTGTTCTCGCCGCCGTTCGCGGCGGCGCCGGGGTTCGAGGCGGTGAAGTACCTGAAGAGCCCGATCAACCCGGTCACGGGCAAGCAGTTCGGCATCAGCATGTGGGGCAACACCACCAACGGCGGCGCATTCCCCGACGCCGTGGGCGTTCAGCAGATGTACCGCTACATCTCGGGGCACACGAGCCCGGCGCTGGGTGACGGGGCGTGCAACTCTCCGAACGTGGCTTTGGATCACACCTGCAACGCGGTCCAGAGCTACGCGGACACGCGCTTCTACATGTCCTCGGGCCCGTTCGACTTGGCGCCCGGGCAGTCGTCGGTGATCGTGGTCGCGATGATCTTCGCGGCCCCCATGGCTACTATGCCGGCGACGACCAACGGCGTCTACTCGATGCCGGCGTTCAACCTCAACACGTACATCAGCTCCACGTTGGACAACACGTACACTCCGGGCTGGCCGTCCCCGGCCGAGTCCCTGGCCGCCTTCGGCAACGGGCCGAGCAATGGCGCCACCGGCAGCAACACGCGCGTCCGCGATGCGGTCGAGCGGCCGATGGGTTGGGGCTCGTTCAGCGACGTGAACCTCGACGGCATCATCGAGCAGAACGAAGTCACGACGCCGGTTCACTCGCTGCTGGACAAGGCGAAGACGGCGCAGCTGGTCTTCGATAACAAGTTCCTCTCGCCGTTCGCGCCCTCCGCCCCGGCCTTCTACCTGGTGCCGGGCGACAACAAGGTCAGCGTGCTGTGGAAGAAGTCCACCAGTGAGACCGACGGCGTCGGTGACCCGTACTTCGCCGTCGCGAGCAACGCCGCTTCGGCGCTGTACGATCCGAACTACCGCCAGTTCGACGTCGAGGGTTATCGAGTCTGGCGCGGCCGCACCAAGGCCGAGATGGTCCTGCTGGCGCAGTTCGACTATCAGGGCACCACGATGTTGGACTACACCGGCAACCTGTTCGATCCGCTCGTCTACGGGGATCCCACACAGAGCACCTACCAGTGCGCTCCGGAGCTCGGCATCACGGCTTCCTGCCCCGGCTTCCCCTACGCGTTCCCGCTGGTGGGGAACGTCATTCAGATTCGGACCGGCGGCCGGCAGGCGCTGGCCGACGGCTCGGTGGTCATCACGACCGCCGACACCGCGGTGACGGGTGGCGGCAACCCCAACAACTACCCGCCGCTGCGCGACAACTTCGTGCCGTTCGCGTATGTGGACGCCACGGCGCGCAACGGCTTCCAGTACTTCTACGCCGTCACGGCGTTCGACATCAACAGCTTCAATTCCGGGCCGTCGTCGCAGCAGTCGGCGATGGTCACCCAGAGCGTCACGCCCCACGCATCCAACGGGCAGGAGTCCTTGGGCTCGCTTGGGACCTTGCAGGAGCTCGGGGCCGATGGCACCGTGCTCAACCCGAGCGCGGCGCTGCCGACGCTTGATGCGACCACCGGCGAGTTCAGCGGCCCGATGCCGCCCGCCAACGGCGCCGGCCTGGGCTTCATGGCGTTCGTGCCGTCGGTCGTCGCTTCGGGCAGCGGCAGTCTGACCGTGACCGTGGACTCGGTGCTTGGCGGTCAGGCATTCCTCGGCATCCCCGGCACCTATTGGATCCATCTGGGGAACGGCACCAACCTGGCGGTGCCGATGCCGTATGAGCTCACTACCGGAGTAGATACGGCGCTCTTCGCGTTCCCGGCGCAGGCCAACAATCAGTCGAAGGCCGCCCGGTTCGGAGGCGACAGCACGTACGCCTTCTACGGCAACTTCCCCACCTGGCACGATGCTGTGTATCCATCGGGTGGCTGGGGCCGCGGCTGGGCCAACGCGGTATTTGGCCTCTATAACGGCCCGCGTTGGTGGTCCGGCAGTGCGAACGAGAACACGGTGAATCCGCTGAGTGGGATCTGCGACGTGTACGACCACTCCGCGGCCGTTTGCTCCAACGGGACGGCGGGAGTGCTGCCGGGTGTGGATTCGTTGTTCCGCCCGGGAGCCTACTCGACGGTCAACAGCCAGCCGATGCGCCAGATGGAAGGCATGACGGCCGGGGTGCACCGCGCGGCGGACTTTGCCGTGTACTGGAACGCGACCACGGCCGGCGTGGTAGACTCCGTAATGGATCTGTCGAACCACGTGCCTGTGCCGTTCAAGAAGACGATTCAGGCATCGTGGGGCATTTTGACGGACTCGTCATTCTTGGGCAGCGGCTCGTGGGCCGCGGTGAATGCCGCCCATACGCAGGACAAGAAGAACATCCTCCTGACGCTGTCGGACATCTACTGCGTGCCGCCAGCGCCGCGCAACGTCAGCCCAGCTTATGGGGCCGCGGTGTGCGGAGGCGGAACCGACTCGGCGTTCTTCATGAACCACGCCGACCTGAGCCCGATCGCCGCCCGCGGCGGGACGTACGCCGGGACCGCCACCGTGGCGGGCACCGGCACCGGGTTCATTTTCTACCTGAACGGTGATTTCTTCCTGATGCAGATGACCACGCTGCCCAAGAACGTCGTGTGGTACATGCGCGACTACGTGGGCGGCATCACCGGCGTCGTCGGGACCTACGCCTTCGTGAGTGGGGTGCGGCCGATCGTGCCGGGCCTGGTGTTCAAGATCAGCTTCACGGGCTCGGTGGCATCGAAGGCGAGCGTGGACTCCACGTTCTCCAAGATCCACACGGTGCCCGATCCGTACTACGTGACCAACTCGCTCGAGACGTCGGCGAACTTCAAGGTTCTCAGGTTCGTCAACCTCCCGAGCCAGTGCATCGTTCGGATTTACAGCGCGAGCGGGATTCTGATCCGGGTCCTGACGCACAACGACCCGGGCAACGGCTCGGAGCTGCAATGGGACCTCCGCAACCGCAACAATCAGTTCGTGGCCAGCGGCGTGTACTTCTACCACGTCGAAGCCGCCGACGGCAGGACCAAGGTCGGACGGTTCACGGTGGTTAACTTCGCTCAGTAAAACGCACCGGAGCGGGCCGGGGCTCGACCCCGGCCCGCGCGGAGGTTCGAATGGGTAAGCGTTTCGTCTTGGTTGGTGTTACGGTGCTGGCGGCCTCGCTGCTCCCGGCCTCACGGGCATTCGCCCAGGCCACGTGCGGCGGATCGCTCGGGCCGTGCGGCACGATTCAGTCCAATAACACGGCGTACGGCACCACCGCCGCGGAGTTCCTGCTGCTCGCGCCCTCAGCGCGAGGAGCGGCGCTCGGTGGCTCGTACGGGGCACTGGCGACCGACGTGTCGTCGGTGTACTACAACCCGGCCGGACTGGCGCAGATTGACCACGCCGGCCTGATGGCGTCCACGATGAACTACGTCGCGGACACCAAGTACACGTGGGCGGCCGTCGCCCTTCCGTTCAGCGGCGGCTCGAAGGCGTTCGGCGTCTCGGCGGCGAACTTCGGCTTCAGCGACCAGCCGGTGTACACGAACGAGGACCCGAACGGCAACAGCGGCGCGGTGTACTCGGTGAGCGAGACCGTGGTCGGGCTCACCTACTCGCAGCAGTTCTCCGACCGGTTCTCGGCCGGAGTCACGGCGAAGTACATCAACGACCAGCTGGGGCGCGTGACGGGCAACGCCTTCGCCGTTGACTTCGGCACCAGCTTCCACGCGGTGCTGGGCGGGCATACCATCCGCGCTTCGTTCGTCGTGCAGAACCTCGGCACGACGATCTCGCACAACGGCCAGGTGCTGGACGTGCTGGTGCAGCGCACGGCGCCGCAGGGCGAGCAGCCGGTTCCGCAGGAGGGCGCGACGGCCACCTTGAAGGCCAAGGACTGGCCGCTGCCCATCATGTTCCGCGTCGGTCTGGCGTACGACGTGTTCAACATGTCCGCCGGCCGGCTGTCGGTCCTGGGTGAGTTCACCCAGCCGAACAACAACCAGCCGGGCTTCAACGCGGGCGGGGAATACGCCGTTTCTCTCGGCAGCACCGGCTTCTCGGTGGCGGGCCGGGCCAGCGTGACGTATTCGCCGGATAACAACATCGCCACGCCCGATTCCACGATCGCGGGCTTCAGCGGCACGTCCAACGGGTCCAGCCAGTACCGCATGTCGGCGGGCGGCGGCCTGTATTACCGTCCCGGCAACGCGGGCTTCGGCATCGGCGTGGACTACGCGTACCGGAACATGGGCCTGCTCGGTGGCGTCAACATGATCAGCGTGGGATTCACCTGGTAGGCTGACATTTCTGAGCGGGTCGCCGGGGAGCCCCGCGAGGCTCCCCGGTCCCCGCCGGCAGGTCTTGGATGCGGAAGCTGTGGGTGGCGCTGGCGGCGGTCGGGCTCGTAGCGGCCGGTCCGCCGGCGAGAGGGCAGGGTGGCGAGCCGCAGCTCCTTGCGGTCAATGCGATCCGGTTCTACTCGCCGGCCAGTGCGACAACGACAATCGAAGTGGTGTGTGAGTTGGGGTTGGGCGCAATGGTGTCGGGTCCGACGCAGGCCGTGCACTACCGTGTGGCGGTTTCGGTGCGGGACACGACCGGACTGGAGTTGCAGCGCAGCGACTGGTCCAGAGAGGTGCCGCGCGAGGTGGCGATGATGCGCGGGGCCACGTCGGTCGAGACGTTCAGCTTCAGGACGGCCCCCGGACGGTATCAGGTGGTGGTGCAGGCCACGCCGGAGACGGGGTCGGCGATCGAGCGCACGCTGGAGATAAGCGGTTACGCGACTCGGCCGTCCATCTCGGATCTGCTCGTGGCCGATGCGGTTCGGCTGGCGGGATCGGACAGCGGCGCCGTCGCCGCCGGGGAAATAGAGCGAGGGGGGCTCGTACTGCGGACCAGTCCGGTCCCGCACCTCTCGCCCACCGAGGCATCGCTGACGTACTACGCCGAGGTGTATCTCTGGCCGGGGGCGCCACGGGAAGGCGATCTCAGGGTCTCCATCCAGGGACCCGGAGCACGGAGCGTCGTTCAGACCACTCCGCGTCAGGTGCGCTTCAGCCCGGGGGGCGGGATCACGCGCGGATCGCTGGACTTGGCGGGGTTGCCGGCGGGGCAGTATACGCTGCAACTGCGCGTGGCGCTGGGCGACAGCACGCTGGTCGCCGAGGCCCCGTTCGCGATGAATCCGCCGAGGGTGGTGGATTCGACGGCGGTGGCGGCAGGACCCGCCGCCGATCCGTTTGCGGACGCGAGCGAAGCCGGGCTCGACTCCCTGTACGCGCCGTTGGTCTACCTGCTCGAGCCCCGAGAGCAGGGGGTGTACGAGCGGCTCGCCGTGGACGGCAAGCGGAAGTTCCTGAGGGACTTCTGGACCCGGCGGGATCCGTTACTCGGCGCCAACGGAGCGATGGCGCAGTTTTATCGGGGGGTCGCATACGTCAGCGACGCGTTCCGCGAAGGCGGCGCCGGGCAGATTCCCGGCTGGCGTACGGATCGGGGACGGATCTTTCTGAAGAACGGGCGCTGGGACGAGATACTGCAACGCCCGATGGCCTCGCCGAAGCCGTATGAGGCCTGGAAGTACACGCGGGGCCGTTTTCGGTGGTACGTGTTTCTGGATCGGTCGGGCTTGGGCCACTATCAGCTGATCGGCTCAAACGACCGGCAGGAGCCGGGACTCAGGGACTGGCAACCTGAGCTGTCGTTGACGGAGAACTACAACGATGTTGCGCGGTTTCTCGGCCTGGTCGAGAATCAGCAGTAATAGGGCGGTGCGCGGTTGAAATCACGCTACTTGAGCGCGAGGGTAATCATGAAGCGTCAAAGTCTGGTTCTGCTTGCCGTGGCTTTCATTGCAGCCGGCGCCGCGGGGTGCTTCTCGGACCCGGTGAGCGGCCTGCGTGGGGGACCGTCAATCGTCAATCTGAGCGCTTCGGTCCTCCTGATGTCGGTCGGTGACAGCATGACGGTGTCCGCGCAGGTGCAGGACAATCAGGGCAACGCCCTGGCGGCCACCGGGACGACGTGGGCGAGTTCCGCCTCCGCGGTGGCAACCGCCGGCGCGGACAATTCGCTCGTCATCCCCGGCGACTATTACTCCCGCGGGTACATCAAGGCCAAGGCGGTCGGGACCTCCAACGTGACGGTCACCGCACGGGGAGTTTCGGCCATCGTCAAGGTGACCGTTCATTAGTTGATCGCGGTCGCCGATGCCCGATGGGGTGTAGTGCGGTAGTCTCGTAGGCAGGTCGTCGTGCAGCGACGCCCTCGGGGGCAGAGCCCCCCGGGGGCGTTTGCCGTCCCGGACGATGACCTGAGGCGCGAAAGAAGCGGCGGAGCGCGGCTAAGGGCGCGACTTCAGGGCCTCGAGCAGGTGCGCGAGCTCGACCGGTTTGGCGAGGAAGACGTCTGCGCCGGCGTCGTGAAAGGCCTGCTTCAGGACCGGCTCGGCCAAGCCGGTCATGGCGACGATGCGGCACTCCGGGAAGGAACGCCGAATGCCGCGCACCACGTCGAGCCCGCCGGCACCCGGCAGGACCAGGTCCACGACGGCGGCATCGAGCCGCTGGAGGTTGGCGAGCGACGCCAGGGCCTCATTGCCCGTGCGGGCCCGGTGCACCTGGAACCCGAACCGCTCGAGGGCGCGGGACACGACGTGCGCCAGGTCGTCGTCGTCGTCCACCAGCAACACGGATGGGGCGTGCTGCGGCGTGTCGGGGGACTCAGGATGGCTCACCGGAGTCCCGCTGCTGGCGGCGTTGCCGCTGGTTGTGGAGCACGACCCCCAGCACGATCAGCCCGAGCGCGACGGGCATCAGGGCGATCAGGGCGCCCGTCCAGAACATCGTCTTGGCCAGGGGGCCGTGGGACATGTCCTGCGCCCACGCCGGCCCGACCGCCACTAGGAGAAGAGCCGGTAGAGCAACAGGTAGACGACCACGCCAGTCAGCGACACGTACAGCCATATGGGCAGGGTCCACCGGGCGATGCGCTGGTGGGCGGGGTGTCGCGACCTGAGTCCGAAGTACACCGTCGTGAGGGCCAGGGGCACGACCACCGCTGCCAGCACCGTGTGCGAAATGAGGATAGCGAAGTAGACCGGTCGAATCCAGCCCCGCCCCTCGAAGCGCCTTAACCCTGCGTGTGCGTGGTACCACAAGTAGGAGGCCAGGAACAGCGTCGAGACCCCGAAGGCTGACAACATGAATGTCTTGTGCAGCAGGATCTTCCGGCGCCGGACCATCGCGTAGCCCAGCGAGAGCAGCACCGCCGTCGTTCCATTCAGCGTGGCGTTGACGGCCGGGAGGTCGGCGGTCGCGATCACCGGGTCGGTCTCCGGGATGCCACCCAGACCGCGGCACCGAATGCCAGGGCCGCGCAGGCGGCGGTGACGCCAAGCGAGGCGCCGAAGCCGGGGAGGCCGGCCGCGTCGCCCGGAGCCAGCACGCGGCGCAGGGCGGCCACCCCGTACGTCAGTGGGTTCACCCGCATCACCGCGCCCAGCCACCCGGGCGTGCCCGCGACGGGGAAGAGGGTGCCGGACAAGAGCCACATCGGGATCAGGAACAGGTTCATGATGGCGTGGAATCCCTGGGTGGAATCGAGCCACCAGGCGATCGCGCAGGCGAGCGACGTGAGAGCGAAGGCCAGAAGGAACAGCACGGCCACCAGAATGGCCAGGGCGCCGGCCGACGACAGGTGGAGCCCGATGGCGGGGCCCAGCAGGAGGAACAGCGCGCTCTGGAGCAGGGCCAGCGTCGTGCCGCCCAAGACCTTGCCGAGCACCACGCTGGCGCGCGGCACCGGTGCAATCAGCACCGCCTGGAGGAATCCCTCGCGCCGGTCCTCGATGATCGAGATCTCGGAAAAGATCGCGGTGAAGAGGAGAATGAGGATCACGACCCCGGGAAAGAAGTACGCCAGGTAGCTGGTGCCCGCGGCGGCGCCCGGGGCGTGGAACGACGGGCCGAGGCCAAAGCCGATCAGCAGCCAGAACAGGACGGGCGGGGCGAGCGCGCCGGCGACGCGGCTTGGCTGCCGGTAGAACCGCACCAACTCACGTTGCCAGAGGGTCCAGACGGCAAGGAGGAAAAGACTCATGCGTCGCCGCCTCCAGCCATGCCCCGGTGGAGGTGATGGCCGGTGCGGCGCACGAAGACGTCGTCGAGGGTCGGCTTGCCGAGGGTGATGCCGAGGATCGCGTCGGGGAACGCATCAACCAGTTGGGGCACCAGGTCGTGTCCGCGCGCCCGCTCGATGCGCACCGCCCGCTCGAGCACCAGGGCGCGGCAGTTGAACCGTCCCCAGATGCCGGCCGCGAGGCTCTCCGGCTCGTCAGTCTCGAGGGTGAGAACGTCGCCGCCGATCTCCGCCTTGAGCGCCGCCGGCGCCCCGAGCGCGACCAGCCGGCCCTCGTCGAGCAGGGCGATGCGGTCGCCGCGTTCGGCCTCATCCATCAGGTGGGTCGTCACCACGGCGGTGGCGCCCGCCTCCTCGCGCACCGCGTCCAGGTAGGCCCAGAACTCGCGACGCGCCGACGGGTCGAGCCCGGTGGTCGGCTCGTCGAGGAGCAGCAGCCGCGGGCGGTGCAGCATGCCCTTGGCCAGCTCGACGCGGCGGGCCAGGCCACCGGAAAGCTGCTCGACGCGCTCGCGGGCGCGGTCCGAGAGACCCACGCGGTCCAGCGCTCCGGCGATCCGGTCCTCGAGTTGCCGGCCGTGGAGGCCGTAGAGGCGCCCTTGATGCCGGAGGTTCTCCGTGACGGTGAGCTTGCGGTCGAGGCTCGGGGCCTGGAACACCACACCCAGCTCGCGCCGCGCCAGCGTTGGACGCCGGACCACGTCGGCGCCGAAGATGGAGACCGAGCCGCTGGTCGGCACGAGCGCCGTCGAGAGGATCCTGAACAACGTGGTCTTGCCGCTGCCGTTGGGGCCGAGGAGCGCGATCAGCTCTCCGCGGTGGACGTCGAGGGAGATACCGGCCAGCGCTTCGCGCTGACCGAAGCGCTGTCGCAGCTCCCTGATCTGGACTGCGGCTTGGGTCAGTCCAGCGCCATCAGCGTGCACAGGGCCGGCAGGTACAGCAGGGAGTAGTGAAACAGGCTCGCGGCGTGCGGCTGGCTGCCGGGCCGGAGCGCGAACCGCACCCCGTAGGCCAGGAACCCCAGGCCCAGGGCGAAGGCGCCGAAGAAATAGAGCCGCCCCGCCATCCCCAGGAAGGCCGGCATCAGGCTCACGGGCAGCAGCGCCAGCGCGTAAAGCACCGACTGGCGGCCGCTGCTCGCGCCGTCCGGATCCACGACCGACAGCACCCGGAACCCGGCGCGCGCGTAGTCGCGGCGGTACAGGGCGGCGAGCGCCAGGAAGTGCGGCATCTGCCAGAAGAAGAGGATGAGGAAGAGCACCCAGGCGCCCGCGTCGAGCCGGCCGCGCGCCGCCGCCCAGCCGATCATGGGCGGGATGGCGCCGGGTACGGCGCCCGCCACGGTGGCGAGCGACGTGACCTTCTTGAGGGGCGTGTACACGAGCAGGTAGCTCGCCGCCGTCACGGCGGCGAGGACGCCGGCCAGAGCCCCCACGGTGAGCGCCAGGTACGCCGTGCCGCCGGCCGCCAGCGCCACGCCGAATACCACGCTGTCGCGCGGCGAGAGCCGGTGCGAAGGGAGAGGGCGCCGCAGCGTCCGCCGCATCAGCGCGTCCGCGTCTCGCTCGACCCACTGGTTGAGCGCGCTGGCCGCCGCGGCCACGAGCGCGGTGCCCGCGAGCGTCCGCGCCAGGAGCACCAGGTTCCACTCGCCGTTTCGTGCCGCGACGAACCCGATCAGGGCCGTCAGCACGACCAGGAAGGTGATGCGCGGCTTGGTGAGGGCGACGAAATCCGCGAGGCGCCTGCGCTCGGGGGCCAGCGCCGCGCTGCCGCTCCCGGCGCTCATGCGATGGTGGTGAGGGCGGCCGAAGAGGCGGCCTTGGCGGCCGCGCGGCCGGCGCGCGGCGCGAGCAGCCGCCCCGCGCGGAGCGCGAGGACCAGCGACGCGACCAGGACCGACGCCCCGGAGAGCACGTGGGTGGTGGTCGGTATGACCGCTCTGCGAGTCCAGATGATCGCCGCTCCCAGGTAGATCTGCCATGCCAGGAGCAGCGCCAGCGCCAGGGCCGGCCGCCGCAGTGCGGACACGCCGCCGTGGCGGCGCATCGTGACGGCGACGGTCCAGATGACGGCCGCGGCCACCACTGCGGCGCCGGCCCGGTGCAGCAGCTGGTAGGCGACGAGGCCGGAGGCGCCGGGCGGCCAGATCCGTCCGAAGGCGAGCGGGAAATCGGGGATCGCGAGCCCGGCGCCGGTGTGCCGCACCAAGGCACCGGCCAGCACCTGGAGGTAGACAAGCCCAACGGTAGCCAGACTCAGAGTCCGCAGCGACGGCCGGCCCGCGTCCGGGATCGGCGCAGGCGCGTCCAGCCAGGAGGCCGAGGTCACCAGCGCGATGGAGGCCGTGAGGCAGAAGAAGATCTCGGCGAGACCCGCGTGCGCCACGGCAACCGCGACCGGCAGCTTGAGGAGGACGGTGATGCCCCCGAGCACGCCCTGCACGACCACGGCGGCCAGCGCTGAGGCGCCCAGCCAGCGCACCCAGCGCCGCGGCTCCGCGCGCCA
>PMIK01000308.1 GCA_003157095.1 Gemmatimonadota bacterium | reverse complement strand
GCCAGCATCTGGTTCCACTGCACCATCCGGGGCGACGTGAACTGGATCCGCATCGGCGCCCGCACCAACATCCAGGACCTCACGATGGTGCACGTGGACGAGGGCGTCCCCTGCACGATCGGCGCTGGAGTCGGCGTGGGCCATCGCTGCATCCTCCATGGCTGCACGATCGAGGACGACTGCCTGATCGGCATGGGAAGCATCCTGCTCAATGGCGTCCACGTCGGCACCGGCTCCGTCATCGGCGCGGGAGCGGTTGTTCCCGAAGGGATGCAGATCCCTCCCGGTTCGCTCGTCCTGGGTGTCCCGGCCCGGATCAGGCGGCCGGTGGATGACGAGCTGAGGACCCGTATTCGGCTCACGGTAGAGCACTACGTCGTTCTGGCGCGCCTGCACGCCGAGGGTCGATTCGCACGTCTGCAGCGATAACGCGTCTCCGCACGCCCCCATTTGCATAATTTGTGATGTGAATAGGAGAGAAGCGGCCTGGCGTGCGGGTTCTCGTGGGGTGTTGGCGGGCACTGATGACGCCTCTAGATTGCACTCCCGCAAGTCTTTCCTGCGGCAATGGTTAACTCACAGACCGAGCGCATACCGATACCGGGCAGCTGTCCCGGGTCACAGGTCGCCGTTGGAGTTTTCAGCATGGCTTCTGGATCGTCGGCCGGACACGGCGAACTGCAACTCAGCGCCAACGCCCTCACGGTGCTGGAGCGCCGCTACCTCATCAAGAACGAAGCTGGGCATCCGGCGGAGACGCCGGCAGAGCTGTTCTGGCGCGTCGCACGTACCATAGCCGCTCCCGATGGGTCCTACGGTGCGTCAGAGGGCGCCGTCGAGGCCATCGCGGAGGAGTTCTTTCGCGTCATGGGTGCCCGCAAGTGGATGCCGAACAGCCCGACGCTGATGAACGCGGGCCGGCCGATGGGGCAACTCTCGGCCTGCTTTGTCCTGCCAGTGGACGACGCGCTGTCCAACGGCTCCAGCGGGATCTACGACACGCTGCGCGCCATGGCGCTGGTGCACCAGTCGGGCGGTGGCACCGGGTTCGCTTTCTCGCGGCTCCGACCCAAGAACGACGTGGTGCGCTCGACTATGGGCGTCGCGTCCGGGCCGGTGTCGTTCATGCGGTTGTACGACGCTTCCACCGACGTGGTGAAGCAGGGCGGGACGCGGCGCGGCGCGAACATGGGGATTCTCCGGGTGGACCACCCGGACGTGCTCGATTTCGTGGGATGCAAGGACGACACCTCTCAGATCACCAACTTCAACATTTCGGTCGCGGTCACCGACGAGTTCATGGGCGCGGTCGCGGCCGGCACGAAGTACGAGCTGCGGCATCCGCGCACCGGACGCGTGACCGGCAAGCTCGACGCGCGCGAGGTGTTCGACAAGATCGTCGCCGGCGCCTGGAAGACGGGTGAGCCGGGGGTGTTCTTCATCGACCGCGCCAACCAGTACAATCCGGTGCCTCAGCTCGGGCCGTACGAAGCGACCAACCCGTGCGGCGAGCAGCCGCTGCTGTCCTACGATGTGTGCAACCTGGGTTCGATCAACCTCAGCCTGTTCGTCCGCGACGGCGAGATCCTGTGGGACGAGCTGCGGCAGACGGTGCATCTGTGCACCCACTTCCTCGACAACGTGATTGACGCGAACCGGTACCCGCTGCCGGAGATTGACGACCTGGCCAAGCGGATCCGGCGCGTCGGGCTCGGGGTGATGGGGTGGGCGGACATGCTGGTGCGGCTCGGGGTACCCTACAACTCCGAAGCCGCAGTGGACCTTGGCCGGCAGGTCATGCACTTCGTGGACGAGGAGGCCAAGGTCGAGTCGGAGCGGCTGGCCGAGCAGCGCGGCGTGTTCCACGAATGGGAGCGGAGCATCTGGGGGCCCGACCAGAGCTGCGCCCGCGACGCGGCCGGCAACCGGATCCGGCCGATGCGCCGGCTGCGCAACTGCAACCTCACCACCGTCGCGCCGACCGGGACGATTTCCATCATCGCGGGCTGCGCCAGCGGCATCGAGCCCCTGTTCGCGGTGGCGTTCCTGAGGAACCAGGCCGGCATGCTCATGCCCGAGGTGAACGAGGATTTCGTCGCGTACGCACGGGCGGGCGGGTGGTACAGCGAGGCGCTGATGCAGCGGATCGCGGAGGAGGGGCACATTCATTTCCCCGAGGTCCCCGAGCGGATGCAGCGGGTGTTCGTCACGGCGCACGACGTGTCGCCGGAGTGGCACATCCGGATGCAGGCGGCGTTCCAGGAGTTCACCGATTCGGCGATCAGCAAGACCTGCAACTTCCCGGAGGCGGCGACCCAGGACGACGTCCGGAAGATCTACGAGCTGGCGTACTCCCTGGGGTGCAAGGGTGTGACGGTGTACCGGGACAACAGCCGGCCCATGCAGGTGCTCTCGACGGGGAAGACGGCGAGAGAGGTGTCCGGACACGAGCTGGCGGCGTCGGCCGCGGGGAACGCGCCGCTCTCGCCGCCCGTGAACCCGAATCCGGTGCCCGTGGCCGAGCGGGAGCTGGCGGAGTCGCGAGGGCAGCTGGCGGAGCTCGAGTCCGAGCTGGCGCGGGTGCGGCGGCAGCTGCACGAGTCGGAGGCGGAAAACGCGCAGCGGCGGCTCAAGCGCTCGCGCCCCGACCTGCTCCGCGGCATGACGCGCCGCATCGAGACGCCGCTCGGCACGGCGTACGTCACCATCACCGAGGACGAGCGGGGTCAGCCGTTCGAGGTGTTCATCTCGCTCGGCAAGGCGGGCGCGCCGCTGATGGCCGACGTCGAGGCCATCGGCCGGCTGATTTCGCTGTCGCTCCGGTCGGGGGTCCCGATGTCGGAAATCCACCGCCAGCTGCGGGGGATCAGCAGCGACCGCGTGATCGGGCTCGGGCCGAACAAAGTCATGAGCGTCCCGGACGCCATCGGCATCGCGATTGAGAAGTGGATGCAGGAGAAGCACGACGGCGTGCAGCAGGACCTGCTGACGTCGGCGCCGGCCGCGGCACGGCCGGTCGCGGCGAGCCCGGAGGCCGGCGGCACGCAGAGCGTGCGAGCCGAGGTGCATGCGCCCAACCTGCTCGGCGCCTGCCCCGACTGCGGCTCACAGCTCGAGTTCGCGGAGGGGTGCGTGAAGTGCCACGTGTGCGGGTACAGCGAGTGCGGATGAGCAGGTGAGGTGCGGCCGCGCGCCGGCCCCACCAGGGAGACTCAGACCGGCCCCCGATCCGCGGGGGCCGGTTGCGTTTCGCCCCTCAGCCCAGCCGCATCTCGTTGGTGGGGACGAATCCCAGTCGTTCGTACAGCGGCCGCCCGTCGTCGGAGGCGTGTAGCGTGACCACGCGGATCCGGCGCTCGCGCGTGTAGGCCACGACGAAATCCATCAGCAGCGCCGCGACGCCGCGGCGACGCCACGCCCGCTCGACGAAGACGTTGAGCACATAGGCTTGGGGACCGAAGAGAATCCCCGGCCCGTCGCGGCCCGGCTGCGGCAGCATGGGCCGCAGCTGCACGCCGGCCCCGCCCACCACGAGCCCCGGCCGCGCCAGCGGCNNCGATGCGGCCCATATCGCGGAACATCTCGACCCGGTGCTTCGCCAGGACCGGGGCGTCGTGCGGTGTGGCGGGGCGGATCCGGAAGGAGGTGCGATCGTTCATGCCTTCTAACATCACCCGCCGTCCCTTGCGTCCGCGAGGCGGCGGCTGGACTTTTTCTACCATCCCATGGCCAAACTGATCATCCTGTTCATCACCGCGTTCGTGGACATGGTGGGGTTCGTCATCGTACTGCCCCTCCTGCCATACTACGCCAAGGCGTTCGGCGCGAACGCGCTCCTGGTGGGCGTTCTCATTTCCTCGTTCTCCGTCGCGCAGCTCGCAGTCGCGCCGCTGTGGGGCCGGGCCTCCGACCGCTACGGCCGGCGGCCGATGATCATCGCGGGCCTGGTGCTGTCATCGGCCGCGTACGTGGTTTTCGCGTTCGCCGGATCGGTATGGCTGCTCCTGCTCTCGCGGGTGGTGCAGGGCATGGGGGGCGGGACGATCGGCGTGGTGCAGGCGTATGTCGCGGACGCGACGCCGCCCGACCAGCGCACCAAGAGCCTGGGTTGGCTGTCGGCCGTGACGAGCTTCGGCGCGGTGGTGGGNNGCGGCGCTCGCCGCGCTGATCGCGGTGTTTGCGTGGCGGTTCCTGCGGGAGTCGAAAGAGATGCGTCCCTCGGGCGCGTTCCACGCGGCGCACCCGCGGACGCCGGGGAGCGTGGCGCTGCGGCGGGTCGTGTCGCACCCCAGCGAGCCGGCTTCCCGGCTGATCTGGATCTACACGATCGCGATCGGCGCGTTCTACGGCACGGGGCCTACGATGCCGCTGCTGCTGTCGGCGCGGCTCGGCGTCACCGAGCACACGGTCGGGTACTTCTTCATGTACTTCGGCGCGATGGGCGTCATCGCGCGAGCGGGACTGCTGGGGTGGATGCTGGGCTGGCTGGGCGAGGCACGGCTGTCGCGCCTGGGGATCGCGCTGCTCTCGGCGGGCCTCGCCCTGCTTTCGCTGGCGCACAACTACCCGGTGCTCATCGTCTCGATGACCCTGATGCCGCTGGGCACGGCCTTCCTGTTCCCGTGCGTGACGGGGCTGCTCTCGCAGGTGGTGCCCGGCGCCGATCGCGGGCTCTACATGGGCGTGCAGCAGACCTTCGGCGGCGCCTCCCGCGTGGCGTTTCCCATCGCGGCCGGGTACGCGATGGACCGGTTCGGCTCCGGGACCCCGTTCTGGATCGCCGCCGTCCTGGTGCTGGTCACGCTGCCGCTGACGGGGGANNTGAGAGGTGAGAAGGTCATGTGAGAAGTGAGACGTGGTAGAGCGTGAGAAGCGCGCCGCGCCCTCTCACGCTGTTCGACTTCTCGCCTCTCACGTCGCCTTCTCACTTCTCACCCCTCAC
>PMIK01000093.1:3756-4054 GCA_003157095.1 Gemmatimonadota bacterium | reverse complement strand
TGACCAGCCGCTCGTCGCCCTGATAGTGCACGTTGTCATCGCCTGAGCCGTGCACGATGAGCAGGCGGCCCTTCAACCCTTCGGCGAAGTTGATGGCCGATGCGCGGTCGTAGGCCGCCGCGTCGTCGGGCAGCAGCCCCATGTAGCGTTCCTGGTAGATCGTGTCGTACAGCCGTTCGTCAGCCACCGACGCCACCGCCATCCCGACCTGGTAGACATCCGGGTAGCGGAACATGGCCTGCAAAGTGCTCGACCCTCCGCCGCTCCAGCCCCAGATCGCGACCCGGGTCGAGTCCAC
>PMIK01000093.1:0-3742 GCA_003157095.1 Gemmatimonadota bacterium | reverse complement strand
GCACGGATCGCCTCCGCCTGCTGGCGGCTGGAGCGCGAGCCGATCTGCCCGTACACCGCCTTGCGCCACGCGCGGCCCTTGGGCGCGGGCGTGCCCTCGTTGTCGAAGCTCACGACCAGGTACCCCAGGTCGGCGATCGCGTGGTACCAGAGCGACCCNNGCGCGTCGAATCGAAGTCGCGCGGCCGGATCATGAAGCCGTCAATCGTCACGCCGCTGTCCACGGCGAGCGTGAAGAACTCCGTCGGGCGCGAGAGGAACGGCTGGGCCGCGGCGCGCAGTTTCCGATTATCGACCAGCGTGCGCGCGACCTCGTGCGACGGCAAACGCACCAGGTCGAGCACCGGCGGCGAGTCGGAGGCCGACGCGGTGTGGATGGCCCAGTGCGCGTCCGGCGAGATGTTGTAGCTGTGGCTGCCCGTCGCGCCCGGTGGCGTAACCCGCTCCGCGCGGCCGCGTCCGTCGAGCCGGGCGCGGTACAGGTAGCGCTGCGTCGCGTTGGCGGGCGAGGCGATGAAGTACAGCATGCCGGCCGCCGAATCAACCGCCTCGACTTGGACGACGTCGTAGTTGCCGGGAGTCACGAGCCGCACGTCGCGCCCGTCGCGCGAGACCGCGTACACGTGGCGCCACCCATCGCGCTCGCTGGTCCACAGGAACCGGCGGCCGCCGTCGAGCCAGGGCAGGCCGGTCTCGAGATCCACCCAGGCGCTGTCGCGCTCCGACAGGACGGTGCGCACCGCGCCCGTCGCGGCGTCGGCCATCAGGACGTCGTCGGCGTTCTGTCGCCGGTTGAGGTGCTGGACGAGCAGTTCCTGCGGACCCGCCCACTCCATCCAGGGCAGGTAGTTGCTGCGGGGATCGCCCGGAACCTGGATCCAGGTCGTGGGCCCACCGGCGGCGCTCACCACACCGACGCGCACCGCCGAGTTGGCCGTGCCGACCTTCGGGTACTGCACCGGAACGGTGTACGGATAGAGCGAGTCGGTGTCGTTGATGAGCAGGAACGTTCCCACGCCGGTCATGTCGAACTGCCAGTATGCGAGCCGCGTCCCGTCGGACGACCAGCGGAAGCCGTCGCGCAGGCCGAACTCCTCCTCGTAGACCCAGTCGGTCATGCCGTTGACGAGCGCCGCCGTGGCGCCGGTGGTGAGCCGGGTGATCGCGCCGTCGGCGAGCCGCTCCACGTAGAGGTCGCCGTTCCGCACGTACGCAACGCGGTCCCCGGCGGGAGAGAACTTGGCGTACATCAGCGTCGAGGCGGGCGCGTCGCCACCCAGCTTCCCGAGGTGCCCGGTGCGGCGATCCAGGACCCAGTAGTCGCCGCGGGTGTTCTCCCGCCATACGCGCCGCGTGTTCGTGAAGAGCAGCAGCAACGACCGGTCGGACGACCAGGTGTAGTCGTCGAATCCGAGCGGTACGCTGTCGCCCGCAGGGATCAGCCGTTGCGCGGAAACGTAGACGCTGCGCGCTCCGGTCGCCGTCTCGTAGCGGACGATGTCCATCCCATGCCCGTCGGCGGCGCGCTCGACCGTCGTGTAGGCGGCGCCGTTCTCGATCCAGCGTGCGGGACCGAACCGTTCCGGCGCGAAGTCGCGCGTGCCGAAGAGCCGGTGCACGGTGGCGCGGATGGTGTCGGGGACCTGGCCGGGAAGCTGCTGGGCGCCGGCGAGCAGCAGGGCGAAGACGAGATGCACGGGTGTCTCCACGTGGAGGCTGAGATCGGGGCTGCCTGATGGATACGGCTCAAGGTGCGGCGTTGCTGCTCGCATCGCCACCGGCACGGCGAGGGTACACGGGAGCAGCCCCGGCCCGTCGTGCCGTCACCGGACCGGGGCTCGATGCTCGAGACCGCCGCGCGACTCACTACCTGCAGTTGATCTCGGCGCCCGCCTGATTCGATTCGATGCGCGTGTTGCCGGACGCCACGTGCAGCTTCTCCCAGACCTGGAGGTGCTGACCTGGCGCGCCGAGCTGCCACCATTCATGCACCCCGATGATCTGCGCGTTCGGGTTCGTCACGTGGATCATCTTGACCTCGCTCTTGGCGCCGTCGCTGCGCTCGAAGTGGTAGTTGAACACCATCGGGTGCGCTGTGACGCCGACCTTCCCGTCGAAGTGGACCCGGACGGGGCACTTCCCTTCATAGCGGGAAGGGCTCGCCGTCAGGGTCACGTCGCCGAAGGGCGACTGCGGAGCGGCGTGCCGTGGCGGCCCGCCAGACCACGCGGCCAGTGCGGGCAACACCAGCAGTGCGATTCCCAGGCTACGGACGAGGATCATCCTTCCTCCCTGCGCGCCGGGCGCGCGAATTGAGCGGCGGCCTCATATGCGGTGGAGCGACAGTGCTGAGGACGCCCCAAGCATCTACGCCGCGGGCGCCGGCCCGTCAAGACGGCCCGCGGCCGGCACTCCGACCGACGCCGGATACGGCCAGCGCCGGCGCGTGCTCGGGTGCGAGCGCGCGCCGAGGGCCGGAGGCGTGCCGTGGCGACGTCATGTCAGCCTGGCGTGAGTTGTGAGGGAGTGCCAGAGGAGGGATTCGAACCCCCGACACGCGGATTATGATTCCGCTGCTCTAACCACCTGAGCTACTCTGGCCTGCTATGCAGAGAGGCGGCTCCCGCTGCGGAACCGCCTCTCGAGTAGCGGGGGCGGGATTTGAACCCGCGACCTTCGGGTTATGAGCCCGACGAGCTACCAGGCTGCTCCACCCCGCGTCGCTGGCACCAAACCTAGTCCTGCCCTCACAACCGGTCAAGACGAGCATTGGCTTCGCTGAATGCCCCGCGGTCCACCACCAGGATGTGATTCACCAGCCAGTCCCGCAGGAACTCCACCAGATCCAGCGGATTCACGTCCTTGCCCTCGACGCGGTCGAGCCCGGCCTTGGCGACTTCGGCGATGAACCAGGCGTGCTGCTTCCGATGATCGGCGCTCGGGGCCGTTCCCAGCATCCCCAGCATCCGCTCCTCGTCGGTGAAGTGGTACCGGTAGTACTGCTCCAGTTCGGCCACCGCGCGGTCCACGTCCATCTTGGGCGCACCGCCGTGCAGGTGTGCCTCCAGCGCGTTCAGAAGGCTGAACAGCTTCTGATGCTGCTGATCCACCGACACCACGCCGACGCCGTACTCGTCTTTCCAGGAGACAAAGGCCATAACTCCTCCGCGCTGCCAGCCGTTGGAGGTTTCCCCGCTCTACGGGCGCCGCACGCTGTCGGCCGGCACGACCTGGTAGAGGATCTCGCCCGGCCGGATCATCCCGTACACTTCCCGCGCCACCCGCTCCTGCGTGGCCGGATCGGTGGTGAGCGCCTGCTCCACCCGCGCCAGGGAGTCCAGTTCGTTGCGCAGCCGCGCGATGGCCGCCTGCTCCCGCTGGACCCGGCCCCTGACGCGCAACAGGTCCAACGTTCCGTACTCGCCGCCCTCGGCCGCGAACCCGACCATGCCGAGCACCACGAGCCCGACCAGCACCCGCTTGGTCAAGGCCGGTATAGCGACTTCCCCGGATAGAAGGCGTCGTCGTCCAGCTCTTCGGCGATGCGCAGCAGCTGGTTGTACTTCGCCACGCGATCGGTGCGGCTCGCGCTCCCCGTCTTGATCTGCGCGGCTCCCGTCGCGACGGCGAGGTCCGCGATGAAGGTGTCCTCGGTCTCGCCCGAGCGGTGCGAAATGACCGTCGCATAGCCGTTCCGCTTGGCGAGGTCAATGCAGTCCAGCGTTTCGGTGAGCGTGCCGATC
>PMIK01000124.1 GCA_003157095.1 Gemmatimonadota bacterium | reverse complement strand
CAAGCCGGAGAACATCCTGCTGCAACGGGGCCACGCGGTGGTGGCGGACTTCGGCATCGCGCTGGCGGTGAGCCGCTCCGAGGGCGGGACGCGGATGACCGAGACAGGGATGAGCCTCGGCACGCCGCACTACATGAGCCCGGAGCAGGCCATGGGGGAGCGCGAGCTGACCGGGCGCTCCGACGTGTACGCCCTCGGCTGCGTGCTGTACGAGATGCTCGCGGGCGAGCCGCCGTTCACGGGCCCCACGGCGCAGGCCGTGGTGGCGAAGGTGATGACCGCCGAGCCGGCGCGGCTCTCCGACCTCCGGAAGACCGTGCCCGCCAACGTCGCGGCGGCCGTGCACACGGCGCTCGAAAAGCTGCCGGCCGACCGCTTCGCCACAGCGGGAGAGTTCGCCGCCGCGCTCCAAAGGCCGGACGCACCGACGCACGGACACACGGACGCNNTACGACCGCGGGCTCGAGATCATGCCGGCGCTCTCGCCCGACGGGCGATCGGTCGCCTACGCCGCCGGCACGTCGGTGGCATTGCGCGTCTTCGTGCGGCAGGTCGCCGGCGGACGCGCGATCCCGCTCACCAGCGACAGCACTGAGGTGGAGTGGGAACCGTACTGGTCCGCCGACGGCACGCGCATCCTCTTCCTCGCGCGTGGCGGCGTGTTCAGCGCTCCATCGTCCGGCGGTGACCCGCGGCCCGAGATCCCAGCCCCGGCGGGCGCCCCGATCGTGTCGGCGGAGTGGTCTCCCGACGGCAAGACCATCGCCTACGTGGTGGACGATTCGCTCATGTTGTGGGCCAATCAGCGGCGGGAGCGGCTGGTCGCGACCATCCAGAAACCGGCGCTCTGCCGCTGGTCGCCGGACGCGAAGCTGATCGCCTGTGCTTCGGGGAACGCGTTCTACCTCCAGCCGGGGATCGTGTTCTCCAACCTCTCGCCGAGCCGGATCGTGGTGGTGCGCGTGAAGGACGGCGCCACCGTCACGGTCACCGACAGCACCTCCCTCAACCAGAGTCCGGCGTGGTCGTCCGATGGACGGTGGTTGTACTTCGTCTCCGACCGCGACGGACCGCGGGACATCTTCGCCCAACGCGTCACCTCGGAAGGCCGGGCCAGCGGCGCACCACTGCGCCTGACCACGGGGCTGGGCGCCCAGTCCATTGCGCTCTCGGCCGACGGCACTCGGTTGACGTATGCGCCCCTCTCGGCGAGCAGCAACATCTGGTCGCTGCCGTTCCCCGCACATCCGCCGGTCTCGGCGGCAGGCGCCGAGCAGGTCACGACCGGCGATCAGGTCATCGAGGAGCCGTACGTCACGCGCGACGGCAGGTGGCTGATGTACCACTCGGACCTGACGGGCAAGGGGCAGGCGTACCGGATCGCGCTCCCCCGCGGCGCGCCCGAGCGGCTCACCAACGACGCGTACGACGACTACGCTCCGGCGCTATCGCCCGACGGCCGCGAAGTCGCCTTTCACTCCTGGCGCGGGGGATCGCGCGACATCTTCGTCCAGCCGCTGGACGGCGGTGCCGTGCAGCAGGTCACCTCGTCGCCTCGCCAGGAAGCGGTCGCGCATTGGAGCCCGGACGGCGCCGCCCTGGTCTTCGGGGACCTGAACCCGCCCGGGGGCGTCTGGATCGCGCGTCGCCGGCCGGACAAGAGCTGGGGGTCGCCGGTGGAGCGCCTCGCGGCCGGCTACTGGCCGGATTGGTCGCCCGATGGGCGCTGGCTGGTCTTCAGCCACGAACTGGTCGGGGGGGGCATCGGCATCATCCCGGTGGACTCCGGCCCGGAGCGGGTCCTCCTGGATCCGGCGCGCGCCGGCCTGCTGGGCGAAGTGCCGTCGTGGAGTGCGGACGGGAAGTCCATCTACTTCAAGAGTCACGACGCCGCCGGCAAGGCATCGATCCGGGCCATTCCGGCCGCGGGCGGCGCGCCGCAGCTCCTGGTCCGGTTCGACGACCCGAACCACCCGTCGTACCGGCCCGAGGTCACCGTCGGCGGAGGGCGGATCTTCTTCGCCATGGAAGATCGCCAGAGCGACGTGTACGTGATGGACGTCGTGAAGCGGTGACCGGGCCCGGCGGCCCGGTTCGCACCTGCTGAACCCACGCGAGTCGTGACGAACTCTCGCCAACCTTCATTGAAGGGCATGTCATGCGTTTGATCTTCTGGCTCGTGTCGGGCCTCGTCGGCCTGACCGGCGCATACTCGCCGCCCGCCGCTCCAGGACCAGCGATCCAGTTCAACGACAACCGCGCCCCCGCGGGCAGGCTGGTGCGCGGCGTCCTCACCGTGGCGATCGAGGCGCGGCTGGGCGACTGGCACCCGCTGGGCGAAGACCATCCTGGCGTGACGCTTTTCGCCTTTGGCGAGGCGGGGAAGCCGCTCCAGGATCCGGGACCGCTGCTGCGCGTGCGCGCCGGCACCGAGATCCGGGCGCGCGTCACCAATCGCACCGGAGCGACGCTCGTGGTTCACGGCCTCGCCCGGCGCCGGGTGACGGTGATGGACACGCTCGTGGTCCCGCCGGGTGAGACGCGGGAAGCCAGCTTCGTCGCCGATGCGGAGGGGACGTACTACTACTGGGCCAGTACGCGCGGCGAGGG
>PMIK01000301.1 GCA_003157095.1 Gemmatimonadota bacterium | reverse complement strand
CACCGCCAGCGCGACGTCCGCGCCGAAGGTCCGCGCGACGCCGGACGCCATCTGCCGCACCACCTCCTCGCTCACGGCGCCGTGGGCGGCGATGGTGTCCGCCGAGACACCGAGGAGCCCGAGCTTCACCTCGTTGTCGTACGCCACGACGCCACCCAGGAACACCCGGGAGCTGCCGGGGATCGCGGTCAGGCGGCCGCTCAACAGGCCGCCGGTGCACGATTCCGCCACCGCCAGGTGTGCTTTGCGGCGCTCCAGCTCTCCGAGGATCAGCGCCGCCAGATCGGCGTCATCCTCGCCGTAGCAGTGGGCGCCCACGAGCGGGCGCAGGACGGCAGCCGCCTTGGCCAGCGCGGCGTTGGCGGCGTCCGCCGGNNAGACCCCACGCCGTGAGCCGGAGATCGGTGCCTTCCGGACCGGGAAGCCAGGCGAGGGTCACGTGCTCGCCCAGGAGGCGCGTGGCGTCGCCGACACGATCCGCGAGCGCCGACTCCGATATGCCCGTCGTGCGCAGCTGGCGGGACACGATGACCTCCGTGCCCCCGTGCGGCTGCGCGTCCGTGCGCTGCCGCCGGCCGGTGAGGCGCGGAATCACTTCCTGCTCGAGGAGGCCGCGCATCTCCGCCGGCACGCCCGGGAGCAGCACGGCCAGGCGGCCGCGCTCGTCCTCGAGCCACAGGCCCGGCGCCGTTCCCCAGCGATTGGGCAGCACCGTGGCGCCGCTCGGCACGTCGGCNNCCGCGTGAGGTCGTCCGGCGTGGGCCCCAGGCCGCCGGTGACGATGACCGTTCCGGCGCGATCCAGGGCCGCACCCACCGCCTCGCGCACCGCCGCTGCATCGTCGCCGACGGTGCTCCGCCGCGTCAGCCGGATGCCCGCCGCAGCGAGGGCCCGGCCCGCCACCGCCGCGTTCGTGTCAACCGTGAATCCGAGCAGCAGCTCGGTGCCGACGGTCAGCAGCTCGCAGTCCATCGGTTAGCGCCGTCCCAACGCGTGGCCCCGCTTCGGACGCGCCTCACTCGACGGGACGAGTTGGAGCCGCACTAGCGCGGGGACGCGCGGAACAGCGCGCGATACTTGTAGAGGTAGACGATGAAGGAGTAGATCGTGAGCACAACGGCCAAGCCGAGCGTCACGGCGACGAAGCCGCCGTGGAACTTGTCCCAGGCATCGCGGAGCCGCCCCGTGAAGCCCGTCTTCACGAGGAAGTCCTTCCACGCGAACCATGCGATGGTGCCGCCGATGAAGAGATACTGCAGGATCGCCTTGATCTTCCCTTCGCGGCCCGCGGGGATGACGATGCCGCGCTTCTTCGCCTCGTAGCGGAACAGCGTCATCAGCAGCTCACGGCCCACCAGCATCACCGCCACCCACAGCGGCAGGCTGCCCCACCACGGGATGCCGTAGAGCATGGTCGGATTGCGCGTGATCCAGTAGATCGGCACCAGCGTCGCGATCAGCAGGGCCTTGTCGGCGGCGGGATCGAGCAACTTGCCGAGGTCGGTCACCTGCTTGCTGCGGCGCGCGAGGTAGCCGTCCACCACGTCGCTCACCGCGGCGATGACGAAGATGATGAACGCGATGACCTTGGGCCAGTACCCCTCGATGAAGGGCAGGAGCGCGATGACCGGTGCCAGGCCGATCCGCGCGAGCGTCAGGATGTTGGGCAGGGTCCACATGCCCGGTCAGCCGAGCGACTTGAGAACCAGCTTGCTGACGGCCTTGAGCGTTTCGAACACCCCGTCGCCCGTGATCGCCACCCCCTCGTAGGTCGGCGCCCGCTCGATCCACTCTCCGGTCGGCAGCTGCCACACCAGGTAATCACCCGACCAGTTGGGGTCCGGCGTCACCCGCTGCCGGTCCGGGTTGGCCAGGAGCCAGCCGGGATTGAGGGCGGCCTGCAGGTCCTTGACCGGCGAGGCGTTGGGGAGGTCGCGCTTGTTGTACTGGATCACGAACGGCAGCCTGGTCAGGTCGTACCCGTACTCCGACATGTTGTCGTACAGGTTCTGCATGGACTCGATGTTCGCCTCCATGCGCTCGACCTGGCTGTCCGCCACGAACACGATCCCGTCCACGCCCTTCAGGATCAGCTTGCGGCTGGCGTTGTAGTACACCTGGCCCGGCACGGTGTAGAGGTGGAACCGGGTCTTGAACCCCCGGATCGTGCCAAGGTCCACGGGCAGGAAGTCGAAGAACAGCGTGCGCTCGGTCTCGGTGGCCAGCGAGATCANNACAGACCCGGGCCGTAGTAGACGAGCTTGCAGTTGATCTCGCGCGAGGCGTAGTTGATCATCGACATGGCGCGAGTCCTCTCCCGTCAGTCCCCGAACAGCTTGTCGATCTCATCTTCCGCCTCTTTGGTGCCGAAGCCCTCGACCTTGGCGTTCTGCGTGCCGGACCGGTTGAACATCTCCTCGAACACCTGGGTGAGGATCTCGACCGTTCCCTTGACCTTCAGCCGCACCAGGCCGAGCGTCGTGCGGCTGTCGAACAGCGCCACCAGGATCACGCGCCGCGCCACGTCCGCGAGGTACATGGACTCCTTCTCGCCCTGATGGAAGAGCGAGGAGAACTCGTGCTCGCCGATCATCTTCGCGAGCTGGTCGTTGGCGCTGAAATCTGCGGCGGTGAGGGACGCGAAGGCCTGCGGGTCGAACTGGGGCGGCTCCCCCACGTTCGCGACCACCTGGCCGTTGCGGTCTACCAGCATCAGGCTCTTGACGTTGGTCTCCCGCAACAGGCCACTCATGTGCTCCGTGATGGCCTTGTAGTCCTCTTCGCGGAACGACCAGCTCGACGCACCAGGCATCCGGGCTCCGCTGCTACGAGAGTTGCGCTTCCATCCGGCGTACGATGGACTCCGCCCGGCGGCGGAGGGCGGGATGCTCTTCCCAGGCAAGGTAGTCGCGCAGCACCTGCACGGACTCGACCCCCGGGTGCCCGCTCAAATACCCCAACGCCGCCAAGCGGCGCAAGGGGCGGCCGCTGAACAGCGCGGACCGCCATTTCCCCATGGAGCGTTGCGCCAGCGCGGCGCCGGCCAGGAACCCGGCCGCCGTGGCCGCCGCGAGGTACAGCCCGCGATGCCTCACGCGCCCGGGAACTGGCGGCGCGCCGACAAGGCCTGGGCGATGGTCTCGCCGTCGGCGTATTCCAACTCGCCTCCCACCGGCAGGCCCCGCGCCAGGCGGCTGACCACCACGTCCGGCGAGCGCACGCGCACCGTCCGCTCCACGTAGTGCGCCGTCGCCTCCCCCTCCACCGACGGGTTGGTCGCCACGATCACCTCGCGCACTCCCGATCCGTTGGCCAGGCGGCCCAGCAGCGCAGGGATGTTCAGACGGTCGGGCCCGCCGCCGTCCAGCGGCGAGAGCCGCCCACCCAGCACGTGGTAGCGGCCCCGGTACTCGCCTGCCCGCTCGACGGCCGCCACGTCGGAAGCCTCCTCCACCACGCAGATCAGTCCGGCGTCGCGCCTGGGATCGGCGCAGATGGCGCACGGATCCGCCTCCGTGAGGTCCCCGCAACTCGAGCACGCGTGGACACGCTCACCGAGCGCAGCCACGGCACGGGAAAGCCGCGCAGACTCCTCACGAGGCTGCTTGAGCAGGAAGTACGTCAGGCGCTGCGCCGTCTTGCGACCGATACCCGGGAGCTTCGCGAACTCCGCGACCAGCTCCTCGATGGCGGACACGGCTACAACGAGTAAGGCAGCGGAAACGGCAGGACGCTCTGGACCTTCTTGATCTCGTCCTGCGCCAGGTCCGCCGCCCGCTTCTGCACCTCCGCCACGGCAGCTACGACGAGATCCTCAAGCATCTCGACGTCACCGCCCAGCAGGCTGGGATCTATGTGCACTTCTCTCACCTGACCCCGGCCGTCGGCCGTCACCGTGACCATGCCAGCGCCAGCAGAGCCCGTCACGGTGCGTTGCGCCAATTCGCTCTGGATTGCCGCCAATCGCCCCTGCATTTGCTGCCCAAACTGCAGGAGTCCGCGAAGATCGGTCATTGGAGGAAACCTAGGCCCGGCAAGGGCCTGTGGCAATGGCTAGTCGAGAAGCTCCAAGTCCAAGCTGTCCATAGCGCTATCCAGCATCGGCGCCCTCTTGCGCAGGGCCTTCAGGCGCTCGGCCTTGGCACCGGTTGCGGTGACCCGCTGAGCCGGCGCCGGAGGGTCGGTCAACTCCTTCACCGCCGCCGTCGGCGCCGGCGCCGTGACCGCGCCCGGCGGTGCCGCGGCGCCGCTGCGAGGTCCGGCCGGGCCCCCGCCCACCACGACCCGCAGGGGAGCGCCCATGACGCGCCCGACGATGGCCTCGATGGATGCCCGGGCACGATTCAGACCCTCCGCGGTCATCGGATTGCCGCCGAGGGCCCGAAGGCGGAGTGCCGCGCCATCGCAGGCGACCGGCTCGGCATCCTCCAGTGCGCTCGCCATCATCGGCTTCTCGGCCCTCGCGGCGAGGACGATGTCGGGCCAGGCGGCGCGAAGCGCTTCGAGCGTGAGCGGGCCGCCGGGGACCGGAGGCACGGAGTGCGCGGCCGGCGCGGGCGGCGTGGCGGACGCAATTCCGGCCGGAGCTGCAGGCGTCGCCTCGCGCACCGCGCCCGCGTCGCGCACCAGGGGCACTGTCTGCTCTCTCGCGCCGGCCGACTGGTAACCACTTCCGCCCTTGCCGTCTGGCAACTCCCCCGCATTCCGCCCAGGGCCGTCCGGCAACTTCGCGGCCCCCTGCCCACTCAGGAGTTCCGCTATCTGAATGGTGCGGTCCATGAGCGTCCAGCGAACCAGCAGCGTCTCGACGGCGAGGCGGGGATTCGCGCCGCGCCGGATCGGCTCCTCGGTTTCCTCGAGCACCCGCAGCATGCGCAGGAGATCGCCGGGCTCGAACTGGGGGGCAATCCGGACCACGTGCGCGCCCAGAGCCGAAGACACGCCGTCCGGTCTGCCGCCCAGCCGCGTGGCGAGGAGCGCGCGCAGCAGGTCGCCGGCGCCGTCGGTGAACGCGGTGAGATCCAGACCCGCTTCCACCAGTTTCGCGACGAACGGGAAAACGTCGGCGGCCCGGTGCTCGGAGACGATCGCCAGCAGCTCCGCAAACAGCTCGTCCCCCACCAGTCCGAGCACCTCGCGCACCCGCGCGGCGGTCAGGGTTCCTTCGCCGAACGCAGTCGCCTGGTCGAGGACCGAGAGCGCGTCCCGGAGACCGCCGTCGGCCACGCGCGCGATGATCTCGATAGCGTCGTCGTCCACGCTCAGCCCTTCCTCCCGCAGCACCCCTCGCACG
>PMIK01000275.1 GCA_003157095.1 Gemmatimonadota bacterium | reverse complement strand
CGTGGCGCGGTCGCAGAGGACATAGGCACTGCGCTCGTTGGCCAACCGCAGGGTCGCCGCCATTCCCTGGCCGCTCTCGATGTACCCGGACCACTCCGGCCTGCCGCCCGCAGCCCGCCAGAGCGCCAGCTCCCGCTGATGCGTTCCCGAGGAATCTCCCCGTGAGACGAATCCCGCGTGTGCCTGCGCGATGGCGCGCAAGGCCGCGGCGGCGGTCGGGCTCCGTGCGGTACCGGCCGGATCGCCTGCCGGGCCGGCGATGGTGAAGTAGTTCCAGGCCACCACCATTCGGCGCGCCACATGCCCGGCGCGAACGAACGCCGATTCGGCCGCCGGAGCGTGCGTGATGAGGACATCNNAGACGGAGGCACTGGGCGGTGGCGCAGCCCACGACGCGCACGTGATAACTGGTTTGGCGCTCGAAGATCGGGACGATCGAATCGAGGAGGCCGGAGTCGTACAGTGTGGTGCCCGCGGCGAGAACCAGGCCGCGCGACGCCGGGGCCACCTGTGCACGCGCCGGCACGACAGCGCCGACCGCCAGAGCCCCAACGCAGGTAATGCCCAGCCAGCGCATCACTCGCTCCTGCGTGTGGTGGCCGACCAACAACTAGGGCTCGTCACGCACGCGCAGAGCAATGACCTGCCGCACGGAGCGAGAACCCGTCCCATCGGCGGGCACGATCAGGCGAAGTGGTCCTGCCGCCGCCGGCAGCGGCTGCCCGTCTTGCAGATCGGCCACCAGCGCCACGCGCGATCCGATGCCCGGTACGATTTCCGCGAGCGCGAAGACCGCACGATAGCGGTCGGCAGCTTCCACCACCACACGCTTGGTGAGATCGGCGCCCCGAAGGCTGTCGATCGGCACCCCCACGTGCCGGAGCAGATCGGTCAGGCGGATGCCGGCGAACGTGTGGAGCGCGCCGTGTTCTGTCCAGCGTACGGAGTCGCGCGGGAGCGCAGCCAGCTCCGCGGCGTGTAGAACCATCACATGCCCGGCCACCTCGATCATCAGGGAGTCGGCGGGCGGGGCCGCGAGGCGCGGCGCGACAGCGAGTAGCAACGATGCCAGCAAGTACATTGTGGCGACCTCCGTGCCGACGGCAGTTGACCCCGGTCAGGTCACCTGACGAAAGGTGTCTCAGCGGCCGGCTACTTCCCACCAAGCGCACAACGCCTGCCGGGTTAACGATGCACCCGACCCGTAGGGGTCGTCAGGGGGGCAGATCTACCGCCGATCAGGCGCCACAATGTACAAGTAGCGGAGCGGCACGGCCCCCGTGTTCAGCACGTCGTGCTCGGTATGGGGCGGGCTGTAGGCTACCGTTCCCTCACGCAAAGGTAGCGGTGACCGACCTGTCAGACTGAGCTCGCCGGCGCCGCTGAGCACGACGATCAGCTCTTCGTAGCGCTCGGTGGAATGGCGCCCTACCGACGTACCAGGGGCAAGCACCACGTAGCCGGAGCGCAGGCCGACCGTTGTCGGCGGCCCCGTGAGCACCGGAGTGTAGCCGGTGGCCGCGGGGTCGAGGTTGATCGCGAGTGGGCGCGGCGTGGCCTGCTGTGAGCGGCTGCTGCTGGGTGATAGCGCGAGAGCCGATGCCAGCATTGAGAGGAAGACGAAACCGGAACGCATCGCGGCCTCCAATCGGAGATCGAGGTTGATTGCCCGGAAACGTACCCAAGTCCCGCACCGGTTCTGAAGGCGGCGGCTATCGCCAAGGCACCCGCGAGGATCCGGCTCGGCGCTGTAGCGCTCACGGGTTCGGGTCCCATCGTGTTGTGTGCGCATACCCGGCACGTGTCTTCTGCCGCAGGTCCCGCTGCCGCCTTGGCCGGCGACGGTTCGCTGACGGCGCGGCGGTAGCGCGGTGGCGTCACAGGGGGCGCTTATGGGAGTCCCGAAGATCGGAGGCGGAGTTCAGCCACGGCATCTGTCCCGAGTGCATGCGGAAGCTCTATCCCGATGTCACCGTGGGCCTGGACGGATAGGTCGAGGAAGGGCGGCTCGATGGCGATGCGGCCTGTGGTGTGAAGCGCCGCCTGGACGTCTACCGGCGTCTGGATGCGGACCGACCAGCTTCCACCAAGCGGCCAGCCGCCGGAGCTCGGCCGCACGCATCAGCCTGCCGTGGCCCGGCTCCCGCCGGCGCGACGCCGCTCGGCCGCGCTGGCGCTTGCCACTCCGACTGCGCATATCTGACACCATCTCTGAAGGGAGTTGCCGTGGTCAACGGTCGCCGTCTGCCCCTTGCGGCCATCGCGACGATGGCGTTCGTCGCGTGCACCGTGACGTTCCACAATCCCCCCGGCTGGGTGCCGGAGCGGAACGTGTTCGTTCTGCACTTCGATGCTGCGCCCGCGACCGTCTACCCACGTGTCGTGGCCGCCGTCACCGCCGAGTCGCTGGCGATCGCTGCGAGCGACCCCGCCACGGGTGTCCTCACGGCCGCGCCGTTCCACATCGTCTCGTACGGCAATGACTACGCGACGACGATCCACGCCACGGTCGCGCCGGGTGCCAGGGGCACCGACGTGACTCTGAGCGGCAACGTCATCAATCAGACCAGCGCCGGTCTCTTCGAGTTGCCGCTCGTACCGTCCAGGAGCGGGGCGTGGGCTCGCCTCCAGCGGATCGCCGACCACCTGCGTTCACCGCAGTAGGCCGCGCCGGACGACGAGCAGACAGGCGCTCCGGGTGTGAGCCCGCCCTCTAGCCACAGCGGCACCGGCAAGGTACCGTACGCAGAATCCCGCCAACAGCGAGCAAGGTACCCATGAACGGCAAGGACGTCCTACGCACGATCGCCCTGGCTTGGCCTGCTTCCGCCCGCCTTCTTGCCGTCGTACTGCCGGTCCTCGTCGTGGGCGCCACGAGAGGTGTGGCACAGGGTGAGGGATCCAACTCCGGCGACCTGTCGCGGCGGGTACGATATGACATGGATTACGTCTCGACGGGCTCGGGCGAGCACACGCACAGTTCGCACATGCTTGTCCTGCTGACGCGCGGCCAGGTGGACACGCTGCAGCCGCCCGTGGACTCCGCCACCACGGCGCGGGAAGAGCATGCCGCCGAGGAGGCCGGCCGCCGTTCGCATCACAACTCGGAGGCCATTCCCTGCGGAGGGCACTGGTACGCGGCCATGTCCACCAACGACTCCCTGTGGGTGCTGGGTCGTGCGCTGCACCGCCCCGGCGGCGACACAACGCTCGTCGTGATGGTGGACCATGCCGACCACGTCGGCGGCGACCCCGAGGTGACGGGCGTCGCGACCATCACGACGCCGTTCCCCGCGACGTACTGGAAGTTTGATACCGACCCGATCAGGCAGAACCGCATACTGGCCAGCTGGCTGCAGCACGAGTCGCTGGTGCAGGAGTTCCTGCGCTAGGCGTGGAGCTGCCGCGATCGGCCCTCCGCACTCCTACTCCCCCTACTGGAGATCCCATGAGCCCCAATGCACCGGTCCCCGACGGCGCCACCAATCGCACCGAGCCTGAGTCCCTCCGTGCGCGCACCCTCTCGCTCTCGCTGACCGTGAAGGACATCCAGAAGAGCCTGGCCTGGTACTGCGACGTGGTGGGTTTCACCGTCGACCGGAAGATCGAGCGCGACGGCAAGCTGAGGTCGGTTGCGCTCATAGCCGGCGAGGCCCGGATCTCGATCAATCAGGACGACGGCGCCAAGGGCTGGGATCGGGTGAAGGGCGAGGGCTTCTCGCTGCAGATCACGACGACACAAAGCATTGACGCGATCGCGATGGGGATCAAGGCGCGCGGCGGCGCCCTCGACTCGGAGCCCGCCGACATGCCGTGGGGAGCCCGCATGTTCCGGCTGCGGGATCCGGACGGCTACAAGTTCGGGATTTCGTCGCCCCGGCCAGCCTGACCCGGGTCGAGAGGGGGCCCAATCGTCCGAGCATTCTACCCCCTGATTGGCACGGCCAGTTGGCCCGCTGCACTCGACACAGTCACGACGTTTGCCTCAGAGCCTCTTTTCGGGAGTTGCCATGCTTCGCTTACATGCCGCCGCAGGCGCCCTTCTGGCCCTCGCCGCCTCTACGGTCGCGGCCCAGAACCCACACTATCACGTCGTCAAGCGGATGGCCCTCGGCAACGCCCGGGCCGACTACATCATCGTGGATCCGGTAGGTCGGCGCCTCTACGGGTTGGGGGACAAGGTCATTGACGTGGACGCGGACACCGTCATCGGCACCGTCGCGGGCGGGGGCGGCGTCACCTTCCTCGGCTTCACCAACAGCCATTTCGCGGCCATGGTGGAACGGCCGGGCGCCTACAATCGCAAGACGGACGCGCGCCAGCCGCCACAGTTCGCGCTATGGGACGTCAAGAGCGGCAAGGCCGGGCCGGGCAAGACGCCGCCCAAGCTCGAGAACTTCCTCGAATACGTCCACAAGCGCGGCGAGAAACCCGACCAGCCGGCGGTCATCGTGCTCGCCGAGGGTCAGAAGGGTTACGAGCTGGTTGGGCCGGGCGAGAAGGTGCGGCCG
>PMIK01000015.1 GCA_003157095.1 Gemmatimonadota bacterium | reverse complement strand
TCACAATTTGTGACTTCAAGTTTGCAGCCTCGTCCTCTGTCAGACGAAAGATGAAGTCGGATGGGAACCGGTGCTGGTTGCGGCGGACCTGTTGGTTGAACTGCCTGGTTGTCACGCCATAGAGCGAGGCCAAGTCGGAGTCCAGAATCACCCGCAGACCACGGATGGTAAGGATCCTCCGGGCGATGTCCTCGACGGGTGCGAGCGCAGCGACGGGCGGCATGCATCGAGACTAGCCGCGATCGTTCAGCGTTTTGCCATCCTTCGATTGCGGCCTGTAGCCTCGCCCCGCCCGCGACGATCACCTAAATGCGACCTCAAGCCCTTGATCCCTCACAAGCCGGTCTCCATTTACGGCGGCATGGTGGATCTGCCGCTCATCGTCACCGAGCCGGAGCCGGTGCAGTACTTCGACGAGGCGACGCGCGCGCAGGTCACCGGCGGCGCGTACTGGGTCGAGTTCGAGGCGGGGCAGGCGGGCGGCGGCCGGCTCGCGCGCGACCTGCGGCAGAACCTCTTCGGCGACGAGGCATGGCACCGGCTCGACCCCGCCACCCGCACCTTCGTCGTCACCGCCGAGCGGATCTTCCGCGACCACGTGGACGACCCGGCATTCGACCTCGCGCCGGCGCTGGTCGAGCTGTCCAAGGCGCTCGAGGTGACCTGCGCGCGGGTGCTGCGGCCGGTGCTGGCGAAGGCGCCTGACGCGGTGCGTGGCGGGCTCAAGTCGGAGGACCTGCCCGAAGCGTGGGCCGCGCACCCGCGGACGCTGGCCGACTGGGCGCGGATCCTCGGCAGCTCCAAGGCGATGGCCGATTACCTCGCCCGGACCCTGCGCGACGGCCGGTGGCTCGCGGAGTCCCTCGGCCCCGTACTGGCCGACTTCGCCCGCTACCGGAACCCCGCGGCGCACGAGGCCGTGGCGGGCCGTGCCGACGTCATCCGCTGGCGCCAGCGCATCCTCGGCATCGGNNTCGGCGGGACCGGGGGCTCCAGCATCGTCCGGATCGTCTGAATGATCGCCTTCAGCTCGTGGTCGTGGGCCCCGACCCGCCGCTCCAGGTCGGAGAGCTTAGCCGCCAATTCCGCCTGGCCCACTACCCACTCCCGAAGCCGGAGAAACGCCCGCACCACGAAGATGCTCATCTGGACGGCACGTGGGCTGTTGAGAATCGTGGCCGCCATCACGGCGCCGTGCTCGGTAAAGGCGAGAGGACGGAACTTGAGGTGCTGTCCGCGCTTTAAGATCACAGATTGTGATCTTAAACCCTGCAACTCCTTGGTTTCCCTGGCACTTAGGTGCAGAACGAAATCGCCCGGGAAGCGGTCTTTGTTCCGGTTCACAGCCTGGTTCAGCACGCGGGCCTCCACGCCGTACAGCGCGGCAAGGTCCGAGTCGAGTACCACACGGACGCGGCGAATAGTGTAGATCTTCGACTCGATTCTCTCGATCGTCGCCAGGGTGGTGGTCGATTCCATGCCCGCAGCGTACCGTCACGCCGAATCGCCGCGACATCCTTCTGTTGCGGCTTGTATCCAGAGATAGATTAGCCCGGTGCCTGACCTCGATCTCGACTGGCGGCTCCGCCTCGCTGCCTTCGACAAGCTTCGCGCGCTGCGGGAGGCTCGCGGCGGCGTCGTCACCCTCGCAGAGCTGGAGGCGGGCTGCGAGTTCGAGGGCGCTCGGGTTCCTCTCATCAACGCACGGCGGGGCATCTGGAGGCCCAAGCAACTCAGCGGCGGACCGGCCCTGAGTGTCGTCACCGTTCCGCGCAGGCCCGGCCGGCGCCCGCCGTACGACGATCAGGCACGGCGCCTTCGACGCCCACATCCTCGGCGTCGCGCCCGACTACCGGGTCGCGATCCGCGCCGACGTGCTCGCGGAGATTGACGGCCCGATGCTGCAGCACGGGCTCAAGGACATGGATGGCCGGCGGATTGACGTCCCCAGAGCCGAGCGGCTCCGCCCCAACCGGGACTACCTCGCCGAGCGGTTCGAGAGGTTCAGGGCGGCGTAGCCGGCTCCGGCGCCCTGCTGAAGCGCACCGACCGGCTCATTCACGGCGCCTCCAGCAGCTCCGCTCGGCCGCGTTGTGCGGTAACTCATGTGGGGACACGACCTTGCGAGGTGTAGCATTCCTTGGGAGCCGTGAACACCCAACGCCTCCCTAACGCGCAGGCAGTTCGGTGAGATGCGGTACTAGAACGTTCTGGTGACTGAAACACCCCAATCATTGGCGCCTAGTGCGCGCTGTACAGTCAATCTCCACCCGTCAGAAATGGGAATGCCTTTGGTGACTGCGTCGAATCTTCTTGTGGTTGCCAGCGAAGCAATGCCTGACAGGGCAACAGCGCCAAGTACGTCTGTCAGGTAGTGATCCCCGGATTCAATCCTCGCCCATCCCATGAACGCTGTTGCGATTGTCGCAGGAATTCCCGCTCTCCAGCCGTAGTATTCCCAGCTCTTGAACATCAAGACCGATACTCCTACCATGTGGCCACTTGGGAATGAAGAAGCTCCCCTCAACAGGTCATTGATGCCCCCACTTCCTTCAGCCTCTGTGCCACGCGCGACATTGGGTCTCTGGTGAAAGGGTATTTGAGAGATGGCGCCGACTTCGAGAAGCGTCACGGCGTGCGTTGCCAGAACATCCATGCTGAACTGAACCAACTTCTCATCTCTTGTTGCACGACCCAAGAAATAGCCGCCAATCTGTAGAACGGGGATATTGAGGATCACCCCCGCAATATCGCCGACCTTCTCTCCGGATCTCCCTATCACATTGGCTCTTTGAATGGCGTCTTGCTGGTGCCTTTCGTCCAGGGAAAGCAGATAGGTCATTCCGCCTGTGGCCCCAAGCAAGAGTACCGAATCCCAATGGGTGAATTGGTTCAAGAACCCGGTTCCGGCGAGCTTCAGCACATCAATGCCATCTTGTCCTGTGGTATGCTTTCGGGGAATGAACTGCCGGGAAGAATCCTCAAGGGCACCAGTCGCCCGGCCGAACTCCACCAGGCCACCCACGCTGTAGGCGTGGGACTGGTACCGCCCGGGCGTCCCCGTAGGCTGGGCATAGGCGGGGCCTGCTCCGACTTGGGTGCGCGCTTCCTGCCCGGCGAGCGTTGTCGCCGCCATTGCGGCCGCCAGGGCCGCGAGAACGCCGCGTGGTACCATACCGGAAGGAATGCGACGATCGGGACGCCATCAAGTCCCCCTCGGCGTGCGGTGAGCGACGACCAGTCTGGTGGTAGCATCGAACCCGACCCACACATCTCGCTACGCACGGCTTTCCTGTAGCCCGGTCGGCTCCCGCAACATGGCCATGTACACCTCTTTCCCTCGAGTGGACTTTGCAGGGCCAGAGTCATCCCTGATTGTGGCCCTCGTCCCTTGGATCTAGGCCAGATTCCACTCGTTTGGTCCATGCCCCGTCCCGCACGCTCCTGCGAGAATTGGTCATAGCGAAGCGAAGAGGCCCGGCGCATGCTGGGTCGCACCATACACGATGGCCCCTGGGATCGCCCGGGGGCCTTCGTCGTTCATGCGGCGAGGCAGGGGGGTGCCACCCGTGACAGCGATGCCGGCGCGCGTCCGGAGCCGGACCATGACTCGCGCGGCCGGCGCCGCATCGAGCGCACCTGATCCCCCCTTCGCGCTAGGTTGGTTTTCATCCTTTCGAGCGATGTGGATGGGCCCCGCTGTCCGGTAACGTCATACCCAGTCCCACGGATGTCCCTCGACCATCAAGGAGTAGCACATGCGTGCTCGACCTCTTCCCCTGTTGGTAGCAGGCGGAATCCTCGCGGTGACCATGATGGCGGCCGGCTCGGCGCTCGCCCAGCAGACGCGCGGCGATAAACAGCAGCGTGGCCAGCAAGCGAGGCCTGCGCAACAGGCACATCCTGCGCAACATGCACAGCCTGCGTTCGGCGGCGGACACATTCCCGCGCGCGGCCCAGCCCCCACCCGGCCAGCGGCGGCGTCTCCCGGTCGCCGCGCCGCGCAGCCGGTGCAGCGGACCGCCGACGTGCCGGGTCACCCCGTCGCCCCGCACGTGCATGCCGCTACCGATCAATGGGTGGGGCACGACGCCGGCCCCAACGATCCGAATCTCCGTCTCGCTCACCCCTGGCAGAGCGGACGCTTCACGGGCCCGATCGGCGCGCAGCACGTCTGGCGGCTGCAGGGCGGCAATCGTGAGCGATTCAACGTTGGCGGCTACTACTTCCAGGTCGCGCCTTACGAGTATGGCTACATCACCGATTGGATGTGGGACAGCGACGACATCGTCATCTATCCCGATCCCGACCACGATGGCTGGTACCTCGGCTATAACGTGCGCCTCGGCACGTACATCCACGTGATGTATCTGGGGGAGTAGAGAGCAGAGGGCACCACACCGAGGGCCGCTCCCCAAAGCCCGAGGCCGGCTTCTGCGCCTCGGGCTTTTCGTCGGCAGCACAGCGCCGCGTGAAGGTGGTACGACTTGGGTCGTGTCATCGGGGTCTACGGGCGGCTCGGGGGCGCCGAATCGCGGTTCGGCTCGTAGCGCCGGCGCGGTGGCTCTGGACATACCATCCGCGCCGAGCGACAATCCAACGTGCACCCTCAAACGCTGATGGTCCTCGCCACCGCGGCGCTCCTCGTCGCACACCCGGGCGCCGCGCAGTGCCCGGACGGCACGCCGCCGCCATGCCGAAGGCCCGCCCCGCGCGCCAGCGCGGCGCCGGTCAACAGCGTGGCGGTCCTCTACTTCGAGAACACGTCCCGCGACACGACGGACGCGTACATCGCCGACGGCCTCACGGAGGAGATCACGGCGCGGCTCGGCCAGGTCGGACGCCTCGTCGTCACTTCGCGCACCGGCGTGCGCCGGCTGCGGGAGTCGGCCGCCACGATGAGCCCGCCCGACCTGGGCCGCGCACTGAACACCGCGTACCTCGTCAACGGCACGGTGCGGCGCGCCGGCTCCCGGTTGCGGGTCACCGTCGAGCTGCTCCGCGCCAGTACCGGCGTGCAGGCGTGGTCCAACCAGTACGACCGGAGCGCCGAGGATCTGCTGGGGATCC
>PMIK01000264.1 GCA_003157095.1 Gemmatimonadota bacterium | reverse complement strand
CCCAGCGCCATCAAGGTGTTCAACTGGGTGGCCACGATGTACAAGGGCTCGGTGAAGGTGGACCCCCCGTTCCTCTATGCGCTGGGGTTCATCGCCCTTTTCTCCATCGGCGGGCTCACGGGCCTCATCCTGGGTGCCCTCTCCACCGACGTGCACACCCACGACACCTACTTCGTGGTGGGTCACTTCCACTACATCATCTTCGGCGGCTTCGGCTTCGGCCTCTTCGCGGCCCTCCATTATTGGTTCCCCAAGATGACGGGCAGGATGTACGGGAAGACCGCCGCGGTAGTCGGCTGGCTCGTCACCTTCGTCGGCTTCAACGCCTTTTACTTCCCCTTCCTCATCATGGGCTGGATGGGGATGCCGCGGCGATACTATTCGTATCTGCCAAAATTCGCCGAGCGTCAATTCATTTCGAGCATCGGCTCGTACGTCATGGTGGCCGGCATCGCGATAATCCTCGGCAACCTGCTCTTGAGCGCCCGCCGCGGCGCGATCGCGCCGGCCAATCCCTGGGGCGGCGCCACCCTCGAATGGAGCCTCGCCTCCCCCCCGCCCACCCATAACTTTGACTCGCCGCCCCCGGTTGGCGACCCTTACGACTATCGCGACCTTGTCTACAACCCGCGCAGCGCCGGCTATGTGTCCGCCGCACGCCCAGCGCCGTGAACGTACCCTGACCGCAGCGAGCCGAGCACGATGTCCACACTGAAGCCCACAGGTCAGCCGCCCGCCGCTGAGCACTCGGCCCACCTGCAGCACCAGTTTGACAATCCGCGCCAGCAATTCGACGCCGCCGTGCAGGGCATGTGGCTCTTCCTCGCGACCGAAATCCTGCTGTTCGCCGGCCTCTTCTGCGTCTACGCCGTCTACCGCGCCAACCACCCCGAGATCTTCTACTACGCCCACGTCTACCTCAGCAAACCCCTCGGCGCCCTCAACACCGCCATCCTCCTGTGCAGCAGCTTCACGATGGCCACCGGCGTGTGGGCCGCCCAGCGCCGCCGCCAGAAGCTGCTTGCCGCCATGCTGGTCCTCACCTTCCTCGGCGCGTGCGGTTTTCTCACGGTCAAGTACGCCGAGTACAAGCACAAGTGGGAGGAAGGTCTCGGCTGGGGCCAGCACTACCACCCGAAACACATCGCACCCGGCTTCGCTGCGCACGAAGCTGAGGAACACGGGCGCTCGCTGCCTTCGCCCGCCAGTGCCCCGGCCAGCGCCGCCACCAGTGCGCCCGCCAGCGCCCCGACCGCCATGATCGGCAGGCCCAGGTGCTTGAGGCTGTTCATGCTCTCGGCGCCGGCGTAGGTCACGTCGCCGCCCAGCATGTTCGCGGCCACCACCCGGGCCTGGTCCACAGCGTTCGGGAAGATCGCGTGCACGTAGCGCTCGCCCGTGGCGCGATCCGCCGCTTCGACGGCGTCGCCAGCCGCCCAGACGTCCGGGACGGTCGTCCGGAGGTGATCGTCGACCGTGATCCCCCAGGCAGCTTCGATGCCCGAACCAGCCAGGAAGCTGACATTCGGCTTGACCCCGGTCGCGGCCACGTAGAGGTCCGCTGTCGCCAGCTCGCCCGAAGCCATCCTCACGCCCGCCGCCCGGCCGTCGCGCTCCGCGAACCCCAGCGCCTCGACGCCGAGCCGGAGCTCCACCCCGCGGGCGGTCATCGCCCGGCCCGCGATCTCGGCCGTCTCCGTGTCGAGCATCCGCGGCATCACCCAGCCGCGCCGCCCGATGATCGCCACCCGGACGCCAAGGTCCGCGAGCAGCAGGGCGATCTCCATCCCAATGAAGCCCGCGCCGACGATCACCGCCGACCGCGCCTCGCCCCGCCGCACGCGGGAGACGATCTCCTCCGCAGCGGCGAGCGACTTGAAGTCGTGCACCCCCGGCAGCTCCGCGTTCTCCACGGGTGCGTGCAGCCGGCTCCCGCTCGCGACGAGCAGCCGGTCCCAGGCAAGCGCGGGCGCCCCATCAAGGAGCACCCGGTGGCCGGCCGCGTCCACACTCGTGACGCGCGACGACGGATGGTAGTCCACTGCCAGGCGCTCGCAGACGTCCCGGCCGCGCCAGAAGAGAGGCTCGTCTCGGCCGTTGAGGAAGTGGTCCGCCATGGCGGGCGGCGAGTAGGGCGGATAGGGCTCCTGGGTGATCATCGCGAGCTCGAGGCTCCGGTCGCGTGCGCGCAGCGCCTCGGCGGCGACGACGCCCGCTGGCCCCGAGCCGATGATGACGACCTTCATGACGGGACCTCCGCAGTGGGCCGGGTGGCGGTCACGGTCGCGACGAGGTCGCGCACCGCCCGCATGAACGGCGAGACCGGATCGGCCAGCAGCGCGTCGACGGCGGGCTCGGCGGCCAGGACGGCGTCGTCAACAGGCAGCCAAGCGATCGAAGCGAAGGCGATGCCCGCGCCGCGGCGGGCCAGGTCCGCTTCGACGCGGTCCCGGTCGGCGGCGCCGCGGATGCGGTTGACGACCAGGTGCACGCGCGGGATTCCGAGGTCCGCCGCGAGCCGCGCGGCCGCGACGGCCACGCCGGTCCCGCTGTATGTCGGATCCGTGACGATGAGCGCGTCGCCGAAGCCACGGGCAATGGCCCGCCCGAAATGCTCCACGCCCGCCTGGGTGTCGAGCACGATCGCCTCGCCCGGCCGGAGGGTAATCGCCCGGATCGCCTGGGCGAGGGCCGTGTTCTCCGGGCAGAGGCAACCGCCGCCCGCGCCCGACAGAGTCCCCATCGCGAGCAGCCGCACCCCGTCCGGCGCCCG
>PMIK01000101.1 GCA_003157095.1 Gemmatimonadota bacterium | reverse complement strand
AGCGTGGCGATCTCCGACGCGGTCAGGCCGTCAATCACGCCACGGCCCCGGCTCGCCCTGCCCTAGGGCCGCGGAGGCCGCGTGCCGCGCGACGGGCGCGCGGGCGTGCGCTGCGTCGTGTCGGCCGCCTGCGCCTGGGGCTGCATCGGTGGTGTTGCCGAGGGCTGGACCGCCGCAGGAGCCTGCTGCCCGGCGCCGGCCTGCAACCGCTGGATCACCAGCGGCGAGATGTCCAGCGCGCGGTCCGCCGACACCAGCGCCCCCGATTGGGCCGCCGCGTCGAAGACCATCGCGTAATTGAACTCGGCACGGATCCCTTCGATCACCGCGGTCACCCGCTGCGTGATGGGCGCCATCAGCTCCTGCTCGCGCGCCGTCGCCCGGTCCCGCAGTTCCTGCACCTGCTGCTGGGTCCGCTGCTGCATCTGCCCCAGCTCCTGCTGGCGCTGCTGCTTCGCCGACGGGCTCAGCACCAGCGACGTGCGGTTGAACTCGGTCACCGCCGAGTCGAATTGCGCCTGCAGCACGTTCACCTGCTGCTGGAACCCGGCCAGCTCCCGCTGGAACGTGGATTCCGCCTGGGCGCGGCCCGGCGTGCTCTGCAGGATCACGGCCGAGTTGATGTACGCCAGCTTCAAGGGCTGATCCTGCCCCCGAGCGGCCGGCGCGGCGATTCCCGTCAGCAGGAAGGCGGCGAACGCCCCCCAGGTCAAACGAACCATGGCGATGCTCCTCGGTGCGTGCATGAACCTGCGTCCGATCACTGGAAGAAGTTGCCGATCTTGAAGTGCAGTTTCCACCCCGGGGCCGGCTGGCCCAGGCTGTTGACCTTGTCGAACCCGTACCCGAGATCCAGGCCGAGCGGGCCGAGCGGGGTGATCAGGGCGACGCCGAAGCCCGCGCCGCGAAACAGCCGCGTCGGGTTGAAGGCCGCAGCCGACGCCCACACATTGCCCACGTCGTAGAAGAACGACCCGTAGATGGACTGGCTGAAGCGCATGCCGAACTCCGCCGTGCTCGCGAAGTACGAGCGCCCGAACGCGCTGCGCGGCACCCCGCCCGTCGAGGCGGCCGGGTTGAAGCCCTGGGGCGTGATCGAGAACTCGTCGTAGCCCCGGAGCGGTATGCCGTACTGGGTGCCGCCCATGCTGTAGAGCTGGTCGAAGAACGGGCCCGCGTTGCCGAAGACGAACCCCGCCTTGGTCGTGAGCGCGAGCACCAGGCGCACGCCGCCGCCGGTCGGCCCACCGCCCCCGATCACGCCGGCCGGCGCGTACCAGTGCCCCTCCAGGTCCAGCTTCTGGAACGTCGCCGAGCCGCCCAGGATGCCGCCGTTGGCCGTGACGGCCACCGAATGCATCGCGCCGCCGGTGGGGAACGGCAGGTCCACGCGGGTATCGCGCATGAAGGTCACCCCGAGCGTGGAGCGCATGCAGTTCGCGCAGCGCAGCGACCCGGCCAGCAGCGCGGAGTTGCCCGTGTACGACTCGAAGTCAATGGCGTACGAGGGGAACAGCCGGCTGTACCGGCTGTGCGGCAGCGGGAGCCCGAACTGCAGCGAGCCGCCGCGCGAGGTGATCTGGCCGAGGTCGGCGATGGTGTAGCGGGTCCGCGTATCGTGCAGCCCGATCGTGCCCGAGATCAGGCTGCCGCCCAGCGACGGGTCGCTGTAGGACAGATCGAGCTGGTTGATGTTGGCGCCGAACTGCCACTGGATGTGGCCCTTCTTGCCCTCGCCGAACAGGTTGGGCTCGTCCAGCCCGAGGAATCCCCCGAGACCCGTGCCCTGCCCCATCGAGGCGCCGAAGTTGACGTTCCCGGTCCGCTTCTCCTGGACCTTGAAGATGAGGTCTATGTCCCCCTGGTCGTTGGCGGTGTGCGAGTCGGGGTACGGCAGCGGTTGCGAGAAGAAGCCGAGGTTGGAGATGTTCTGATACGACCGGATCACCCGGTCCTGCGCGAACACGTCGCCCGGCAGGATCACCAGCGCCTCGCGGATGACCCGCTCGTGCGTGACGTCGTTGCCGAGGATGTCAATCCGGTTGATCAGCGCGGGCCGGCCCTCGGTGATGTTCCAGGTCAGATTGACCGTGGGCCAGCCGCTGGAGTCGGCCGGCTCGATGCGTTCGATCTGCGGCTGGATGTCCGCGTAGATGTAGCCCTGGTTGGAGTACTGCGTCTTCAGCTTGGTGGTGGCGTCGTCCCACCGGTTCTGATCGAACCACATCGGGCCGCCGCAGCTCTTGAGCAGGCAGTGCAGGCCTCCGGCCCGCTGCGGCCCGAACGGATTGAGGCTCAACACCTCGTCGCTGGAGAAGCGGTGGTTGCCCAGGACCCGGACCGTCCCGACCTCGTACGGCCGGCCCTCGTCCACCGAGACGACCAGCGTCGCCTTCCCGTTGCTCCGGTCAACCAGCAGCGTGTCGTGCACCACCCGGAAGTCCACGTACCCGCGGCTTCCGTAGAAGGCGGGGAGCCGCTCCTCGACGTCCTGGCGGACCTCGTCCTTGGCGTACTCGCCCCGGCGGAACCACCAGAAGCCCTCCGGCCTGGTCTTCATCTGCGCGACGATCTCGTCCGCCGCAAACGCGTGGGCGCCCTCGACCTGCACGGCCGCGATGGC
>PMIK01000173.1 GCA_003157095.1 Gemmatimonadota bacterium | reverse complement strand
CGATGGAGGCCCCGGCGGAGTCGAACACCTCGAACACGCGCACGTCGGGCTGGTAGACCGGCAGGTCTTTCCGCTCCTTGAACGTGACCCCGTAGAGCTGGTTCGCGGCATAGAAGACCCCGTCCCGCAGCACGCGGTCCAGCTCGAAGTACGGCTTGATCTGCGACTCGTCGAGCGCGTACTGCGCGGCGCGCACCTGCTCGGCGTAATACTGCCAGTCCCACGGCTGCAAAGTGAAGCCGCCGTGCTGGGCGGTGATGAGGGCCTGCATCGCGGCGGCTTCGCCGCGGGCCTTGGCCGTCGCCGCCGGCACGAGGCCGGTGAGCAGCTTGATCGCGGCGTCGGGCGTCTTGGCCATCTGGTCGTCGAGGACGTACGCGGCGAACGTCGGGAAGCCGAGCAGTTGCGTCCGCTCGGGGCGGAGCTGGGCGAGGCGCAGGATGGTCTGGCGCGTGTCGTTGCTGTCGCCGCGCTCGGCCCGCGTCGTGGAGGAGCGGAACAGGCGCTCCCGCAGCGCGCGATTCTTGAACTCGGCCTGGGCCGGCTGCTGGGTCGTGTTCCGAAGGCTCACCACCCACCTGCCGGTGAGCTTGCGGTCCTTGGCGGCCTGCGCCGCGGCGGCGATCTCCGCCGGCGTGAAGCCGTCGAGCTGGGCCGAGTCGTCCACCACGAGGGCTCCGGCCTTGGTGGCGGCCAGGAGCTTCCGCTGGAAGTCGGTGCTGAGGGTCGCCTCTTCCTGGTTCAGCGCGCGCAGCTTCGCCTTGGCGGAGTCGCCGAGCAACGCGCCGGCGCGCACGAAATCGCGGTAGTAGCGCCGCACCAGGAATTGCTGCACCGAGTCCAGGCCGAGGCTGGCTCGGCGGTCGTACACGCTCCTGACCCTGTGGAACAGCGTGTCGTTGAGGTAGATGGCGTCGTTGTGCGCGGCGAGCCGAGGGGCTTCCGCCGTCTGCACCTGCTGGATGGTGTCGTCGGTGTTCGCGGAGGCGAGCGCGAAGAACACCTTGGAGACTCGGCGGAGCAGGACGCCGGAGCGCTCCAGTGCGACGATGGTGTTGTCGAACGTCGGCGCCGTGGTGTCGTTGGCGATCGCGGCGACTTCGGCGAGCTGGAGGCGCATGCCCTCCTCCAGCGCCGGCTGGAAGGTGGCGTCGTGGATCCGGTCGAACGGAGGCGCCTGGTCGAACAGCGGGCTCGCCGCGGCGAAGGGATTGTCGGTGGTGAACTTCGCGGGCCCGGCGCGGCCGCAGCCGATGAGGACGACGCTCAGCGCGATGGGAAGGCGACGCAGGTGCAACATGAGGGACTCTCGGTGAACGTTCGCGGTGCGGCGCCTCGCCGACCGGATCGCGCCGGCGCGAAGCCGAGCAAGACCCTCCAAGGTATGCTCCGGCGCCGCGCAGAGCGAGGCGGCGCCCGAGGCCGATCCTGCTGGGGCGCCACCCGACCTGAAAGCCTGCGGCGCAAGCTGCGGACGTGGTGGTATAATATCCAGAGCCGTTCACGCTATCCGCCAACCGTCATCCGGACACCACCATGAACGCCGCCGACCACGCTCCCCTGATCGCCATCGCCATGCTCGCGGCCCGCGCCGACGGATCTACCGACAGCGCCGAGCAGGCGGCGGTGGATGCCGTCGTTGCCCGCATGGGCTCCCCCGACGTCAGCCGGCTGGCCGAGCAGGTGGCCGGGGGGCAGATCCGCGTCGCGGACCTCGCGGCGAAACTCTCCGACGACGAGGCCCGCCAGACGGCGTATCAGGGCGCGCTCGCCATCTGCAATGCCGACGGCCCGGCCAATGCCGCCGAGTTGTCCTTTCTGGGCGAGCTGCGCAACGCCCTGGGCATCAGCGAGCCGGTCTCCGAGGTGCACACCGGCGCGCCGCCCGCGGGCCCGCTCGACGACTTCATCCTCCAGCAGGCGATCCTCACCGGCGCGCTGGAGATTCTCCCCGACCAGCTGGCCAACATCGCCATCCTGCCGCTGCAGCTCCGCCTGGTCTACCAGATCGGCCAGCGCCACGGCCAGAAGCTGGACGTGAACCAGGTGAAGGACCTGGCGGCGACGCTGGGACTGGGCGTGGCGGCGCAGGGCGTCGAAGGCGTGGTGATGGGCCTGGTGGGCGGGCTCGCCAAGGGACTGCTCGGCGGCCTCGTGGGTGGCGCGAGTCGCGTCGCCACCGGCGCGGCCATCTCCTTCTCCGCCACCTATGCCCTCGGTCACGCGGCCGACCAGTACTACGCGCAGGGCCGCCGCCTGAGCCGCAACGACCTGCTCGCGCTGTTCGACCGCTTCAAGCAGGAAGCCGGCACCATCTACCCCCGGGTGCAGAGCCAGATCCAGACCAAGTCGGGATCGCTCAACCTCCAGAGCCTGCTCGCCGGGTTGCGCGGGGCCTGAGCTCACACCGCGGCGGAGGTCCATCCCATGCACAAGCGCGACTTCGTCCGCACCCTCGGCGCGGTCTCCCTCGGCCTGCTCTTCGGTGACGACCTGTGGGCCGCCTANNCGTCCGAGGGCAGTACCTTCTCACCCCCGAGTACATCAACCTCGAGAACGGCTACTACCTGATGCAGTCGCAGCCGGTGCTCGAGGCGTTCATCGGACGGGTGCGGGAGATCAACCGGCAGGCCTCACGCTACATGCGGACGCGGCAGTTCGACGACAAGGCCGCGGTGCGCGACCGGCTCGCCGCGATGGCGGGCGTGCCGCCCCAGGAGCTGATCATCACGCGCAACACCACCGAGTCGCTCGACGTGGTGATCGGCGGATTCCCGTGGCGGCCCGGCGACGAGGCGGTGATGGCGGCGCAGGACTACGGTGCGATGCTGGACATGTTCCGGCTCCAGGCACGCCGCCAGGCAATAGTCAACCGCGTCGTCTCCCTGCCGCTGGATCCGCGCTCCGACGATGAGATCGTGCAGCTCTACGAGAGCGCCATCACGCCCAAGACCCGGCTCCTGATGGTCTGCCACATGGTGAACATCACCGGCCAGATCCTGCCGGTGGCGAAGATCTGCGACATGGCGCACCGGCACGGCGTCCAGGTGATGGTGGACGGGGCGCACTCGTTCGCCCAGTTCGAGTTCGCCGTCCCCGACCTCCGGTGCGATTACTTCGCCGCCTCGCTGCACAAGTGGCTCGCCTGTCCCCTCGGCGCCGGCATCCTCCACGTGCGCCGCGACCACATCGCCGAGCTGTGGCCGACGTTCGCGGACCTGAGCGTGCCCGACGACGACATCCGGAAGCTGAACCACACCGGCACGCATCCGGTGCACACCGACCTGGCCATCAACGACGCGATGGACTTCCACGAGGGGATCGGGATCCGGCGCAAGGAGGCGCGGCTGCGCTACCTCCAGCACTACTGGACCGGCCAGGTGCGCGGCGTGCCCGGCATCACGCTGAACACGCCGGGCGAGCCGGCGCGCTCCTGCGCGATCGCGAACGTGGGGGTGGCCGGCCATGAGCCGGCGGCGCTGGCGCAGGCGCTGTTCGAGCGCTACCGGATCTGGACCGTTGCCATAGACGGGGCGGGCGTGCGCGGGGTCCGCATCACGCCGCACCTCTTCACCTCGACCGACGACCTGGACGCGCTGGTGCGCGCGCTGCGGGAGCTCGCGGTGTGAGGGGCAACGACGCAGGGCCGCGCCGGCTGCACCGTGGCAGGATGCGACTCAGCCTCGTCCTGACGTCCGCACTGCTCATCGGCGCCGCCGTGCCCATCGCGGCGCGCGCGCAGGATTCAACCCCGGCTCCGGCCACCTGGCGCTACCAGCAGGTCACGCCCGCCGTCGTTGCGCGGCACGGCATGGTCGCCGCGGACCATCCCATCTCCAGCCAGGTCGGCGCTGAGATCCTGCGGCGTGGCGGCAACGCGATTGATGCCATCGTCGCCGTCGCCTTCGCCCACGCCGTCGTCGAGCCCGCGGCCGGCAACCTGGGCGGCGGCGGCTTCCTGGTGTACCGCCGGCGCGACGGACGGTCTTTCGCACTCGATTTCCGTGAGACCGCGCCGGCGGCCGCTACGCGCGAGATGTACCTGGACTCCGCCGGAAACGTCACGGATGATGCCTGGCTGGGGCCGCGTTCCATCGGCGTGCCGGGATCGGTGGCCGGCCTGTGGGAGATGCACCGTCGCTTCGGCCGGATGCCGTGGCGCGACGTTGTCGCCCCGGCCATCGCTCTGGCGCGCGACGGCCACGTCATTGACGAGCCGCGCGCGGATATGCTTCGGGGCAGCCAGAGCCTGTTCATGCGCTACGAGTCGGCCAGGCGGGCGTGGGTGCCCGGCGGCCGGCCGTTCGCGGCTGGCGACACGCTGCGCCAAAGCGACCTGGCCGCGACGCTCCAGCTGATCGCGGACTCGGGCCGGGCCGGTTTCTACCGCGGGCGCACCGCCGACCTGATCGTCGCCGAGATGCAGCGCACCGGCGGACTGATCACGCTCGCCGACCTGGCCGGCTACCAGCCGCTCTGGCGCACGCCGGTGCGCGGCCGCTACCGCGGTTGGCGGATTATCACGATGCCGCCGGTCTCCAGCGGCGGCGTGACGCTGGTTCAGGCGCTCAACATTCTCTCCGGCTACCGCCTCGGCGCGTTCGGCAGCGCCCCGGAGCGGCACCTGCTCATCGAAGCCGAGCGGCGCGCGTTCCTGGATCGCAACAGCCTGCTCGGCGACCCGGCCTTCGTCGCGATGCCGCTGGCGCGGCTCACCAGCGCGTCGTATGCCGCGCGCCAGCGCCGCACGATCCGCCTCGACCGGGCCACGCCGACGGAAGGGCTTCCGCTGCACGAGGGGCCGCACACCACGCACTACTCCGTGGTGGACGGACGGGGCAACGCCGCCAGCCTGACGACGACCCTCAACAACGGCTTCGGCTCGAAGATCTTCGTCGCCGGCGCCGGGTTCTTTCTCAACGACGAGATGGACGACTTCACCGCGAAGCCGGGCGCGATCAACACCATGGGGATCCAGCAGATGGGCGAGGCCAACGCCATCGCTCCGGGCAAGCGGATGCTATCGTCCATGACGCCGACCATCGTGCTCGATCCGGATGGCCGCCTGGAGCTGGTCCTCGGCGCGGAAGGCGGCGCGATGATCATCTCGGCGGTGCTCCAGGTCATCGTCAACGTGGTGGACCACCGGATGAGTCTCGCCGAGGCGGTGTACGCTCCCCGCATCCACCACAACGCCCTGCCGGACTCGGTGGCCATGGAGCCGGCGGCGCTCTCGCCCGAGGTGAGGGCGCAGCTCGAATCCATGGGCCATCACTTCTTCCGGAATCCTTACTATTTCGCGACGGTCTCCGCGGTCCGCGTGACACGGCACGGGCTCGAAGGCGTAACCGATCCGCGGATTCCCAGTCGGGCGGCAGGTTACTGATCAGGACGGCCGGGGCCCGCTGACCGCGCGGCCGCCCGTCCGGGGTTCGACGGGCGGCCGCCGGCAACCCTACCTGCTGTGGACGATCGTGAAGTGCTTGCCCTTCTTGAGCGGAACGGCGAGCATCAGGTCAACGACCCTTCCAATCAGCTCTTTCTCGTCCCGCGAGAACTCCCCCCGCGTCGCGGCTAGCAGGGCCTTGAGCTTCTTGGCCTTGTCCTGCTGCCGCTTCGGCCACTTGTAGGCGGCATCGCACGAGGTGCCACCGTGGAAATGCGCCTTCAGCGGTGACGACGAACAGACCATTCCGCTTGGTGTGATGATGCAGACGTGGGCCATGGCTTCCCCAAAGTGAAGGTGGACGGCAATCCGGCGCATATGCCTAAGGCGGCGCCGGATGTCAAGCAAGATCCAGGGACGGATCGCCAGGCTGACTCACGGCACCAGTCCGTGATCACCGCGACGATGGAGCTGGCGGCGAGGCCCGCGCGGTGAGGCTTCCCGAAACTGCCGTCCCGAACCGCGGGTCGGCTTGGAGCGGCCGAAACCAGGGCGCAGACCGCAGGATCCTGCGCTGCGTCGGATCGAGCCGGACGGCCGCGGCGATGAGAACGAGGGCGCTGTCGGGATCGCGCCGCAGAGTGCGGAGGTAGGCTTCCTCGGGCAGCAGCAGCGCCTGCCACGCGGTGGGCGTTTGCGCCGTCGCGCGCCGGGCGACGTGATCGGCGCTGTCACCCAGCCCGGCCCGCGCGAGGATCTGTGCGATCCACAGCTCGCGCAGCGGGATGTACACCGTGCCCGCCGCGCCGGCCGCCAACGCGTCCACGCGCGAGCGTGCGGCGGACGCCAGGCGGCGGTCGCCGCGCGTCCGGCTCCACAGCACCACCTCGCAGTCGGCCAGCAGCGGGTTGGGCGGCGTCTGGCTCAATCCCGCGCGGCACGCACTCTCGGCGGTGTCCGCACGGTCGGCCATCAGCGCCGCGTCGAACCGGCTCCGCAGCAGCTCATCTCCGTAGAGCAGGAACGCGTCTTCGTCGAAGGCGTGCTGGATCGCGAGCAGCGCGTCGGCGTAGCGGCCGGCGCTGCGGTACGCCGAGCCGAGGGCCTTCCACGCTACCGCCCAGTGGCGATCCAGCTCTGTGGCGGCGCGGTAGTCGGCAATCGCCCTGTCGAGCAGAGAATCCGCCTTGAGGTCGCGGTAGAGCCCCTCCTTCAAGCGCCCGCGAAGCTGATAGGCGTCCGCCGGACCGTGGCGGCGCTCGATCAGGCCGTCCAGCTCGGCGACGCCGCGCAGGCGCTCGGCCGTGGGGTCGGGCAGCGTCCCCGGCAGGTTCGGCAGCATCTGCCGCAGGTACTCCACGTAGAAAGCGCGCGCGTCGGCGACTCGCGCCAGCTCGATCGGGATCAGATCGCTCTCACGGTCCCTCCGCTGCGCGTCCGCCAGGAGCGAGTCGGCCAGGTCCAGCGCGTGAAATCCCTGGCGATCGAGGCGCAGCACGATCGCTTGCTCCGCGTCTTGCGAGAGCTCCTGGGCGCGCCACACGAGGCTCCACGCCGTCGAATCGCGCACTCGGGCGCGGCGCTGGGCACTATCCAGCTCCGCCCAGAACGCGTGCCGCACGAACACGCTCAGGGTTTGGACCGCCGCAACCGTGTCGCTGCCGGCCACCGTTGTCGTGCCGTGAGCGAGCGCCCTCGCGCTCCGAGCGTCCACAATATCCGCGGAGATGCGCAGGCTGTCGCCAGCCTCGTCCACGCGGCCCATGACGACGCGGTCGGGGTTGAACCGCGCGCGGAGGGTGTCGAGATCCGTGCTCCTGAGTTCCGCGACCACGCCGGCGGCCGTCACGTCGAGCGCCGGAACCGTTTGGAGCCGCTCGGTGAGCGCCTCGGTGATGCGTCCGGTCACAGCCGCCCCCCCCTGCCGTCCGGTGCGGTCGTCGAATGGCCGCACCACGACACGGAGCCT
>PMIK01000032.1 GCA_003157095.1 Gemmatimonadota bacterium | reverse complement strand
TCCGGTGGCGAGGCGCAGCGCGTGGCGATTGCCCTGGCGGTGGCCCTCCGCGCGCAGCTCATCCTCGCCGACGAGGCGACGAGCGCCCTGGACGTGACGGTCCAGGCGGAAGTCGCCGAGCTGTTTCGCGAGCTCCGACAGACGGAGGGCACCGCCGTCCTGCTGGTCAGCCACGACCTGGCTCTCGTGGCCGGGCTCGCCGACCGGATCGACATTATTGCCGAGGGGTCGATCGTCGAGCGAGGTGGGCCCGCCGTGCTCACCGATCCGCAGCACAGCGTGACGCGTGAGCTAGTGACCGCGAACCCGACGCTGGGCCGGGCCCCGGAGGCTGCGCCGTGACGAGCCCGCTCGATGACGCCGTCAACGGATCGCCGTCGCGCGCCAGTGGCGGGTCTCCGCCGGGTGCCCGCGGATTGACAGACCAAGGGGTCTACCTCGTGGCGCGGGGCCTGCTGGTTCGTTACCCGGGCACCGATCCGGCGGCTCACCCGGCACTCGCGCTCGACGAGCTGAAGCTGGCACCAGGACAGAGCGTCGCGCTCGTCGGCGAAAGTGGGTCAGGCAAGACCACCGCGCTCCGGGCGCTCCTCGGGGTCGTACGGCCAAGTGCCGGAACGGTGGAGTTCGGCGGCGTGGCGCTCGAGCGGCTCAGAGGTGCCGCCGCACGTGCATTCCGACGCGCCGTCCAACCCATCCAGCAGGACGTGGACGGTGCGCTCGATCCACGCCAGTCGATCGGGTCGGCAATCGAAGAAGGCCAGCGTGCCGGAGGCGGTGCCCCGCGTGACGCCGCGGCGGTCGTGGAGCGACTGCTCGACGAGGTAGGCCTGCCGGCCGCACTTGCTCGGCGCCATCCCCACGAGGTCTCGGGCGGCCAGCGCCAGCGCGCCGTGATCGCCCGTGCGCTCGCGGTCGGACCGCGCCTCCTCCTGCTCGACGAGCCGACGAGCGGTCTGGATGCCACGGTCCAGGTCCGGATCCTCGAGCTCATCGAGCGATTGCGCGATGAGCGCGGGCTGGGGCTGCTGCTCGTGAGCCATAACCTGGGAGCCGTCGCGCGGCTATGCGAGGAGACGATCGTTCTCTACCGGGGCGAGGTGGTAGAGCGGGGTGGAACCCGCGCGCTCCTCAACGCACCGCGCCACCCGTACACAGCCGCACTGCGGCGAAGCGTCCCGGAGATCGGGGTGCCGTTTCGCGTGCCGCTTCGCCCATCACCCGACGCGGCGGAGGCGGACTCCCAAACCGGTTGCCGGTTTGCGCCCCGCTGTCCGCACGCAGTGGCGCCGGCATGCGGTCTCCCACAGGCGTTATTGCCCATCGAACGTGGCAGTGAGCGCGTGGTGCGTTGCGTCCGGGCTCCCGAGCTGGGCGCGCTCGACCCCCTCGCCTGAGCGAGCACGACCGCGCCGTGCTCAGCGAGCGGCGCGCGAGTCCATCAACGGGTTACGGTGGCTCCAGTCTGGAGAGAGCGCGCACGGAGAGGGACCTCGCCAACCGCCGTGCGGCCGCCCTATTGTGCCGCTATATTGCGTCACGCTAACGCTTCCAGCACTCATAATGAGGGGATCGACCGATGCTCACCGACGAGGAGTTCCGGACCCACCTGCGTGGCGTCCTCGCCCGCTCGGGTCTCTCGATGCGGGCCCTCAGCGCTGCGCTGGGCCGCGACCCCGGGTACGTCGCGGCAATCCTCGATCCCTCCCGGCCGTCGCGGGCGCGCCCGACGCCGGCCGATCTCCTGCAGACATCCGATGCGACCGGTATCCCGTTCGTCGAGCTCCTCGAGGCGCTCTGGGGGATCGAGCCAAGGCGGCTCGCGGACGAACTTGCCAAGCTCGGCATCGGGGGCTCGTTCAGCGCCGAGATGGCGAGCCTCACCCCAGCCGAGCGAGCAAGCGTGGCGGACTTCGTGGCGTTCCTCGCCGCACGCCACCCGAGCGAACGCGGCCAAGATCGGGATCACCCACGCTGATCTTCACCTCCCGATCCATCCGGCTCGTCCGGGGCGGCTGGAGTCCCGGTTGAGGCGTTCCCGGCAACGGGCGGCGTACCGGGAAGTGTCGGGGTGAATGGCTCGCCCGACTGCTTCCACCAGGGATCCGGTGGCTGATCGCTGTCGCGCAGACTCGCCAGCCGGTCGGGCCCTTCGAAGAACTCCGCCGGGGTCTTCCCGCGGGCCACTGCGTTGAAGATCTTGCGAAGCGGCACCTGCCATTCCTCCGACACCAACATGAACTCGTCGCTCAGGGTCAGCGGCCTCTGGAGGCCGGGCTCCGGCGTCTCAGCCGGGAACTCGTCAGGGGGCTGATTCAAGTCGGCCCGGGCTCGTCCCCATCGCTGTGGGTGGCGGCGCTCCAAGAGCCGCAGGGCAACTCCAGGGCTGTCCGGGGCCGCCTGGCCGATCCGCCCGACGAGGAATACCTCCCCCTCGGCGATCGCCCGCCGGACATCGGCCGCGAAAGCTCGGTAGTCGGGGCGCTTGTCGGTCAGCCAGCGATGCAATGTCGCCTCGCCGACGCCGGCCGATGCGGCAGCGACCGTCAGGTACCTGCCTGTGCGGAGCGCAAGGAGGATGTGATTCTTGACGTCGGGCGTGAGCTTCGTCGGGCGCGCCATCTCAGCGCTCCCCGACGGCGCGACTGCCGCCGAGCCTGGGAGGCGCCAGCGGGCTGCCGCATCCGGGACTGGAGGACGCCAAACCAACGCGCAGGACGACTGTGGCGATGATCATGACCGATGCTCTGAGTGGGACGGTCATGATCCGAAGATCATGAAGCCGGCCTGGGTCCTGACACGAGCGATGGGCTCGTACAGGTCCTCTGGGCCGGCTCTTATTGGTCGGGTCTGGGACCAAGGCTTCGAGCGTCACATTTGTCGGTGACGCCTCTCCTTCGTTACTTGGTTA
>PMIK01000146.1 GCA_003157095.1 Gemmatimonadota bacterium | reverse complement strand
TCCCGGCCAGGGCAACCACGTTCCCGACCTCATCGCGGAGCTGGTCCGGCACGCCGATTCGACGGTGGACTTCTCGCAGTTCGTGGACACGGCCACCGGCTTCGTCCCCGCCATCGTCATCCTCGATCCGCAGGTGGGCGGCGAGTGCTACCAGATCTACGGTGCGGCCACGAACAGCATCTGGGCGCACCGGTTTTCCCTGAGTGGCTGGGGAGTCGGCCCCATCCAGACCAACGACCTGTGGCCGGGCCACGAGCCGCAGCACGTCAAGATTGACGACTACATCATCCAGGGCGGGCAGGGCGGGGGTGCCGGGAGCCAATACCCTGGCTGCTCGCCGGGTGTGCTCGCACCGATCGGCACGGTCACGCACGAGACCGGCCATCTGTTCGGCCTTCCGGACCTGTACGACACCGGCGACGGATTTCCGACCGAGGGGCTGGGCCGCTGGGACCTGATGTCTTCGGGCAACGAGCAGAAGCCGTACCGGCCGGCGCACATGAGCGCCTGGAGTCTCTCGTTCCTGGGCTGGATCTCGGAGATCCCGGTCACGACGTCACAGACCGTCACCGCGTCCCCCATCGAGACGGGCTACGCGGCGTACCTCGTGCCGGTCAAGGGGACCTCGGGGAACGAGTACTTCGTGCTGGAGAACCGGCAGCCCATCGGCTCCGATTCGATGATGTACGGCCCGGGCCTGATGATCTACCACCTCGATACACTGCTGATGAGCACCCGGCTGCAGACCAACACCGTCAACGCGATCCTGCCGCACGCCCTGGCCATTCAGGAAGCGGCGGGCGACACCGGCCTCAACTGCACGTATCCGGCGGCGTGCAACGACCGCGGTGATGCCGGTGATCCGTTTCCCGGGACGAGCGGCAACACCACCTTCGGTCCCGGCACCAACCCCGCGGCGCTGAGCAACGCGGGCGCCCGGGCCGGCGTGGTGATTGACTCGATCCAGCAGATGGCGCCGTCTGGCGCGATGCGGTTCCGTGTCACCTTCGGGGCGACGACCGTCGTGTCCGCATCCGACACGAACGCCCTCATCAGGGTTGACGGCGTGCCGGTGCACGTCTATCGGAGCCTCCTGGCGAGCGGATCGCCCCACACCATCGCGATTGACTCCACCCAGACCAGCACGGACGGCAGGACGCAGTACCTGTTCGCGGGGTGGTCCGACGGCGGCGCGCGGTCGCACTCGATCGTCGCTCCGCCCACCGACACCACTTTCATGGCGGCCGTGGCTCGCAAGTACCTGATATCGCTCACGGTCGTCGGCGCCGGCACGGTGAACGCGACTCGCGTGATAGACCCGGTGAGCGGGACCTTCCTGGCGCAAGGGGACAGCGTCACGCTCACGCCGGTTCCGGGTGCGGGCTCGGTGTTCGCCGGGTGGGCCGGTGATACGGTCACGGGCGCCGCGGTGCTGGCGATCCACGCGACGCGGCCGTTCGCGCTGGCCGCGACTTTCGCCGCCACCGCCGACGTGGTGCGGCAGTTGCTCACGGGGAGCAGCGCGCTTACGGCGGGCCAGTTGACCTTGCTCGACCTGCTCGGCAACCGGAACGGGCAGTTCGACGTGGGCGATTTCGTCGCGTGGCTCGACCGGAACCCGGGCGTGCTGAGCGGCGAGGTGGTGAGCCGGATCCTGCGGAGGGAGCAACGATGAAACGCTGGCTGGTGCTCGCCGCCGTGGTGGCGGTTGGAGGCGTGGCGTGCCGCGGAGACCAGGGCCCCACGTCCGGCGAGCTGGCGGTGCGGCTGGTGACCCCGCGCAGCGGCGATCGGGCCGTCGTCTTCGTCGTGACCGGGAGGCTGCACGGAGTGACCGCGCCGGCGGGCTCCGCCTACCGGGTGTTCGCGGACACCTCGGTGGCCGGCGACAGCGCGCGCGTGGTGGTCGTCGCGCCGTCGGGGAGCGGTGTGGTCGCCGGAGAGATCGCGCGCATCCGCGTGGACGACGTTCGGAAGGCCGCGACCTACCTGGCCAGGGTGCTCGACGTGGCGACGGCTTCCTACCTCAACGGTGATACGTCGGGGGTGTCTCTCACGGTGGTCAAGCCGTAGCGCTCGTGGCCCCGCGCCGCCGCTGCGGCGCCCCTTCCCGCGGTACGCAAATTGCTTGAGTGAACCACTCGGCTTAGCTACATTGCGGCGGTTATCGGCGGGGCGGTAGCTCAGTTGGGAGAGCGCGTGGTTTGCAACCACGAGGTCGAGGGTTCGATTCCCTTCCGCTCCATCCTGTCGCGTCTGCTCGCTCGCCCCCGTCGCTCCGCCACTCATAGGGAGACATGGACGCCGCTTCGACGATCCACCAGTACCGGTTCGTCCTGGCCTTCTTGGGGCTCGGGCTGATCTTCGGCATGATCTCCGTCGCGGTGCCGCATTTCATCGCGCCGCGCGGCCGCCGCGGGGCGGACACCTTCAAGACGTACGAGAGCGGCATCGTGCCCGAGCGCGGCGCGTGGCGCCAGTTCTCGCTCGCCTACTACCTCTACGCCCTGCTGTACCTCGCCGTCGCCGTGGACGTGATCTATCTCCTGCCGGTGGCGGTCGTCTTCCGCACGCTCCATACGTGGCAGTCGCTGGTCGAGGTCGTGGTGTTCGTCGCGATCCTCGCGGTCGCGGTCGTGTACTCCTGGCGCACCGGAGTCTTCCGTTGGGACTGACGGCTCCGAGCGACGGCGAGCTGGCCTTGATGGCCGAGGAGGCGTCGCCGTGGGTGCGCCTGGCGATGGTCGAGGACGTGCTGAATCTGGCGCGGGCGAATTCGCTCTGGCCGCTCACCTTCGGCCTGGCCTGCTGCGCNNTGGCCGGGACGATCTCGCGAAAGATGGCGCCGGTCATCCGCACGCTGTGGGATCAGATGCCGGGCCCGAAGTGGGCGATCGCGATGGGCGGCTGCACGATTTCGGGCGGCCCGTTCAAGTACCCGGGCCAGTACGCCATCAGCGAAGGCGCGGAGAAGTTCATGCCGATTGACGTACACGTGCCCGGCTGCCCGCCGCGGCCCGAGGCGCTGATCGCCGGCATCCTGAAGCTCCAGGAGAAGATCAAGCAGGGACGAAGGCTTGAGCGCGCCGGCTGAGCTCGCGCGGGCCGTCGAGGAGCTGGGCGCGACCGTTCCGGCGCCGATCGAGCACCCGTTCGCGGGCGCGGTGGAAGTCCGGTGGATCGCCGTCGGCCGCCTGCCCGACGCGTGCCGGCTGGCGCGTGAGGCGGGCTACTTCTTCGAATCCATGACCTGCGTGGACCGGGTCGCCGGGCATGGCGCCTTCGAGTTGATCTACACGTTCAACCACTTCGAATCGTCCTCGTCCAGCCGCGTCGCGTGGCGCGTGTGGGCTCCCGCCGGCGAGAGCGTCCCGACGGTGAGCGGCGTGTTCGGCGCCGCCAACTGGAACGAGCGCGAGACGTGGGAGATGTACGGGGTCAGCTTCGCCGGGCACCCCAACCTCACCTGGCTGCTGCTGCCCGAGGGCACCGAGTGGCGCCCGCTCCTGAAGAGCTTCACGGCGCCGCCGCCCTCCGTCTACGACGACAGCCGGCAGGCCACCGCCGTCCAGAATGACGACGCCGCCCAGCCCTGACGCGCTCGACACCTACACCCTGAACATGGGGCCGCAGCACCCGTCNNATCTACAACTTCGCCTGGGTCGAGGCCGTCGAGAAAATGGCCGGCATCGCGGTGCCGGAGCGCGCGCTGGTGGCGCGCGTGATCCTGGCGGAGTTCAACCGGATCGCGTCGCACCTGCTGTGGATCGGGGCGTTTCTCCTCGACCTCGGCGCGGCCACGCCCTTCCTGTACGCCTGGGACGACCGGGAGGCGATCCTCTTCCTGCTCGAGTCGGTCACCGGTTCACGCCTTACCTATTGCACCGGGCGGTTCGGCGGATTGAGCAAGGATCTCGACGCGGATTTCCCGCATCGCGCGCGCGAGGTGATGGGCAAGCTCAAGGCGCGGTGGCAGGAGTACGTCCGGCTGATCGAGGACAACGTCATCTTCGTCAACCGCACCAAGGGCGTGGGCGTCATGTCCCGCGACGTGTGCCTGTCGTACGGCGTCACCGGCCCGACGCTGCGCGGCTCCGGCGTTCCCTACGACGTCCGGAAGGCCGAGCCGTACGGCGCCTATGCGCGCTTCGCGTTCGACGTCCCCACCCGCGGCGAGGGCGACGTGTTCGCGCGCTACATGGTGCGCACCCTGGAGATGCAGCAGAGCGTGCGGATCATCGAGCAGGCGCTGGAGCAGCTCCCCGACGGGCCGATCCTGAACCCGGACTCGATCGGCGTGAAGAAACGGCTCAAGCTGCCGGTGGGGACGCAGTACTACGCGGTCGAGAGCGCGCGCGGCCACTACGGCATCCTGATCGTCTCAGAGGGCGGCACGGAACCGTACCGGGCGAAGTTTCGCACGCCCTCGTACCCGAACCTCGCGGTGCTGGCCGAGGTGATGCCGGGCCACATGGTGGCCGACGCCGTCGCCGTACTGGGCAGCGTGGACCTGGTGCTGCCCGAAGTGGACCGCTGATGGGCGCGATCCACGGCCTGCTGGCCCGCCTGACCGGCGACTTCGGCGCCACACTGGTGCTCGGCGCCGGTCTGATTCTGGGCTTCCTCACCTTCAACGTGCTGTTCCTGATCTGGCTCGAGCGCAAAGTGTCGGCGCACGCCCAGCGGCGGCTCGGCCCGATGGAGGTCGGCTTCCACGGCAGCCTGCAGACCATCGCCGACATGCTCAAGCTGCTCTCCAAGCAGCTCGTGACCCCGCTGGCGACGGACCACTTCACCTTCCTGTTCGCGCCCATCCTCATCTTCATCCCGACCATCTGCCTCACCTCGCTGGTCCCGCTGGGGAACGCGCAGGCGTTCGCCGAGATGCCCAACGGCCTGGCGGTGGTGGTGGTGCTGTCGGGCGTGACGGTCATCGCCATCTTCATGGCGGGCTGGTCGTCCAACAACAAGTACGCGGTCCTGGGCGGGATGCGCTCGGTCGCGCAAGTCGTGGCGTACGAGATCCCGGTGCTGCTGTCCGCGCTGTCGGTCGTGCTGATCGCCCAGTCCCTCAATCTGCATCAGATCGTCGCGGGCCAGCACGTCCCGTACGTCCTCTACGAGCCGGTGGCGGCGCTCATCTTCTTCGTCGGAATCACGGCGGAGACCAACCGGGCGCCGTTCGACATCCCCGAGGCCGAATCGGAGCTGGTAGGCGGTTTCCACACCGAGTACACGGGCATGCGGTTCGCGCTGTTCTTCTTCGCCGAGTACACCAACATGCTGGTGCTCGGCGCGGTCGGCGCGACCCTGTTCCTGGGCGGCTGGAAGGGACCCTGGGTTGGATCGCTGCCCTGGCTGGGCCCGCTGTACATCCTCCTCAAGGCCTATCTCGTCGTGTTCATGATGATGTGGGCGCGCTGGACCTTCCCGCGGCTGCGCTTCGACCAGCTCATGAACTTCGCCTGGAAGCTGCTGATCCCGGTGGCGCTGGTGAACCTGCTCGTGACCGCCGTCGTGCTCCAGGCCCTGCCGCGCCCATGAACCTGGTGCGCCGCGTGCTGACCGGGCTCAAGAGCCTGCTGGTGGGCCTGGGTGTCACGGGCCGCCACATGTTGCGGCCGGTGGTCACGCTCCAGTATCCGCACGAGCTGCCCGACGTCTCCCGGTGGGGCGGCCCGATCGAGCTGGTGACATTCCCGGAGACGGGGACGCACGACTGCATCGCCTGCAATGCCTGCACCCGCATCTGCCCCTCCGACTGCTTCGACATCGCGGGGGCACGCCCCCCGGGGCTCAAGAAGATGCGGGCGACCAGGTTCGTGCTCGACTTCTCGACCTGCAGCCTGTGCGGGCTGTGCATTGACGTCTGCCCGACCGAAACGCTCAAGTACTCGGCGCACTTCGACGACGCGGCGTACCATCGCGACCAGACCATGAACGACTTGCTGGCGCCGTTCGGCGACGACCCCTACCTCAGCGGCAAGCTCACATGAACTGGGATGCCTTCCTGTTCGGCGCCTCCGCCGCGCTGGCGCTGGTCGGCGCGGCGTTCGCCGTCGGGCTCAAGAACATCTTCCACAACATCCTCGGCTTCGCGCTCGCCCTGATCGGCGTGGCGGGGCTGTTCCTCACGCTGGGGAGCGATTTCCTGGCCATCGTCCTGTTGCTGGTCTACGTGGGCGCGCTGGGCATCGCGATGGTGTACGCCGTGATGCTGTCACAGCCGCTCGACACGCCGCGCGCCCCGCGCAGCCTGCCCAAGATCGCGGGTGCGGCCCTGCTGGCCGCGGTGGTCGCGATGGCGCTGTGGCTGGTGATCCGGGGTGCGCACTTCCCGCCCATGGAGGGGGTCCTCGAAGTCACGCCCGAGAAGATGGGCCGCCGGCTGCTGTCGAACTACGTGCTCGCCTTCGAGCTGATCTCCATCCTGCTGGTCATCGCGATGATGGGCGCGGTGATGGTGGCGCGGAAGGATCGCGGTGGCACAGGGCCGGCCGCGCCCAAGGCGGCGCCATGATCTGGCTGCACTGGTACCTGCTGGTGGCGCTGCTGCTGTTCTGCATCGGGCTGTACGGGCTGGTGCAGCGGCGGTCGCTGATCGGGATGCTGATCGCGCTCGAGCTGATGTTGGCCGCGGTCTCCCTCAACGTGGTGGCGATCACCAGCCTGAGCGGGCGCAGCTCCTCCGTCGGGCAGGTGGTGGCGCTGATCCTGATCGGGGTCGCGGCCGCCGAGGGCGCCATCGCGCTGTCGCTGTTCGTGGCGATCCAGCGCGAGGTCCAGAGCATTGACGTGGAGGATCTGTCGGAGCTCAAGGGATGACCGGCGCGACACTGGCGGCGCTGCTGGCCCAGGGCGTGCCGCTCGCGGCATGCGCGGTCGTGCTGATCGGGCTGCGGCGCAGCCCGCGGGCCGCGGCGGTGCTCTGCATCGCCGGGATGGTGGCGTCGTGTGGCGCCTCGGCCTGGCTGGTCGCGACCGTCGCCATTCCCGGCCGCACGCTGCTCGCCCAGGCCGCCTTCCTCCCGATTGACGCCACGCACGCCCTGGCCTTCGGGGTGCTCCTCGACCCCCTCTCGGCGACCATGGCGCTGGTCGTCTCCGCCGTCACCCTGGCGGTGATGGTCTACTCCACGGGCTACATGGCCGGCGATCCGGGTTTCGCGCGCTATTACGGGTTCCTGGCGCTGTTCGCCTGGGCGATGCAGGGGCTGGTGCTCTCCGCCAACCTGCTGCAGACGCTCGCCTTCTGGGAGCTGGTGGGCCTCGCGTCGTTCCTGCTCATCGGGTTCTGGTTCGAGCGGCCCGCGGCAGCGGCGGCGGCCCGCAAGGCGTTCATCATGACGCGGGTGGGCGATGTCGGCTTCCTGCTCGGCGTGTTGCTGCTGATTCGCGCCCTCGGGCTGGCGACTATTCCCGACGTGGTGGCTGCGGCGGCGCCGGGCGGAGCGCTGGCACCGCGGACGATCACCGTCGCGGCGGCGTTGCTTCTGATGGGGGTGATGGGCAAGAGCGCGCAGGGCCCGCTGTTCACCTGGCTGCCCGACGCGATGGAGGGGCCCACCCCGGTTTCCGCGCTGCTGCATTCGGCGACCATGGTGGCGGCCGGCGTGTACCTGGTCGCGCGGCTGCACCCGCTGTTCATGGCCGCGCCGGCCGTGATGCACGTCCTGCTGTGGCTCGCCCTGGTCACGGCGCTGGCCACGGCGACCATGGCCATGGTGGCGACCGACATCAAGCGCGTCCTCGCCTACTCGACCATCTCGCAGCTGGGCTACATGCTGATGGGGCTGGCCGCGGGCAACGCGGCCGCGGGGTTCTTCCACCTCACGACGCACGCGGGGTTCAAGGCGCTGCTGTTTCTCTCCGCGGGGATCTTCATCCACCACGCGCACTCCAACGACATGCGGGAGATCGGCGCACGGGCCCCGCTGTCGCAGCGTGCCGGCGTGATCGGCCTGGTGGCGGGGAGCGCGGCGCTCGCCGGCATCATCCCGTTCGCCGGTTACTTCAGCAAGGAAGCGATTCTGGGGGCGCTCGGGGCGGGGGCCTCGCCGCTGGTCGTGGCGCTGGCGTATCTCGGCGCCGGCCTGACGGCCTACTACGCGTTCCGCATGGTGTTCCTGACCCTGCCGCTGCACGGGAGCCCGGAGGCACAGATGCACGGGGGCGGTGACGCGGCGCGACCCGGGCCCACCGCGGGCGAGCGGGCGATGCGGGTCACCGTGCTGGCGCTTGCCGCGCTCACGCTCGTCCTGGGTTATCTCGGACCGTGGCTCGCCGCGCGCCTCTCCCCGGCCGGAGTGGCGCCTGGCCCGTTCGAGTTCGGCACCGGCCCGTTGATCGCGCTGGCGGTGGTGGCGGCGGGCGTCGCCCTCGCCTGGGTCGAATTCGGGCGGCGCGGGGCTCCCGGCGTCGGATTCGTCGAGCGCATGCCGGCGCTGGCCCGCTTCTTCGGCGACAACTGGTATCTCGACCGGCTGTACCGCGCGACGGTGATCCGCTGGGCGCAGGCGCTGTCCCGCGCCGCGCAGTGGAACGACCGGACCGTGGTGGACGGCGCCACCGATGGCGTCGCCGACGGCACCGTCGGCGGCGGACGCCTGCTGGCGCTGGTGCAGAGCGGCTACGTGCAGACGTACCTCACCATCGCGATGGGGCTCATCGCCGCCCTGGCATACGTCCTCGGGCGCGCGGGAGGCTCGCCATGAGCCACCTGCCGCTGCTCACGATGCTGCTCGCCTGCCCGCTGCTCGGGCTGGCCGCCGTCCTGGTGACCCCGGGCCGCCATCCCGGGGCCATCCGGCGGATCGCCGCGGCGAGCGGTGTGGCCGCCGCCGTCGTGGTCGCGGTGCTATGGCTCAGGTTCGATCCGCACGCCCCCGGCTATCAGTTCGTGGAGCGGCTGCCGTGGGTGCCTTCGTTCGGCATCGAGTGGCACAACGGGGTGGACGGCCTGAACCTCCCGCTCCTCCTCCTGACGGCCGTCGTGTACCTGACGGGCGTGCTGGTGATGTGGGATCTCCAGGAGCGCGTGAAGGAGTACTTCGCCTTCATGACGCTGCTGGTGATCGGCGTCTACGGCGTGTTCATGACGCTGGACCTGTTCTTCTTCGTGTTCTACTACGAGGTCGCGGTCCTGCCGATGTATCTCCTCATCGCGGTCTGGGGGAGCACGCGGAAGGAGTACGGCGCCATGAAGCTCACCCTCTACCTGCTGGTGGGGACGGCGCTGGTGGTGCCGGCCGCCCTGGCCGTGTACTGGGGGGCGGGGCAGGGGACGTTCGACATCACGCGGCTCGCCACGGCGCACTACGCGCGGGGCTTTCAGCTGCTGGTCTATCCGTTCCTGTTCGTCGGCTTCGGCATCCTGGCGGGCATGTGGCCGTTGCACACCTGGTCGCCGGTGGGCCACGTGGCGGCGCCGACCGCCGTCTCGATGCTCCACGCCGGCGTGCTGATGAAGCTGGGGGCCTACGGGATCCTGCGGGTCGCGATGCCGGTGCTCCCGGAGGGGGCGCAGTACTGGGCGCACGCCACCGCGATCCTCGCGACGGTCAACATCGTGTACGGTGCCTTCGTGGCGCTGTCGCAGACCGACCTGAAGTTCGTGATCGGCTACTCGTCCGTGTCGCACATGGGCATCGTGCTGCTGGGGCTCTCGACCCTGTCGGAGGCCGGCGTCAACGGCGCGGTCTTCCAGATGTTCAGCCACGGCATCATGACGGCCCTCTTCTTCGCGGCGGTGGGCTACATCTACGACCGGCTGCATACGCGCGACATCGGCAAGCTGGGCGGGCTCTCGCGCACCATGCCGGTGGCCTCGGCGTTCTTCATCATCGCCGCGCTCACCGGGGCCGGGGTTCCGGGCTTCTCGTCGTTCTGGGCCGAGCTGCTGGTGTTCCTCGGCACGCTGCGCACCTTCCCGGTCCTCGCGGTCATCGTGGTCGCCGCGCTCACCGTCACGCTGGCGTACTCGATCCGGGTCATCGTGCTCGCCTTCTTCGGGCAGCCGCGCGAGGCCTACCCCCCGGTCGCCGACATCGGACTGTTCCAGTCTCTGCCTCGCGTCATCCTGGTCGGGTTCCTGCTGCTGTTCGGCTTCGTGCCCCACCTGATCCTGAACGTGATCGAGCCCGCCACCCGGGCGTTCGTGCGGGCGCTCCCG
>PMIK01000159.1 GCA_003157095.1 Gemmatimonadota bacterium | reverse complement strand
AAGACCAAGCCGACGCAGCACTCGGTCCGCGAGCTGATGGAGATCGGGATCCAACCCGACATCCTCGTCTGCCGCAGCGAGCGGCCGCTGCCCGAGGAGCTGCGGCGCAAGATCGCGCTGTTCTGCAACGTGGATTTCGGGTGCGTGGTCGAGTCCCCCGACGTGAAGACGATTTACGAGATTCCGCTGCGCCTGCACGAGCAGGGGCTGGACCGGGAGGTGTGCCAGCGGCTGCGTCTCGACACGCCGGAGCCCGACCTGAAGACGTGGCGCGAGCTGGTGGAGAAGATCCTGCGGCCGACCGACCGCGTGCGCGTCGCGATCGTGGGGAAGTACACGGAGCTGGTGGACGCGTACAAGTCGGTGCAGGAAGCGCTCATTCACGGCGGCATCGCCAACAACGTGGGCGTCCAGTTGGAGTGGATCTCGAGCGACCGCTTCACCGACTTCGAGACCGCCGTCAAGCTGCTGGCGCCGTACGACGCGCTGCTCATTCCCGGCGGGTTCGGGATCCGCGGCATCGAGGGGATGGTGCAGGCGGTCGAGGCGGCGCGCGAGAAGCGGCTGCCGTTCTTCGGCATCTGCCTCGGGATGCAGGTCGCGATCATCGAGTTCGCCCGCCACGTGTGCGGGATCGCCGACGCCAACTCGTCGGAGTTCGAGGCGGAATGCGGCAACCCGGTGATCTCGCTGCTGCCCTCGCAGCGCAACGTGGAGGACATGGGCGGTACCATGCGGCTGGGCGCGTATGCCTGCCGGCTGCGTCCGGGGTCGCAGATCGCGCGCATCTACGGCGTCTCGGAAACCAGCGAGCGGCACCGCCACCGCTACGAGGTGGACAACGGCTATCGCGACCTGTTCGCCGAGAACGGGATGCGCCTGACCGGGCTCTCCCCCGACGGGTCGCTGGTCGAGATGATCGAGCTGCCGCAGCATCCCTGGTTCATCGCGTGCCAGTTCCACCCCGAGCTGAAGTCGAGGCCAACCCGGCCCCACCCGCTGTTCGCCAGCTTCATCGCCGCCGCTCACGACGTGCGGCGCCGCCGCGGAGAAGCGGCTGCGACGTCCGAGCCTGCGGCGGCCGTGGCCTCGTAGATGGCTGCACTCGCGCCGTTCGGTCCGGGGCCGTTCCTGATCGCGGGACCCTGCGTGGTGGAGGACGACCGTCTGAACCTCCCGGTGGGGGAACACCTGGCGGAGCTGGGCGCGCGGCTCGGGATCCCCGTGACCTACAAGGCGTCCTTCGACAAGGCCAACCGGTCGCGTCTCGCCGCGGCCCGCGGGCCCGGACTCGAGGCGGGGCTCGAGGCGCTGGCACGGGTCCGCGAGGCCACGGGGCTTCCGATCCTGACCGACGTGCACGAGGTGGCGCAGCTCGCCTCGGCGTGCTCCGTCGCCGACGTGCTGCAGATCCCGGCGTTCCTGTGCCGGCAGACCGATCTGCTCGTGGCGGCCGGCCGCACCGGCAAGCCGGTGAACGTCAAGAAGGGACAGTGGATGTCACCGGAGGGGATGGCCGGCGCCGTCGAGAAGGTGCGCAGCGGCGGTGCCGCCAGCGTGGCGGTGACGGAGCGGGGCACCTTCTTCGGCTACGGCGACCTCGTCGTGGACATGCGTAACTTCGCCCGGCTGCGCGCCGCGTGCCGCACGCCGGTCATCTTCGACGGGACCCACAGCGTGCAGCAGCCGGGACGCGGGGAGGAGGGCGCGAGCGGCGGGCTGCGGGAGTGCATCCCGGACCTCCTGTGCGCGGCCGCGGCCGCCGGCGCCGACGGCTTCTTCCTGGAGACGCACCCGGATCCGAACCGCGCCCCGTCCGATGGGCCGAACATGATCCCGCTCGCGCAGCTCGAGGGCGTAGTGACCCGCGCCCTCGACGTGTGGCGCGCCGCCAGAAAGAGCCATGATTGAGCCGGCCGTCGCGCGGCGCATCAAGCTCGTCGGCTTCGACGTGGACGGGACGATGACCGACGGGGGACTGTACATCGGCACGGCGGGCGGCCAGCCGGCCGAGTTCAAGCGCTTCGACATCCAGGACGGCCTCGGCGTCTATCTCCTTCGCGCCGCGGGGCTGGTCGTCGTGATCGTGACGGGGCGGGGCGGGGACGCCGCGCGGCTCCGGGCCGAGGAGCTGCAGGTGGACGAGTTCGCGGCGGAGACGGGCGCACGCAAGCTGCCCGTATTCGAGGGGATGCTGCTCCGGCACCAGAGCCGCTGGGAGGAGGCGTGCTTCATCGGCGACGATCTCCCGGACCTGCCGCTCCTGAGGCGCGTGGCGCTGCCGGTCGCCGTAGCGAACGCCTGCCGCGAGGTGAAGGACGCGGCGCGCTTCACCACCGCGGCGGGCGGCGGTCGTGGCGCCATCCGCGAGTTCGCCGAGGTCTTCCTCCAGGCCCGCGGCGTTTGGACCGATGTGGTGCGCAACTACCTGAGGGAGCGCGGTGATGTCACCGCAAGCTGACGCCGCCGCGCGCGCCCTGGAGCGCGGACGCCAGGTGCTGGAGCAGGAAGCCGGCGCCGTAGCGGCGCTCGCCCAGCGCCTCGACCGGCGGTTCCCCGACGCCGTGAGCCTCCTCGTCGCCTGCCGCGGCCGTATCGTCGTCTCGGGCGTTGGGAAGTCCGGGGTGATCGCGCGCAAGATCGCCGCAACCCTCACGTCCACCGGCTCCCCCGCCACTTACCTGCACGCCGTGGACAGCGTGCACGGCGACCTGGGCATCGTGGGCCGGGACGACGTCGCGATCCTGCTCTCCAAGAGCGGCGAGACCGACGAGCTGTTCCCGCTGGTCGCCTTCCTCAAGCGCCTCGGCGTGCCGGTCATCGCCATCACCGGAGGACTCGACTCCACGCTGGCGCGCCACGCAGACGTCACGCTCGACGCCGCCATCGCCGCCGAAGCGTGCCCGCTCGATCTCGCGCCCACGACCAGCACCACCGTGGCTCTCGCCCTGGGCGACGCGCTGGCCGTGGCGGTCTTCGAGGCCAAGGGCTTCAAGGCGGAGGACTTCGCGCGGCTGCACCCCGGCGGAGCGCTGGGCCGGCGCCTCCTCCTGCTCGTCCGGGACGTCATGGTCACGCAGAACCTGCCCACCCTCGGCCCCGGGGCGAACATGCGGGAATGCGTGCTCCTCCTCGCCGAGCGCCGCGGCACCGCGGTGGTGGTGGACGGGTCGGGGATCGTGCTGGGCGTGGTCACGGCCGGAGATCTGACGCGCCTCATGGAGCGGCGCACCGATTTCCTCGACGTGTCCGTCAGCGAGGTGATGACCAGGACGCCCAAGGTGACGAAGCCGGACGAACTCGGCAGCACCGCCGTCAACCGGCTCGAACAGCATGGGATCATGGCGATGCCCGTGGTGGACGACCGCGGCGCCCTCGTCGGCGTCGTCCACCTGCACGACCTGCTGCGAGCGGGCGCGGCGTGAACGCCGGACGCGCGGACGCGCGGACCGGCGGACGCCCGGCGCTCCGGCCGGCGAGCCGCCATGCGCTTGTGCTGTCTGCGCGTCTGGGCATCTGCGCTTCGCTGGTCCTCGGCGCCGCCTGTGGCGCGCCGGACCGCAACGTGGCCGCCGCCGCCGGCACGGTCGCCGACAGCGCCGACCAGACCATGTTCGGCCTCAGCCAGATTCTCACCAAGGACGGCGTGAAGCAGGCCTACCTGCAGGTGGACACGGCCTTCATGTACGAGGCCAGCGGCCGGGTGGACCTCAGGGGTCACCTCAAGGTGACCTTCTACTCCGTCCAGGGAGCGCCCCAGTCGGTCCTGACTGGGAAGGAGGGCACCTTATTCACGCGCACCAACGAGATGAGCGCGCGCAACGACGTCCTGGTCGTACGCACCGCTGACCAGGCGCGCCTCAGAACGGACTACCTCCAGTTCGATCCCGCCAGGAACGAGGTGCGCACCGACCGTCCCTACGTGGCGGACAAGGCTGCGCAACACTTCGAGGGCGTCGGCTTCGTCTGCGACCCCGGCTTCACCAACTGCACCACGCAGCAGGCGAAGGGCAACGTGGGTCGCCTCGTGATGCCGGCGCGATAGGATGCGATCCATCGTCTGCTTCGCGCTCTGCCTCTGCGCCTCCCCCGCGGTGGCGCAGCAGCGGCCGGCGGCTTCGACGTGCGACGTGCAGATAGACTCGAGCCGGCGCAGTCGCTACGTGCAAGCCCCCGGCGGCGGTTACGACACCTATGCGGGCGGCGGTATCTGGGCGCATTGCCGGGAGCAGCCCACCACGATGTACTCCGACTCCGTGGCCTGGTATCCGGAGCGGGACCTGCTCTATCTCATCGGCCGCGTCCGGTTCGAGGACAGCGTCTCCATCCTCAACGCCGACCACGTCACCTACTACTTGCGCCAGGAACGGCTGTTCGCCGAGGGCAACGTCTACACCAAGAACCTGCGGACCCACTCCGACCTGCGCGGGCCCAACCTCGACTATTACCGCGTGGCGCCTCCCATCCGGGACACCCTGGAGATTTTCGCCCGGGCGAGACCCACCATCAACTTCTATTCCGCGCCCCGTGGCGACCACCCGGACAGCACGGAGCCGTTCGTCGTGGTGGCCGACCGGACCAAGATGCGCGGCAGCGACCAGATGTGGGGCGGCGGCAACGTCACCATTGACCGCTCGGACCTCGCGGCCAAGGGCGACTCCGGCCAGCTCAACCTCGGCCTGAACGTGGGCGCGCTCATGGGCCGGCCGCAGGTCAATGGTACGGGCCGGGACGCGTACCACCTGAGCGGCGAGCGCATCAGCTTCACCCTGACAGCCACGCACGAGATCCGGCACGTGCTCTCGGCGGGACAGGCGGTCGCGCACGGCAGCGACTGGCACCTGGATGCCGACACGCTGGACATGACCCTCGACAGCGGCAAGGTGCAGCTGGCGGAAGCGTGGGGGAAACACCAGCGGCCCGACGCCGTATCCGGAACCAACACCATCATCGCCGATTCGCTCGACATCCACATGCCCGCGCAGCTGGTGCGGCTGGTCTGGGCGTACGGCCACGCGAGGACCGTGACCCGCGACTCCGCTTCGGCCGATGAGGACTGGATCACCGGCGATACGCTGCGGGCCGACTTCGCCGCGGTGCGCGACAGCACGAGCTCCAAACCCAAATCGCAGCTGGAGCACCTGACGTCGTTCGGCTCCGCCCGGGCGCTGTACCACGTCGAGAGCGCCGATACGGCAAGCCGGGGCAGGAAGGGCGTGAACTACTCGCGGGGCCGCCGCATAGACATCGCCACCAGCAACGCCAAGGTCCAGACGGTAGACGTGGTCGGCCAGGTGGACGGCGTCTATCTCGAGCCGCTGCCCCCGGGCGCCGACACCGCGAAGATGCGAGGCGGCGACAGCACGAGGGCGCTGCCCGCCGATACGGCGCGTGCGGGCGCGGCCCGCACCGCGGCGCACCCGTCCCCCGCGCCGACCACCCCAGCGGTTCCGCCGGTGCGCAAGGAGCGGCCGTGAGCGACGCGCTGCTCACCCAGCTCCGGGTCCGCGACCCCTCCGTCTGCCTGGCGCTCGCCGCGTTGATCGGCACCGCCGACGAGCACGGCGCCACGCCCTTCGGCGCAGCGGCCGTGGCGTACCGCGAAGACTACCTTGCCGCGGAGCGCCGCTCCGCCGGCGAGGCCAGTCGCGCCGACCCCGGCACGTTGTCGGTGGACGACGTGCGACGCCATCTCGCCACGTCGGTGTTGCCCCGCCTCGCCACGGAGGCCGTGATCCTCGACCCGGGCAGGGGCTGGGACGAGAGCTCCATCGTGCAGTTCCGTCCGGACACCTGGACGACGCTCGTGGCGGACCGCGACGGCGCGCGCCGCATGCTGCTCGAGGCGGCGTGGCAGGGCATGGTCACCCACGACAGACGAAGTCAACAGGTGGCAGGCGCCGAACGGCGCCGGCATGACGATGTACCACTTCCCGACACGGGCGAGCACCCCGTCACGTCCGAGCCCGGCACGCCGACCGGCAGCGTGCTCGAGGCCCTCGGCCTGCGCAAGACGTACAGCCGGCGGGCGGTCGTGGACGACGTCAACATCCGGTTGGGCCAGGGAGAGATCGTCGGGATGCTGGGCCCGAATGGCGCCGGCAAGACCACGACGTTCTACATGATGGTCGGTCTGATCACGCCGGAGGCGGGCCGCATCGAGCTGGACGGTGAGGACATCAGCACGCTGCCGATGTACCTGCGCGCGCGGCGGGGCATCGGCTACCTGGCGCAGGAACCCTCCGTGTTCCGCAAGCTCACGGTGGAGGAGAACCTNNGTTCATGCTGCTCGACGAGCCGTTCTCGGGCGTGGACCCGATCGCCGTGCACGACATCCAGACCATCGTGGCGGGCCTGAGGCACAAGGGCATCGGCGTGCTGATCACCGACCACAACGTCGAGCAGACCCTCGACATCGTGGATCGCGCCTACATCATGTTCGAGGGCAAGGTGCAGGTGTCGGGCACCGTGCGCGCCCTGGTATACGACGACCGGGTGGCCGAGCTGTACCTCGGTCCGACCCTCACGGCGCGGCTCCGCTCGCGCCTCTCGCCGGCCGCGTGAAGACGAGCCTCGGCCAGCACGCCATCCTGCGGCAGGACCTGCGCATCAATCCGCGCCTGTACCAGGCGATGGACCTGCTGTACATGCCGCTCCTGGACCTGCAGCAGCACCTCAAGCAGGAGCTGATGGCGAATCCCTTCCTCGAGCTGCTCGAGCCGGAGGAGGACGAGGAGGTGCCGGCGACGCTGGCCGAGAAGCGCGAGGCCTCGGAGCCGGCGGACCGGCAGGAGATCAACTGGGAGGACATCCTCCTCTCCGGTTTCGACGACGGCGACTGGCGGCACGGCCCGACGGAGGAACGGGAGTTCGCGGAGCCGGTATCCGTGCAGGCGCCGGATCTCTCGGGGCACCTGCGGGACCAACTCCAGCTGCTCGAGCTGACCGACCGGCAGCGGCTGCTCGCCGAAGAGTTCATGGGCAACATCGGCGGCGATGGGTACCTGTCGGCCACGCTCGAAGAGCTGGTCACCGCCACCAACGCGCTGCAGGAGGAGTTCGCGGCCGAGCGGGACGCGGAGCCGGCTCAGGAGCCGTACACGCTCGCGGAAGCCGCGACGCTGCTGGGCGTCATGCAGGAGCTCGACCCTCCGGGCGTCGCCGCGCGCGACCTCCGGGAGTGCCTGATGTTGCAGCTCAAGGACAAGGGGGAGGCCGGCTCGCTCGCCTACCGCCTCCTCGACGAGGCCTACGACGACCTGATCGCGCATCGCTGGAGCGACCTCGCCAAGCGCCTGGGCCTGGACACCGGGGAGGTGCAGGCGGCCGCCGACGAGATCGCCAAGCTGGATCCCAAGCCGGGGCTGCGGTACAGCTCGGCCGATGGCGACTACATCATCCCCGACCTGATCGTCGAGAAGATTGACGGCAAGTACCGCGTGTTCCTGAACGACACCAACCTCCCGCGGCTCCGCCTGTCACGCGCCTACCAGGAGGTGGCGCGCGACAAGAAGAAGTTCGTCGGCGAGAACCGGGAGTTCATCACCCAGCGGCTCAACAGTGCGCAGTGGATGATCCAGGCCATCGAGCAGCGCCGCCAGACCATGCTGAAGGTGATGAACTTCATCGTGGACCGGCAGCACGACTTCTTCGAGAAGGGGATCGAGCACCTCAAGCCCCTCACCCTCCGCGAGGTCGCCGAGGTCATCAACATGCACGAGAGCACGGTGAGCCGGGTGACCAACGAGAAGTTCGTGCAGACGCCGCGCGGCGTCCTGCCGCTGAAGTTCTTCTTTTCGAGCGCGCTCTCGACCACCACCGGCGAGGACGCGAGCGCCCGGGCCATCAAGGCGCAGATCCAGAAGCTGGTGGGCGACGAGGATCCACAGGATCCCCTGACCGACCAGCAGATCGTCCAGAAGCTGCGGGAGAAGGGCGTGCGCATCGCGCGCCGGACGGTGGCCAAGTACCGCGACCAGCTCGGCATCCTGTCGGCGCGGATGCGCAAGCGCGTATGAGCCTCTCCGACGGGCAGGGCCCGGTGCAGGTGAGCGTCCTGGTGCCGGCCAAGGACGAGGCGGAGAACCTCCCCGAGTTCGTCGCCCAGGCCGCGCAGGCGCTCGACGCCGCACCGTTCACCGCCGAGGTCGTGGTGGTGGACGACGGCAGCGCCGACGCCACACCCCAGGTGCTGGCCGAGTTGGCGGCGCGCTATCCCTTCCTGCGCTGGGAGCGCCACCGCACCCGCCAGGGCATCGCGGATGCGCTGCGCACCGCCGGGGAGGCCGCGCGCGGAGACGTGCTGGTCTTCTATCCCGCCGACCTGCAGTATCTCCCCGCCGAGATCCCGTCCCTGGTCGCGCCCATCCTGGCGGGCGAGGCGGACCTCGTCACCGGCACCAAGCAGGGGCGCTACGAGAAGGCGTTCGTTTCCGGGATCTACAACCGGCTGTGTCGCTGGCTGTTCGGCGTGCGCGTCACCGATCTCAATTCGGTCAAGGCGTACCGGCGCGAGATCATGGACGTGGTGCCCCAGCGCGCCGACTGGCACCGCTTCTTCGCCGTCGTGGCGAGCGCCGAGGGATTCCGGCTCGCCGAGCGGCCGGTCACGCTGCACCCCCGGCGCGCGGGCAGCACCAAGTTCGGCCTGGGCCGCATCCCGGTCGGCGTCATGGACCTGCTGTCGGTGTGGTTCCAGCTCAAGTACGGACGGAAGCCGCTGCTGTTCTTCGGCGTCACCGGCACCATCCTCTTCACGCTCGGCTTCCTGTCGGGCGTCGCGGCGCTCGTCATCCGCTTCGGCTTCGGTTTCGGCTTCCGCCCCCTGCTGAACCTCATCGAGATACTGGTCATCTCCGGTATCGCCCTGTTCGGGTTCGGCTTCATCGGGGAGATGCTGGCCGGGCAGCGCGAGGACATGCGCGAGGTCCGGAGGGAGCTGGCCCGGCTGCGCGACCCGCGGCGGAAGACTCCCGGGCCGCCCTCCTAGCCCTCGGCCGCCGATGACCAGAATCGCACCGGGATCCGAGGAGCTGCAGGGCTTCTACCGCGCGCGGAGCGGCTGGCGCAGCCGCGGCGAGGAGCGCATGCGCTTCCGCGCGGCGGCGCGGCTCGCCCGCGTGGCGCCGGACGCGGCGGTACTGGATATCGGATGCCGCGACGGCGGACTCCAGGCCTATCTCCCGCCCGGCATCCGCTACCAGGGCATGGACATCTCCCCGGAGTTCGCGGCGCCCGCCATCGTCATCCAGGACATCTCGGCCGGCATTCCGTTCCCCGACGCGAGCTTCGACCACGTCTTCTGCATCGAGGTGCTGGAGCACGTGCCGAATCCGTTCGGCGCGCTGACCGAGATCCACCGGGTGCTGCGCCCGGGTGGAGTGCTCGCCCTGTCGGTGCCGAACCCCTATCACGCCAAGGAACTGATCTGGAACCTGCTGCGCATTCCGGACCGGCAGGGGCACATCTACGGATGGACCCGCCAGAACATGACGAAGCTCGGCGAGATGAACGGGTTCCGGCTCGACGGCGTTGCCGGCACGTATCTGCACCCGCCGATCCCGATGTTCGCCCTGCTCGCGCGCTCGATCATCTACCGTTTCGTGAAGGTCTGACGTTGCCTGGCGGTGTCCCGTGCGCCGCCACCTCCGGCCGCCCGTGCGGATCGTCAGCGTAACCCACGCCTACCCGCGGCACCAAGGCGACCTCGCGGGCGCCTTCATCGAGCGTCTCCTGATCGCGCTCCAACGCCGCGGGCATGCCGTCGAGGTCGTGACGCCGGCAGACGGCGGCATCGGTGGACGCAGCGAGGAGCGGGGGGTGATCGTGAACCGGGTGCGCTATGCACCGGCGGGCTGGGAGACGCTGGCGCACCGCGGGACCATGGCGTCGGCGCTGCGATCGCCCCGCGGCGTCGCCGCGCTCGCCTCCCTCATTGCGGCGCAGGGGCGCGCGGTACGCGCGGCGTCGCGGCGGGGCCCGCCGGTAGACG
>PMIK01000144.1 GCA_003157095.1 Gemmatimonadota bacterium | reverse complement strand
CGTTCCTACTACGAGGAGGTGCTCGTCGTCCGTGTCCACCCGGAGTTGCTCCGCGCCCAGGGGCTCCCGGACGACCTCCTCGACGAGAAGACCACCTGGAAGAAGCGCTATCGTTCCATCGTGGACCTGGAGAAGCATCTCCACCGCAATGGCACTCGGATCGTCAAGATCTTCCTTCACCTGTCGAAAGCAGAGCAGCGAAGGCGATTCCTCGAGCGCATCGACGAGCCGGACAAGAACTGGAAGTTCAGCCTCTCGGACATTCACGAGCGGAGCTACTGGAAGAAGTACATGCTGGCGTATGAGGCCTGCCTGAGCGCGACCAGCACCCGTCACGCGCCCTGGTACGTGGTGCCCGCCGACGACAAGGACAATGCCAGGCTGATCGTCTCNNCGGCGGGAATTGGCATCCATCCGCAAACAGCTCACGAGAGACCGCGCCTAGTGCGACCCAAGACCCGTGGAGACTCGCTCATAGGTTCTTCCTCGCGGGGCACGGCCGCGGCGGACCCGGGACACTCGCACTGCATCGAGTTGAAGCTGCGCGACACGAGCCAGCTCTTCAACTCGATGGATCCGTCCCCGTTCGTCGAGAAGGATCTCGACGACGACGCGGAGGAATTCATCATGAGCTGGGCGCAGGAGTTTCCGCCCGGCGCACCGGTAAAGCTGCGCATCTACCTGGAGCAGTGGCCGACCGAGGATCCCGGCGAGATGATCCGCCAAGCCGTGCACAACTACTTCGCTCACCGTGCCACGCTGATCCAGCTGGAGTTCCGTCGCCTGATGAAGCAAGGCCGGACCAGTCTCTTGATCGGTTTGGTGTTCCTGGCTGCCTGCCTCATCGTCATCAGGACGCTGGTGCCCGTCGAGGCGGGCACTTGGGCCGGGATGCTGCGCGAGAGTCTGACGATCGCAGGCTGGGTCGCGATGTGGCGGCCGATGCAAATCTATCTCTACGATTGGTGGCCGTTGCGCCGGAGGGGCCGGATCTACGCCAAGCTGAGCGCCATGCCGGTGGAGGTCATCCAGCGACCGAAGGGTTGAGTGCTTGCGATCGAGGGAGTGTCCGCGACCACGGCGCGGGCGCGGACGGAACAGGAGGCTGGAATGGACTCGACTGGCCAGGGCGGGCCCGACGCGGCGCAGCGGCAGGTGGCCCAGCGGCGATCGGCACGCGATTTCTCCGATCCCTCCCTTGAGTGGCGCCGCGTCTTCGCGGAGACCTGGGGCACGTTCCTGCTGGTGCTGGTCGCTGCCGGTGGCGGCGTTGTGGGGGCGCTGAGCGGCGGCCGGGTCACGCTCGGCATGATGGTGGTGGCGCCGGGCATCATGGTGATGGCGATCATCTACTTCATGGGCTCCGTGAGCGGAGCCCACTTGAATCCGGCGGTCACGCTGGCGTTCGCGGTGCGACGCAACTTCCCCTGGAAGAGAGTGCCGGGCTACATCGCGGGACAGGCGGTTGGCGGGATCGGCGCCGCGCTGTTCCTCCGGATCATGTTCGGGACGGTGGGTGCGCTCGGCGCGACGCTGCCGGGCAGTGGTGTGACCAGCGGGAAGGCGCTGGCCATGGAGGTGGTGCTGACGGCCGGGCTGGTGAACACGATCCTGGGTACGGCGTCCGGCGCGCGGAACATCGGCACGAACGGCGCCATCGCCGTGGGCGGGTACATTGCCCTGGCGGGACTTTGGGCGGCGCCGGTTAGCGGCGCGTCCATGAACCCGGTGCGTTCGCTTGCGCCGGATCTGCTGCGCGGCGACTTCCACACGAGTTGGATCTACGTGGTCGGGCCCCTCGTGGGCGCCTTGATCGGAGTGGCCTTCGAATGGGTCCTCAAAGGGAAGCCCACGGCGGCCGGCCGGATCGCCGCCGAGGGCACGCTGGACGTCGGCGAAGCGGACGGGCCGAAGACATGAGTGAACCCGACGCCCGCCACAGGTCAGCTGAAGCTGCCCACGCGCGTAGCGGGCCTTCATCCGCCAACCGAACACGAGAGGCCACCATGACTGACGGACCATCGAAGGAAGGGTACGTCATCGGCATGATCGGCCTCGGTGTCATGGGGCGCAATCTCGTGCTGAACATGGCCGACCAGGGCTTTGCGGTGGCGGGCTACGACAAGGATCCACATCAGGTCGAAGCGCTCAGGAAGGCATCGGCCGAGCGGGAGATCTGCGGGGTGGAGAGTCTCCCTGACTTCGTCGCGCTGCTCCGCCGACCCCGTGCGGTGATGATGCTCGTGCCCGCCGGCGCCCCCGTTGATGCGGTCATCAAGGACGTGTTGCCGCACCTGGACAAGAACGATCTCATCATCGACGCCGGCAACTCCTACTTCAAGGATACGGACGTGCGTGCCCGCAACCTCACGGCGAGAGGCATTCATTTTCTCGGCGTGGGGGTGTCGGGCGGCGAAGCCGGCGCGCGGCACGGACCGAGCATCATGCCCGGCGGGCCCCAGGAGGCCTACGAGCGGATCCGTCCCATCTTCGAAGCGGCCGCGGCGAAAGTCGACGGCGACCCGTGCGTGACCTGGCTGGGCCCGGGATCGGCCGGGCACTTCGTGAAG
>PMIK01000271.1 GCA_003157095.1 Gemmatimonadota bacterium | reverse complement strand
GGTGGAGGCGATGAAGAGCTGCTCCACGAAATCCTCTTCCTTGGTCTTCATCCCGGTCTTGCCCTTGCCGCCGCGGCGCTGGGCGCGGTACAAAGTGACGGCGTTACGCTTGATGTAGCCGGTGTGGGAGATGGTGATGACCATGTCCTCCTCGGCCACCAGGTCCTCGACCGAGAAGTTGCCCTGGTCCGCCACGACCTCCGTCCGGCGCTCGTCGCCGAAGTCCTTGACCAGCGTGTCCAACTCGGTCTTGAGGATACCGAGCCGCTTGGGCTTGGAGGCCAGGATGCTCTTCAGCTCCGCCACCAGCGCCCGCACTTCCTTGAGCTCCGCCTCCAGCTTCTCGATCTCCAGTCCCGTCAGCTTGGCGAGGCGCATGTCGAGGATGGCCTTGCTCTGCCGCTCCGACAGCTTGAAGCGCGCCCGCAGCTTCTGGTCCGCCTCCTCGGTAGTCTTGGAACCGCGGATGATCTTGATCACGGCGTCGATGTTCTCGACCGCGATCTTGAGGCCCTCCAGGATGTGCTGGCGCTCCTCCGCCTTGTCGAGATCGAACTTGGTCCGCCGGGTGATGACCTCGTGGCGGTGCTCCACGAAATGCTGGAGCATCTCCTTCAGGTTCATCACCTTCGGTTCGCCGTTGACCAACGCCAGCATGATGGCGCCGAAGGTGGTCTGCATCTGGGTGTGCTTGAACAGGTTGTTCAGCACCACCATCGGCACGGCGTCGCGCTTGAGCTCGATCACCACCCGCATGCCGTCGCGGTCCGACTCGTCCCGCAGGTCCGAGATCCCCTCGATGCGCTTGTCGCGCACCGCCTCCGAGATCTGCTCCAGCAGGCGCGCCTTGTTGACCATGTACGGGATTTCGGTCACGACGATCTGTGATCGGCCGCTCGATTCCCGCTCCTCGATCTGCGCCCGCGCCCTCACGATGATGCGGCCGCGGCCCTGCTCGTAGCAGTCGGCGATGCCCTCCCGCCCGTACACGATGCCGCCGGTGGGGAAATCCGGGCCGGCGATCAGCTTGCGCAGCTCCGCCACCGAGGCGTCGGGATGGTCCACCAGGTGCGTGGCCGCCGCCACCACTTCACGCAGGTTGTGGGGCGGAATGTTGGTCGCCATCCCGACCGCGATGCCCGCGGAGCCGTTGACCAGCAGGTTCGGGAGCCGCGACGGGAGCACCGTCGGCTCCTGCAGCCGGTCGTCGAAGTTGGGGACGAAATCAACCGTGTTCTTGTCAATGTCCTCGAGCATCGCGAGCGCGATGCGCGTCAGCCGCGCCTCGGTGTAGCGGTAGGCCGCCGCGGGGTCGCCGTCCACCGAGCCGAAGTTCCCCTGACCGTCCACCAGCGGATAGCGCAGCGAGAAATCCTGGACCATCCGCACCAGCGAGTCGTAGACCGCGCTGTCGCCGTGCGGGTGGTACTTGCCGAGCACGTCGCCGACGACGGTCGCGCTCTTCTTATAGGGCCGGTTGGGCACCAGGCCGAGCTCGTTCATCGCGTAGAGAATGCGGCGATGCACCGGCTTCAGGCCGTCCCGGACGTCAGGAAGCGCACGCTGCACGATGACGCTCATCGAGTAGTCGATGAACGACTCGCGCATCTCGTCTTCGATCAGTCGGGGGAGGATCCGTTCGCGCTGATTCGGAGCGGTCATGACCGTTCTGGTGAGGACTGCTAAATATAGACGGACTATTGAGTTAAATCAATCGCGATCCCCTACTTCCGAATGGCCGTGATCCCGCCCCCAGGCTCGCGGAAACCGCAGGGTTCAGGGGGTAGCCGTCCGCGCCTTCTCGTCGATCTCCAGTTCGCGCTGGACGGCCAGCGGCGGCGCCGGCGGCGGCTCCTTCGCGGCGCTCTTCTGGTGGGCGGGCGAGCTGGGTGTGGCATCCGCCGGCTCACCGTGCGCGGGCGCGATCCTGGCGGCCCTCGCGCGGCCGGCTTCGTACCAGCGGCGGGTGATCTCGCCGGCGAGCGCGGTGTTGCCGAGGCCGAACGCGAGCGCGACCGCCAGCGCCACGGCGCCGAGGATCAGCGTGAATGCGGTGGTGACGATGTCGGCCGCGACGCCGATCTGCTGCAGCGCCATGAACACGGAGATCGTGACGATCACCGCCTTGGCGACCGCGGCCAGCGTCGGGACGCCCTCGACCGCTCCGGCCGATGCGAGGATCAGCGCCCGCACGAACTCGCCCAGCACCAGGCCGAGCACGATGACGATGATCGCCGCGAACACGCTGGGGATGTAGGCGACGAGGTTGGTGAAGACGTCGTTGATGTTCTGGACGCCGAGGGCCGACGCGGCCAGGAGGATGACGACCAGCATGACCACCCAGAAGAGCACCTTGCCCACGGCCCGCGCGGGATCGAGTCGCGTGCCGGTGCGCTCGACGGCCTCGGTCACGCCCCAGCGCGCCGCCGACCGGTCGAACTGCACGCGGACGAGAAACCCGTCCACCACCCGCTCGAGGAGGCGCGCGACGAAGAACCCCGCCCCCAGGATGACCACCGCGAGCACCAGCCCCGGCAGCAGCCTGCCGATCTGCGTCAGCGCGTCTCTCAGCCGATCCAACCCGTCCACCGCACGCCTCCCGCGGCGCTACGCCGCGACCTCNNCGGAGCGGCGCCACGCTGTCCACCACCGGCCGGAGTGCTCCGCTCGCGAGCAGGCGCACGATCTCGGCGAACTCCCTCGCGCTGCCCATCGTGGAGCCCATCAGCGTGTAATGATACCAGAACATCCGGCGCACGTCGGTCATCACCTTGGGTCCCGTCGTGGCGCCGCAGGTCACCAGCCGCCCGAGGGGCGCGAGCGCGCGCAGGCTCTTCTCCCACGTCGCCTCGCCCACCGAATCGAGCACCACGTTCACGCCGCGGCCGCCGAGGAGCCGCCGCAGCTCCTTCGGTACGTCGAGCGACGCGTGGTTCAGCGTCACGTCGGCCCCGAGTGCCCGCGCCCGCTCCAGCTTGGCGTCGCTCGACGACGTCACGATCACGGTCGCGCCCAGGAGCTTCGCGATCCCGAGCGCCGCCAGAGCGACGCCGCCGCCGATGCCCCAGATCAGCACCGTCTCGCCCGGCTTCGTGGCCGCGCGGGTCACCACCATCCGCCACGCCGTGAGATGCACCAGCGGGAACGCCGCGGCGTCGGCCCACGACACCGTCTCCGGCACGGGATACACGTTCCACTGAGGCACTCGCACCGCCTCCGCGAACGTTCCGGGAAGGTGCTCGCCGAGGAGCCGGTAGGTCGTGCACAAGGACTGCTCTCCGGCCAGGCAGAACTCGCAGTTCTGGCACGAGACACCGGGATTCAACAGCACCCGGTCGCCCGGCTTGACACGCGTCACGGCTGATCCGACGGCCTCGACGACCCCGGCCCCGTCGGCGCCCAGGACGTGCGGAAAGGCGGGCGGGAGCCCCGGCAGGCCGCGCAGGACGAACAGGTCCAGGTGGTTCAGCGCGGCGGCCTTGAGGGAGACCACAACGTCATCGGGTGCCGCGACCGCCGGCCGCGGCACTTCCTCGACGCTGAGGACCTCGGGCCCGCCGTGCGAGCGGATGGTGACGGCCAGCATGGTGGAAAATCTACGAAGAGGCGCAAAACGAGGATAGCCGCGACGGCCGCGGCTATCCTCGGAACCAGAAACCCGCCGAAGCTAGTGCTGCGCCGGAGCCGGCGGCGGAGCCTGTTGCGGAGCCGGCCGGAACTCTGGTCCGCCCATCTGGGCCACGCCAGGCAGCACCAACGGTGTCCCCGTCGACGTCGCCAGGACAAACAACTCCACGTGCGCAATCGCGTGCCGCTCGGCCGGAAGTACCGTGATCGCCAGCGTCTTGTTGTCCGCGCTGACGCTGAACGCCTGGACGTTCACTCCCTGAGATGTGATGGCGGTCGCGACCGCGCCGGGAGTGAGATCCTGACGGTACACCCGCCTGGTCGGTGGACTGCCTCCCTCGTCCCGCAGATAGTAGAACGACTTCCCATCCGGCGCGTACGCTGGCGCATCTTCCTTCTTGCCGGTCGTCAGATGTTCCTCGGCGCCGGTGCCGTCGATGTTCATCTGATAGATGTTGGAGTTGTTGTGGTCCCTCACCGAGACGAACAGTACCCGCTTGCCATCCGGCGAGACGTCCGGCTGGCTGTTCGGATTGTCCCCCGTGGTGAGCTGGCGCCGCGCGCTGCCGTCAGTGTGGATGACGTAGAGCTGCGTCGGCATCCTCCTACCCCTGCCCGCCTCGAAGACAATCTGGTCGTCCGCCGGCCCCACGAAGACCGGGGAGTGCGCGACCAGCGAGTCGTGAACGAGGCGGCGCGGCTCGGATCCGTCGGCGTTCGCCACGTAGATATCGAACCCGTCGCCCTTCACGTTGGTCGCCGCGGCATATGCGATGTGGGTCCAGGACGGCGACCAGACCGGCTGCGAAAGCTGGACACTGTCCTCCAGCAGCGGCCGCACCCGCGGCGGGTCGCCGCGCTGGACCATCAATAGATCCCACTTGGTCCCGCGCTGCGCCGGCACCAGCAGGTCACCCACCACGTACGCATCCGCAGTGGTCATCGAGTCCCACGGTGACGGCGCTTTGGCCGTGAGCTGCGCGCGCCCCATCGTCACGCCGGTGACGTGCCCGTCGGCCGTCACCCGCGCGACCGAGTCGGCGGTGGAATGCCAGGTGAGCCCAGTAGCGGTCAGGACGGGTTGGCGGCGGTCGTCAAGCACCTGCACGGTGAGCGGCTTCTGCGAATCCACCGGAAGGCCGAACCGCGGCGTCGCGAACTGGAGTCCCCCTGCAACCACCCGCACGTGCCAGCGCCGGGTGAAACTGGAATCGCGCTCCGCCAGCACCGACGCCGTCATCCTGGTCTCGCCCACCCTTATACCATGCAGGGTTCCCTTCACCGAGTCGAACCGGGCCACGGTGCTGTCCAGGCCCGTCCAGCGCACCGGGACGCTGTCGATCGTCGACGAATCGCCCGCCACGTAACGCACACCGACCGGCAAGACGGCGTGGACCGGCAGGATGATCAGCGTGTCGAGCGGCGTGCCGACCGACCGCCGGATCGGCTTGTGGACGTACACCGTGGTGGTGATCTCGGGGTACCGGGAGTTGGTGGCCGTGATCCTGGCCGATCCTGGCGCGAGCGCAGTCACGATCGCCGACAGGGGTAACACTCTGACCTTCGACGAGTCAGACGAGCTGAACTGGAACATCTGCGACTCGATGCGGCGGTTCCCCTGCGCGGGAACGATGAGCGCCAGCGTGTCGGTTGCGCCCGGTGCCAGGGACGTGTCCCGCACGTTGAACCGCACGCTGTCCGCGTGCACGTCAACCGAGATCTCCCTGGGCTGCCAGCGTTGGTTCTCCGGAACCACCGCCTTTACCACGGCCTGTCCCGTATCCTCCATCGCCCTCACGATACCGGTGGCCGAATCAACCTCGGCGACCCCCTCACCCCCCTCTTCGATCGTGAGCTGGATGCACACGGGCGTTGCGTGGCCGCCGTCACTCCGCACCGCGTAAGCCTCGAGCTGCTTGGACTCTCCCTTGACGAGGTGGACGCGGACCGGGTTGACGACCAGCCCCGTGGCCTGGCCGCTACCGGCCAGCTCCCACGCGAGTGCACCACAACCCGGGCCCGCGGTGCGGGGGGCCGGAGCGCCACGCGACACCACGGGTTGGGGCGGGGCCGCCACTGACTGAGGCTGCGGAGCCGCGCCTTCCCCCCCCACCACCTGGAGTGTCACCGGCTGCTGACTGGTCTTGAGGGAGCGGCCCGACCCGTATCGTGCCGTGATTTGCGTGGTGCCCGGAGCAACACCCGTCGCGACCCCGTTGTCATCTATGGTCGCGTACTGCGGATTGCTGGATCTCCAATGGAACGCCGTGACCGAGGCGATGGCGTTGTTGTCCTTGTCGTAGGCGGTGGCGTAGAACTTGGTGGTCCGCCCCGCCTGAATCTGCGGATCGCCGCCGGAGATCAGAATGTCCGCGACCGCGGGCGCGCGCTGAGCCATGCCCGCTGCGGGAAACAGCGCCGCGGCGCCCGCAAAGGCCGCCGCCAGGAGTGCAAGTCGTTTGGCGTTCATTATGGGTCGCCTGGTTAGCATCATGCGCAAAGAAGAAGACGGCAGCGCAACGTGTCAAGCATCTTCGCGGCCCTCCTAGGGCCGCAGCCGCACTACGGTTCTCGCATACCCGTCCCGAGCATCGCCCGCGTCCGGGGCAAATCGCACGATCTCATTCCCGACACGCCCGTTCGGCTTGTGGACTTCGAACTCGTAGGACCAGCCCGCGTAGCCTTCCAGGCTCAACTGAAGAGCGTCCCCGTCGAGCCTGGCATCGAGCACCTTGAGGCTCCGCGACCGGTCTCCGCGCTCCACCGGGGGCTCGTGCACCACCAACCGCCAGCCGGGCGTGTGGCGGATGGTGACTTCCGCTGGGCCGGTTCCCAGGCGCACATCGAAGGACACATGCACGTCGCGGCCGGTCTCCGCCGTGCGGTAGGTCACCGGACCGCTCGCCGTGCGCACGTCGTGCACCCGGGTGCCGGGGGCGAGCGCCGGATCGAAGTGCAGCGTCAGCGGCATGGGAGCGCCGCCGACCTGCCGCACGGTCGCCGTGAACGCTGTGTCGTCGATCCGCAGCCTCACGTCCAGGACGGCGGGCCCGATCCGCACGCGGCGCACGGTGTAGTCGCCGGGGCGGTCGAAGAGGTGCGGTGCGACGGTGAGCGTGCCGCGCGGCGCATCGGCCTCGATGCCGAAGGCCCCGCGCAGCAGCGGTGTGATGTACATCGAGGTCGCGAAAAACTGCTGCGGCACGGCCGTCTCCAGCGGCTCGAACGACGAGCCGGAGAAGACCTCGGGATTCCGGCCGAGCCCCACCAGGTAGAACGTGCGGCCCACGGCGTCGAGCTGCGCGCGGCCGGCGTACGGGTTGTGGTAGCGATACTCCGCCAGGGCCAGAAACCCCGTCACGAAGGGCCAGACGGTGCCGTTGTTGTAGTGGAGCGGGTCGTACAGGCCGCTCTCCGATGCGAGCGTCCGGCCTCCCCAATCGGTCGAAATGGTCGCGCGCGCGAGCGCCGTCGCCATCGCCTGTCCCCGCTCCTCGTCGAACAGGTGCCACGACATTGCGGTCGCCGGCCACACGGTGAGGTTGTCGTTGAGGGAGTCCCCCGCGAGTATCGCAAAGGCGAACCGGCCGGCGCGCGGCATCCAGAACCGCTCTTCCAGGCTCCGCCACGCCACCGGGAAGCGGCGGGCGGCATCACCCGAGATGGCGGTGTCGCCGATCGCCTCCGCCATCTCGCCCATCCGCCGCAACGCCTCGACCCACACGGCGGCGAGGTAAATGTCCGACTGGACTCCGACGCCGAGGTTGCCAACCTCGATGGCGCCCACTCCCGCCCGGGAGTTCCGCATCAGGCCGTCGTCGCCGACGGTGCCCGCGCACCACCGGTACGCCTGCTGGAGATGCGGCCACAGCGACCGCACGAATGCGGTATCGCCCGATGCGCGGAACAGCTCCCCGAGCGCCAGGATCCAGAATGGCGTCGTGTCACCGTGCCAGTATGGAAAGGGGTAGTCGGTGAACCACGGAACGCGCGCGGCGCTCTGCGAAATCTCGTGCGTGATCTTGCCGTCGGCGCGCTGGTAGCGGGCAAAGAAGCCGAGGTACTGCCGGGCCAAATCGAACGCCCCGACCGACGAGAGTGCGAAGGAGTTGATTGCCGCGTCGCCGCCGAAGAACCACCCGAAGCCGGGCCGGGTGCCTCCGGGCCCCGATGGGCCGTAGCCTGCCACGGGCCCGCAACCGAGATCGGGGTTGCACACCAGCGCCTCGTCGAGATTCAGCTCCGCCCACCGCGCCATCCGATCCACGGCCGTGTCGCCGAAGCCCGTGACCCCCGCGACGACGGAGTCGGCGTGCGCCACGCGCTCCGCGTACAACTGCGGGAGCCGTCTCAACACCCGCTCGTAGGTCGCGATGACGGTATCCCGTGGCGCGATCTGCCCCACGATGACGATCGGGATGCCGCGGGAGACCACGTTGACCAGTCGGCCGGCCGGCTCCTGCCACCGTGNNGGCGAGCCGACGAAGGCGTTGAACTGCCGCCGGCTCTCGGTCAACTCGAAGGCCTTTACCGTGTCGTTCCACAGGATGTACTGCCCGCCCAACCCACCGGGCCATGCCAGTTGGATGTCACTCCTGAACGAGGCAATGATCTCCATGGGACGCACTGCCTCGACCTCGAGCACGATAGCCACCGCCGGCTCGTCGGTGGGCGCGAAGATGCGCTCGCGCACGGTGAAGGCCGCGTGGCTGTATGTGATGGTTGCCCCGGCAGGTGTGACCTCAACCGTGCGCGCCACGTCAGCGGCCCGTACCGGCTCCGCGTAGAGCGGCGTCTGAAAGGCTAAGCTGAACCCGTGCAGGAGTTTGAGCGGCCAGGCCCAGACCTCGAAGTCCCCCTGCTCGGTCCCGATGGCGGCCGCCCGGCGGCCCTCGACGCCGAGGTATCCCCTGGGCCGAGCCGGACCTCGCAGCGTCAGGGGCCCCGCCACCCACGCGAGCGACACCGGTTGCGGTACGTCGGGGCTCTGGGCATCCAGTCGAGAGCACCCAATCCCGGGTACGAATAGCAGCATGACGGAGACACCGGCCAAACCGCGCGACACGAGTGAGCGCATGGACGGGGACCTCGCGACCCGCGCCGGACCGCTTGCGAAGTGGAGTTTCGCAGGCAATGTATAGAGCCGCTCGACCGAGCGACAGAAGCGCAAAATCCGTTGGGAGGGACGCTCATGCTGTTCGATGACATGACGGGAATCGGAGGATGGGAGCCGCCATCATCCATGCCTCCGCAGCCGCCGGCGCCGCCGGCCTGGACTCCGCCGCCGCCGTTGCCACCTCCACCACCATCCATGGCCACCCCGAAGCTGGCCCCGAAACCGGCGCCAAAGCCGGCGCCGACGCCCGCACCAAAGCCGGCGCCCAAGCCGGTGCCCAAGCCAGTGGTGAAGAAGGCGGCGGCCCCGAAGCGGAAGACGGCGGCGAAGAAGAAGAAGGCGGCGCCTAAGCGGAAGGCGGCCAGGAAGCCGGCCGTTCGGAAGGTCGCCAAGAAGAAGCCCGCCAAGCGGAAGGCGGCGAAGNNCGAAGAGCAAGAAGGCCCGCGGCAAGAAGCGCCGCTAGAAGACCTCCACCTTACCGGTAACGACCCGACGCGCGCGTGCTGCGATCGCCTCCAGCCGCGCGCGCGCGACGGGCTTCACTCGCGCATCGGCTGGCGGGCGCGCGATTGAGTACACCTGCACGGCCTTGGGTTGGAGACGGGCCAGGGCGGCCAGCCACTCCTCGACCGCCTGCTCGGACGCCCCGCTGTAGCCCGGCCCCTCCACCACCAGTGCCTGGACCGTCACGTCCACCAGGCCGCGCAGGTCCTCGACGAGGCGGCTCCGGTCGTACGCCACGCCGTTGACGAGGTGTACCGGCCCCGGATCCAGCTTCATCAGCCGCTCGTCCACACGATTGAGGCTCTCGCGCACGGCTGGCCTGCCCGCGGACAGGCCATTCGACATCACCACGACCTTCACGCCGGGCGCGATGCGGTCGCGGACCTCGACCACCCGTTGCACCACCACGGAAAAGCGCGGATGCATCGTCGGCTCGCCGTTGCCGGCGAAGGTCACCCAGTTGGGCGGCTCGCTCATCTGCTCGAGGGTCTTGCGCAACGCGTCCGCCACGAGGTCCGGCGACGGCCAGCGGGAATGCGGCGCCTTCGGCGTGTCGAAGCCGCACTCACAGTATGGGCAGTCGAACGTGCACAGCTTGGAGTGCAGGGGGGTCAGGTTCAACCCGAGGCTGACGCCGAGCCGGCGGGAGCGCACCGGCCCATTGATGATCCCGTCCCACAGAAAGGTGCCTTCGAGCTTGCCGGGAGGGGGCAGAGATCCGAGACGGTCCATTGCCGGGAAACGTAGTCCGGCCTTGCAACCATCGCCACGCTTCATAGGTTGACCGTATGCGGCTGCCGGTTACTCGCTCCGTCCGGCGCCTGCGCGGATGAACGCCCGCCAGGCGCCGTTCATCGTGGCGGCCGCCGCCGCGCTGATCGGCGTGGCGATCGGCCTGGCGCTGCGCGGCATCGAGCCCGCCGCCACCTGGCTCTACCAGGCCGCGTGGTACCCGACCATCGTCGCGATGGCCGCCCTGATCGCGCGCCGCGAGGGGCGCGACCCGCTCACGGCCAACCCGCTGCACGCGTTGTCCCTGTTCGCCTGGTCGGCGGTCTTCTGGTTCTTCTTCGAGCTCCTGAACTGGCGCCTCGACAATTGGTACTACGTCAACGTGCCGCCAAACCGACCCGAGCGGTGGATCGGCATCTCGCTCGCCTTCGCCACCGTGCTCCCCGCAATCTTCCTCGCGGCCCGCACGCTGGAATCGTGGACCGTGTTCCGCACCGTGCCGGCGCGGCCGATGCGCGTCACGGCGCTCGGGCTCCGTCTCACCGCGCTGGCCGGCATCATCTTCCTCGTCCTTCCGCTGGTGTGGCCGCGCTACTTCTTCCCGCTGGTCTGGGGCGCCACGACGCTGCTGGCCGAGCCGGCACTGTACCGCCGGGCACGGCGCTGGTCGCTGATCGGCGACCTCGAGCGGGGGGAACTGGGGCGCATTCTCCGCCTGCTGGCGGGTGGGGCCGGCATCGGCCTGCTGTGGGAGCTGTACAACTCCATCGCGCGCAGCCGCTGGATCTACACGGTGCCCGGTCTCGACAATCTCAAGCTCTTCGAGATGCCGCTCCTGGGCTTTCTCGGCTTCCCCGTGTTCGCGCTGGAGTGCTGGTCCGTGTTCCACCTGCTGGCGTGCTTCGGCATCTCGACGCCGGAAGAGCCTCCCGCCACACCGGTTCGCCTCCGTCGCAAGATCGGGACGGCGGCGGCGGGTGTGGCCTTCGCCGTGTTCGTGCTCGTGGGCATGGAGCACTTCTCCATCAGCAGCACCACGCCGCAGCTCATCGACGTGCCCGGACTGCCGGCATCGGTGGCCTTCCGCCTCGGCGCGTCCGGGGAATCGCCGTTCACCCTGGCGCGTGAGCCGGCGAGCGAGTTGGCCCGCGAGACGGACGCCAGCATGGACCAGGCGCTCCGCTGGATCGAGACGGCGCGGCTGTGCACCCTGCGCGGCGTCGGCACCGACAACACCCGCCGGCTCATGAAGATCGGCGTGGCGGACGTGGCCACTCTGGCCCGCCAGGACTCCGACAGCCTCGCCGCGCGGCTCAGGGCGGCTGGTGCCGGCGATCCGCCGCTGCGCTGGCCGACGCCTGCGCAGACGCACGTCTGGGTCACAGCCGCACGCGCCGCCCTCGGCTGGACGAGCTGATGCGCGCACCGCTGCTGCTAATCGCGGGCGGTGCCCTCGTCGCCGCGGCTCTCGCCGCCGTGCCACCGCGCCCATCAACTCTCCCGGACTATGACGTCCTGCTGGTGGGCGGCACGGTGGTGGACGGTACCGGTGCGCCGCGCCGGACGGCCGACGTTGCGGTCACGGGCGACCGGATCACAGCGATCGGCGAGCTGCGCGGCCGCACCGCGCGCCGCATCATCGACGCGTCGGGGCTCGTCGTGGCGCCCGGCTTCATCGACATGCTGGGCCAGTCGGAGGCCACGATCCTCGTGGACCCGCGCGGCGTGAGCAAGGTGACCCAGGGCGTGACCACGGAAATCACCGGCGAGGGGGTTTCCATCGCCCCCGTCAACGCCACCACGCTGCGCCGGGACAGCGCGACGTATGCCGCGTGGGGCCTGGTCGTGGACTGGCACGATCTCGACGGCTACTTCCGCCGGCTCGAGCGCTCGGGCACACCCATCAACCTCGCGTCCTTCGTCGGCGCGACGCAGGTGCGGGAGTACGTGCTGGGCAATACGCGCCGCTCGCCCACGCCCGACGAGCTGTCCCGGATGGAAGCTCTGGTGGACACCGCGATGCGCGAGGGAGCGCTCGGCGTCTCATCGGCGCTGGTCTATGCCCCCGCGTTCTACGCCAGCACCGGAGAGCTGATCGCGCTCGCGCGGGTCGCGGGGCAGTACCACGGGATCTACGCCACCCACGTTCGCAACGAGGGGCCACGGCTCGACGCGGCGCTCTCCGAAGCGTTTCGCATAGGCCGCGAGGCGCACGTGCCGGTCGAGGTGTGGCACCTCAAGCTCGCCGGGCGCGCCAGCTGGGGCCGGATGCCTCGCGTACTTCGCCGCTTCGAGGCGCTGCGGAAGGCCGGATGGCGCGTCGGCGCGAACAGCTACCCCTACACCGCGTCGGCCACCGGCCTCGACGCCGCCATCCCAGCCTGGGCCCACGCCGGCGGTGACGACTCGCTGGTCGAGCGGCTCCGGAACCCCGCCATCCGCACGCGTCTCAAGCACGACATGGGAGACCGCCTCGGGCCCCGCGATGGCCAGGAGAGTTTCTCCCGGGGCGCCGGCGGGCTTTCCGGGGTGCTGGTACTTGGCGTGCTCGACTCCACGCTGCGGCGCTACGAGGGACGCCGCCTCTCCGACATCGCCCGCGACGAAGGCAAGGACCCGTACGATGTCCTGTTCGACATCCTGATCGCGGACCACGCGAGAACCGGTGCCGCCTACTTCTCCATGAGCGAGCGCGATGTGAGCGCCGCGATCGCGGCGCCGTGGGTCGGCGTCGGCTCCGATTTCGGCGCGACGGCGCCCGATGGCCCGCTCAACATGCGGCGCGTCCATCCGCGCGCCTATGGCACGTTCCCGCGCATCCTCAGCCGCTACGTGCGGGAGGAGCACGTTTTGACATTGGAGACCGCGATCCGCAAGATGACCGGCGTCGCGGCGGAGCGGATGGGCCTCCAGGGACGTGGCATTCTGCGCGCCGGCAACTACGCCGACATCACCGTCTTCGATCCCGGCACCATCGCCGACCGCGCCACTTTCGAGGATCCGCACCAGCCGCCGGCCGGCATCCATTACGTGCTCGTGAACGGGCGATTCACGCTGGACGACGGGCACCTCACCGGGGAGCGCCCCGGCCGTGCACTGCGCGGCCCCGGCTGGCGAGGACCATGAGCCTGACACCGATTGGGATCACCGTCGGCCTTGTTGCCGCCCTGTTCATCACGGTGGCGGCGGCGACAGTGCGCTGGACAGGTGGGGGTTGGGGACTAGGGGCTAGGGGCTCGTCCCGGCCCACCACGCCACTGGGCTGGGGACCGGCGATCCGGGTCGTGTGGCTGCCCGCGGCGGCCGAGGCGCTCGCGCTCACGCTCCTGGCGGTCCTCTGGTTCGGTTCCCTCGGTCACGGTGGCTGGGTGCTGGTCTTCGGGCTGCTGGGGGCCATCGCCGGCGGCGGGGACCGGTGGTTGCGTCACCGGGTGCTCGGGACCCCGGGCAGCACGGAACTCAGGCTGTTCGCCGCGTGCCTGCTGAAGTACCTGCTAGCCGGCTGGCTGTGCGCTTGGATCCTCTCTTGACACGCTCGTAGCTTTCCTGCCCATGAATCCCGTCCATCTCGCCATCGAACGGGCGGCTGCCTATTTCGCAGGCCGCGAGACGCGCCAAGGGTACGTAGCGCGGCGCCTCCTGGGAAACCAGCGTCCCGAAGACGACCGCCTCGCCGAGGCCCTGATGAAGGACCGCCGGACCCGGGTTCGGGCGGACGGAAGTGTCGGCGGCGACCTGGTGGCCACCGCCTGGCTGGCCTGGGAGTTGATGGACCTCGGCGCTCCCATCGCCGCTCATTCGGTGCACCGGCCCGTGGCGTGGATACTGGGCCGCCAGGAGAAGGATGGCGCCTACGCCGAGGGGTGCACGCCACGGCGTCACGCGCTCAAGCTGTGCGAGCATGCGATTGGCGGCTTCTTCTCCTACCGCTCGTCAGGACGAACCGTGCGGCGGCTCACCCTCCCGACGGGCGCCGCGGTGACGTCCGATCAGGGGGCACGGTTCCTCGCTTCGTGCTTCGCGCTGCGCACGGTGCTGAGGGCCGGCCAGGAGGAACGGACCCTGGTGCGCCGGCACGTGGGCAGCCTGCTCGCGCTCCCCAAGATGTGGGATTCCTGGGGCGGGCTCTGGGCCCCGACGCTCACGGTGGGCGCGCTTGCCGCAATCGCGTGGGCCCCACCGCCGTTCCGCGGCCAGCTCCCGATCCTCTCCGAACACCTGGCGCTGAACCAGAAGCCGGACGGATCGTGGCGCAACCTCGACATCGTGCACGCGGTGGACGCGCTCGTGGCCGTGCCGCTGCCTCAGGCCAAGGAGGCCGTCGCGCTCGCCGCACCGCGCCTGGCCAAGATGCAATCGCAAAAGGGGGCGGTCGGCAGCGGGCCGTATGCGGAGGAGCGCACGCTGGTCGCGCTCCGCGCCTGGCTGATCGCCCGCGAGTACGCCTAGCACAGACGCCAGGCGCATAGACGCGCAGACGCGCAGGCAGGCGCATCGCGTGGACGTCCCACCATCGAGGCGACATCATGGCGGACGAACCTCTCAATCAGCGCGAGCGGATTCGGCTCACGTCGTTCTCGCACGGAGCGGGCTGAGCCTGCAAACTCGGCCCCGCTGAGCTGGCGCAGGTCCTGCGCTTCGTTCCGTCCGTCCCTCCGGGGACCGATCCGGCCGTGCTGGTGGATGCCAGCGGCCGGGACGATGCGGCTGTCGTGCGCATCGCGGACGATCGTGCGCTCATCCTCACGACCGATTTCTTCACGCCGATCGTGGATGACCCGTACACCTTCGGGCAGATCGCCGCGGCCAACGCCCTGTCGGACGTGTACGCCATGGGTGGCCGGCCGCTGTGGTGCCTCAATCTGGTCGGCTGGCCGCGCGAGAAGCTCCCGCTGGACGCCCTCGGCGCCGTGCTTCGCGGCGGCGCGGACATGGTGGCGCGGGCCGGGGCACGCATCCTCGGCGGCCACTCCATTGACGACCCGGAACCCAAGTACGGATTGATGGTCGTCGGTGAAGTCCACCCGGACCGCATGACGACCAACGCTGCCGCAGAGGTCGGCGACCGGCTCGTCCTCACCAAGCCGATCGGCACGGGGATCGTCGCCACGGCGATCAAGAAGGGCGCCGCCCCCGCCGACGCCATCCGCGCCGCCACCGACGCGATGACCACGTTGAACGATGGAGCTGCGGCCGCCGCAGCCTCGGCGGGCGTGCGGGCTGCGACGGACGTCACGGGGTTCGGCTTGCTGGGCCATCTCGGCGCGATGCTGCTGGCAAGCGGTGTGGCGGCCGAAATCTGGGCCGGTGCCGTGCCGTGGCTCGCCGGTGCCCGGAGGCTGGCCGAAGACGGCCACATCCCCGGGGGCACTCGCCGCAACCTCGCATCGGCGAGCGAAACAACCAGTTGGGATCCGGGCTTCGACGAGGTCGAGCAGTTGATGCTCGCCGACGCCCAGACCTCCGGAGGCCTGCTGCTTGCCGTTCGCCCGGCCGCCCTCCCGCGCCTTCTGGCCTCTCTCTTCTCTCACGGCACCTTGGCCGCGGCGGAAATCGGCGCGGTCGGCGCAGGACGACCGGGTTCGATACAGGTCCACCGAGGCAGCTACGCCCCTTAACTCCTATTGATTGAGTCAGATTGGGGTGACGGGCCCGAAAAGTGCCCCGGTTAGCGGCGAGAGCTATCTTGGATTGAGTCGGGAGGTGCCGAGATGACGCGCGAACGAGAGATCAAAGTTACGGCCGAGGCCGCTGCTTGCGTCTATTGTGGCGCAACGGAAGACCTCGTGCGGGACGACCACCTCGAGGGCCTGTACTACTGCCCCCGGTGCCTGGACCGGCACGTACGACACGGCCAGCAGATTGACGAACGGGGGGAAGCCGAACCACCCTGGGACGGCTGATGCTTGACGTCGCCGGCACCTGAGCGGCACCCTCGCGCCATGTTTGCCCGGCTGCTCGTCGGACTCGACGGCTCCTCCGGGGCCGATGCCGCGCTTGATTCCGCCATTGGTCTGGCACAGCGCTTCAAGACCACCGTCGTATTGGCCGCCATCACCGACATACGCCTGCTCGAGGCACCGCTTTTCGAGGCCGCCGGTCCGATGTGGGCCGAGGGCGTGCCGGCGGCGGCCGCCACTATGGACTTGCGCCAGGCCCTCG
>PMIK01000033.1 GCA_003157095.1 Gemmatimonadota bacterium | reverse complement strand
GAACGCTACATGGGGCTGCTGCCCGACGACGCGGCGGCCTACGATCGCGCATCGGCCATCAACTTCGCCGAAGGGTTGAAGGGCCGCCTGCTCATCGTGCACGGCTCAGGCGATGACAACGTGCACTATCAGGGCGACGAGCGGCTGGTCAACCGGCTGGTGTCGCTGGGCAAGTCCTTCGATTTGATGGTGTACCCCAACCGCTCGCACTGCATCTGCGAGGGACCGGGCACGACCGAGCACGTCTACCAGCTGCTCACCCGGTACCTGCTGGAGCATCTGCCGGCCGGGGCGCGCTGAGAGGAGGGGGCGGCTACAGCCGGGGCGGCATGCGCGAACGAGCGACGCGAACGCCTGCGCCACAAGGCCCATGCCGGTGATGTGGATCACCATGCAGCAGGGATGTCTATCACTATTACGTGGAGGGGTTCGCCGGCACGCCGCCGGGGCCGCGCGGACGTGATGTCCGCCCTTACCGGTCGGCTCGGCGGCACGCTATAGTAAGAGTCTAGTGCGCCGCGATTTTGCCGCAGGTCGTCCTTCCAAGTTGCCCGTTCTCATACGGTTGGCAGCAGGCCTCCTCGTATTCGCCGCCGCCGGCCTGGTCGCCACCTGTCGCCTCTCGGACCTCGTCAATCCGGGGCGGGTCAACTCCCTCCGCCCGACACCCGCGCAGCTCGTGGATTCGGCCCGGGCAGGAAGCCTGGCGCCGCGGGTCACCACCGTCGTGCTCCAGATCGGGGCGGAAGCGATCCCGTGGGCGCTGAGGTCGGTTCTTGGCAGCCCGTGGTTGCATCCCTCGGCCACGTCGGGCACGGCGCCCGATACGCTCACGATCACGCTGGATCCGTCCGGACTCGTGGCCGGCGACTATCGCGACACGCTGGTCTTCACGGTGGCCGGCCCGACCGTCGCGCCGGTCGTCGTTCCGGTCGAGTTCCGCGTCACCGGGTGCGCTGTGAGCGACGTCACGCCGAGCGTGGCGCTCGCCGATTCACTGACGGCGGCTGACTGCGGCGCGCCGCACCGCAGCGGGAGGCTCGCCAAGCTGTACCGCTTCTCAGCCAGTGCCAACGATTCGATAACGCTGAGGCTGAGCGCTCCCGGATTCAACACCTACCTCGTGCTGGACAGCGGCGCCGTGCCATCCGCGGCGCCTNNGCGGCACGGGGCCGCGCGACGCATGCCTGCTTTACGAGTTGTTGCCGCATACCGGCAGCTACATCGCCGAGGTGACGAGCGGTTCCGCCGGCGCCACCGGCGCATTCACGCTGAGCATCACGCGGCCGCGGCCCCCCTTCGCGCCCGACACCCTGACCCAGCTTGCGGCCGACCTGGTCACGGTGGTGCCGGCGGGTGGCGCGGTTGCTCAGAACACCGTCGCGTTCCGGGCCTCGCTTGGTGATCCCGACCAGGATTCGGTGCGGCTTGACGTGGAAGTCCAGCCACTCGCGGTCGTGTTCACCGGCCTGCCCACGGCCTCGAGCGGCCTCGTCGCGTCCGGTTCGCGCGCCACCGTGACCGTCACCGGCCTGAGCAACTACACGTCCTACCATTGGCAGGCCCGGGCCGTTGATCGGACCGGCCGTGCCAGCGCGTGGGCTCCGTTCGGCGTCGGAGCCGCCGACTTCCGGATCGCGATCCCCCGGCCGCCCGATCTTCCCGCCGGGCTCGCGCAGTTGAAGAGCAACGGCGCCACGGCAATAGGCGTCGGCGCGGCGACCGACGAGTCCACGGTTCTGTTCCAGGCAGTGGTCTCGGATTCCGACCCCGCCGACCTGGTGCGTCTCGAAGCCGAGGTCCAGCCGGTCGGCACGCCGTTCGTCAACGTCGCGGGAGGCTCGAGCCCGCTGGTGACCGGCGGGAGCGCGGCCACGGCGACCATCGCCGGGCTCTCGGACAACGTCGCCTATCACTGGCAGGCGCGGGCCGTGGACCAGACCGGCCGCGCCAGCGCGTGGACATCGTTCGGCGGGAACGCCGAATCGGCGGCTGACTTCCGCGTGGCGCTCGCGCCGGTGCAGCTCGCGGTGCTGACGCAGCCCAGTGCCACCGCCGCCGGCAGCGCGATCGCTCCCGCCGTGCGGGTCGCTGCGCAGGACGCGCTGGGCAACACGCTCGCCAGTTACACCGGCACCATCGCTGCGGCCATCGGCACCAACCCCGCGGGCGGCGTCCTGTCCGGCACCACGTCCGTCGCCGCGGTCGCCGGCGTCGCCACCTTCTCCAACCTGCTCATCAACAAAGCCGGGTCCGGCTACACGCTGCTGTTCGGCGCCGGCGCCCTCGCGACGACGAGCTCCGCGTTCGCCGTCACTTCCGGCGCTGTGAGCGTCGCGACCTCCGTGATGAGCGCATCGAGCAGCAGCGTGGCGTCGGGGGCCACGGTGACCCTGGCCCTGCAGGCGAAGGATGCGTCGGGCAACAACCTCACGTCGGGCGGCGCCACGGTGGTCTTCACCGCGACTGGAGGCACCAGCACCGGCACGATCTCCTCGACGACCGACAACGGGAACGGAACCTACACGGCGACGTTCACGGGAGTGACGGCCGGCTCGGCGACGACGATCGGCGCAACGATCGGCGGGACGGCCGTGTCCGGCGCCCTGCCGACGGTGACGGTGACGCCGGGCGCGATCGCGACGGCCAAGTCGGTGGTGTCGGTGTCGAGCGGGACAGTGGTGTCCGGCGGCACCGTGACGCTGACGCTTCAGGCAAAGGACGCGGCGGGCAACAACCTCACGGCGGGCGGGAGCACGGTGGTCTTCAGCGTCAGCGGTGGCACCAGCACCGGGACCATCGGCTCGACGACCGACAACGGCAACGGGACGTACACGGCGAGCTACACGCCCGTAGTGGCGGGCANNCGGCGTCGCGGTCACCGGCACGCTTCCGACGATTACGGTGACGGCGAGCGCGGTGAGTGCTGCGCAGACGACGGTGAGTCCCGCGCCGGCGGGCGTCACGGCGTCGAGCGGGAGCAGTGCCGCGACGATCACCGTGACCGCGAAGGACGCGGCCGGGAATCCAGTGCCCGGCGTGACGGTGACCCTGGCGGCGACTGGAACCGGAAACACGCTGGTGCAGCCTTCGGCGCCGACCACCGCGAGCGGAGTGGTCACCGGCACGTTCAGCAGCACGGTCGCCGGAGCACACACGATTTCCGCAACCGTTGGTAGCGTGGTTGCGGCGCAGCAGCCGGTGGTGACGGTGAGCCCGGCCGGCGCGGCGGCGCTCGCCTACCTCGTGCAGCCCAGCAACGTCGCGGCCGGTGCGTCCATCGNNCGCCTTCGGCAACCTCGTAACCGGGTCCGCGGCGCCCGTCATCGTCGCCTTCGCAGCGAATCCCGGCGGCGGGACACTCGGCGGCACGACTACGCAGAATGCGGTCGCGGGCGTCGCCATCTTCTCCGACCTCAGCGTGAACAGGGTCGGGACTGCGTACACGCTCGCGGCGACCAGCGCCGCGCTCACCGGTGCGACGAGCAGCGCCTTCAACGTGACGGTTGGCGCCGGCCTGCAGCTGGTCTTCACGCAGCAGCCGNNCGGGACGGTGAGCCTGGCGCTGACGGTGCCGGGCGGGGCGACGCTGGCGGGGGGCGGCCCGGCGACGGTTACGAGCGGGGTGGCGACGTTCAGCGGCCTGAGCGTGAACAAGGTGGGGAGTTACACGCTGACACCGAACACCACAGTGAGCGGCGTCACGACGCTGCCGGCCTCGGGGAGCTTCGCGGTGAGCGTGGGGGCGGCGAGTCAGTTGGTCTTCACGCAGCAGCCGAGCGCGGTGGTGGC
>PMIK01000289.1 GCA_003157095.1 Gemmatimonadota bacterium | reverse complement strand
CCAACGGCGCGGGGAAGACGACCACCATTCGGATGCTCATCGGGTTGCTGCTCCCGACCTCCGGCGACGGGTGCGTGGCGGGCCTCGACATTCGCACCGACGCCGAGTCCATCAAGCAGCGCATCGGGTACATGTCGCAGCTCTTCTCCCTGTATGGCGACCTCACGGTCGAGGAGAACATCGCCTTCTTCGCGGGGCTCTACAGCGTGACCGGCGCGCGGCTCGACGCGCGGCGCCTGTGGGTGCTACGAATGGCCGGCCTCGAGGGACACGAGCGCCAGCTCACCTCCGAGTTGCCGCTTGGCTGGAAGCAGCGGCTCGCCTTGGGCTGCGCGGTGCTGCACGAGCCGCCAATCCTGTTCCTCGACGAGCCCACTTCGGGCGTGGATCCGGTGGCGCGGCGCAACTTCTGGGAGCTGATCTACACGCTCGCCGACGCCGGCACGACGGTGCTGGTGAGCACGCACTACATGGAAGAAGCCGAGTACTGCCACCGCCTCGCGCTGATGAACCGCGGCAAGCTGATCGCGCTCGATACGCCCAAGGCCATCAAGGGCCTCATGACGGAGCCCATCCTCGAGATCCGCACCACCCACGGGCCCGCGGTCGCGCAGGCGCTCCANNCCGGGCCTCCTGGCCGCGAAGGGACTGCCCGTGGAGGCGATCACGCCGGTCCAGCCCTCGCTCGAGGACGTGTTCGTCGCCCTGGTGCGCCGCGAGGGCGGCGCGGTGGCGGGCTAGATGGGCCGCGTCAGCTGGCACCGCCTGTGGGCGATGTCCCGCAAGGAGTGGCTCCACGTCCGGCGCGACAAGCGCAGCATGGCCATGGCGTTCGCGGTGCCGGCCGCGATGGTGCTGCTGTTCGGGTACGTCATCACCTTCGACGTGCGCGACATTCACATGGCGGTCTACGATCAGGCCCACACGACGCAGAGCCGCGACCTGGTGGACGCCTTCCGGTCGTCGGGCTACTTCCGGGTCACGCGACAGCTCGACGACGACGAGGAGATCGCACCGCTCCTCACCAAAGGCTCCGTGCGGCTGGTGCTGGTCATCCCGCCCGACTTCTCGAAGCACCTGGCCGCGGCAGAGCCCGCGCCGGTTCAGGCGCTGGTGGACGGCGGCGACGCGAACACGGCCTCGATCGCCATCAACTACGCCCAGGCGATCGTCACGAGCTACTCGGCCAAGGCCGTCCTCAAGGGGCAGCCGCTGCCGGTCCCGATCGTGGTCGCCTCGCGCGTGTGGTACAACGAGGACCTCAAGAGCAGCAGTATGATCGTGCCGGGCCTCATGGCCACGATCATGATGATCCTCTCCGCGCTTCTGACCTCGCTCACCATCGCGCGGGAGTGGGAGCGGGGGACCATGGAACAGCTGGCCGCCACACCCGTCCACCGGCTCGAAGTGATCCTGGGCAAGCTGCTGCCGTACCTCGGCATCGGGTTCATTGACATCGGGATCGTGGCCGTCGTGGGCGGGATCGTCTTCGCCGTTCCGTTCCGCGGGAACCCGTTCTTCCTGATGGTCATGGCGATGCTCTTTCTCATCGGTGCCCAGGGGATGGGCCTGTTCATCAGCGCGGCCACCAAGTCGCAGTTCCTCGCGACGCAGCTGGCGATGATCACGACCTTCCTCCCCGCCACGCTGCTCTCGGGACTGATGTTCGACCTCTCGAGCATGCCCAAGGTCCTCCAGATCATTTCGCTCGCGGTGCCGGCGCGGTACTTCATCGCCGCCACGCGCGGCATCTTCCTCAAGGGCGTCGGTCTCGAGGTGCTGTGGGGCCAGGCGCTGGGGATGATCCTCTTCGCCCTGGTGGGGCTCGGGCTGGCCGTCCACGCGTTCAAGAAGGAGATCGCGTGACGTTCCTCGGGCTGGACGCGGGCCGGCTCGTCCAGCTGGTGCGCAAGGAGGCGCGGCAGACGTTCCGCGACCCGCGCGCGCTGCGCGTCATCTTCATGGCGCCGATCATCCAGCTCCTTGTCTTCGGCTACGCGGTGACGACCGACGTCAAGGACGCGGCGATGATCGTCTACGACCGCGACAACACCACNNTCGCGCTCGAGATCCCGCGCGGCTTCCAGGGAGATCTTGCCGCGGGCACGCCCGCCACGGTGCAGCTGCTGATTGACGGCACGACCTCGAACACCGCGACGGTGGCGCAGGCCTATGCCTCGCAGATCATCCTGAGGTTCGGGCAGGCACACTCGCCGGTCGTGCAGGCCGCGAAAGCGGCAACAGGAGCAGTGCCGGGCGTGGACCTCCGGGTGCGGGCCTGGTACAACCCCAACCTCGAGAGCCGCGTGTACAACGTGCCGGGGGTGGTGGGCAACCTCATGATGCTGATGGCGCTGCTGCTCACCACCCTGGCGGTGGTCCGCGAGCGCGAGCTGGGCACGCTGGAGCAGCTCATGGTGAGCCCCCTCACGCCGGCCGAGCTGATCCTCGGCAAGACGCTGCCGGTGGTGGGGATCGCCCTCGTGGACTTGGTGCTCATCACGTCGGTCGCGACGCTGTGGTTCCACATCCCGATGCGCGGCAGCTTCGCGCTGCTGGGCCTGGCGAGCCTCGCCTACGTGATTTGCGGCCTCGGCATCGGGCTCCTGATCTCGACCGTGTCCAACACCACGCAGGAAGCGTTCATGACGATGTTCATGTTCTTCCTGCCGGCGATGATCTTCTCTGGGTTCTTCTTCCCGGTCGAGAACATGCCCGTCTTCTTCCAG
>PMIK01000024.1 GCA_003157095.1 Gemmatimonadota bacterium | reverse complement strand
GGCCTGAAGCTGCACGCCGACGAGCTGGACCCGTCCGGAGGCGCTGAGCTCGCGGCCCGGCTGGGTGCCAGCTCCGCCGATCATCTGGGCGCGATCTCCGGCGCCGGGATAGAAGCCCTCGCGGCGAGCGGGACGGTAGCCGTCCTCCTGCCCGGCACGCTCATGTTTCTGGGCCAGGCGAGGCAGGCACCGGCTCGGGCGCTGGTGGATGCCGGTGCGGTCGTGGCCCTGGCGACGGACTTCAATCCCGGCTCCTCCCCGGGGGCCAATCTGCCCCTGATGATGACGCTGGCGGTGAGCCAGGCGCGCCTCCAGCCCGAGGAAGCGTTCATCGCCGCGACCGCCAATGCCGCCCACGCGGTGGGCCTGTCCGGCGAGCGGGGCAGGGTCGCGGTCGGACTCCCGGCGGATCTCGTGGTGTGGAACTGCCGCGACGTCCGGGAGTTGGCCTACTGGTACGGAATGCCGCTTGCCTGGCGCGTTTACGCCTCCGGCCGTCCTTGTCACGACCCGGAGCCGGGAATATCTTCCCTCGGTTCCGTTGGAAGGCCGCTGTCTCCGCCTCTCTCCTGAGCAGCCGGGCGCATGGCGAATCTGGAAAAGTTCAAGGAAAAGGCTCGGAAGCACGAGGCGAAGGAGCAGTGGGCGAAGGCTATCGAGGAGTACGCCAAGGCCATCGAGGAGATGGAAGCGGCTCCCGACGCCGAAGTCGACCTCTCCATCTACAATCGCGTCGGCGATCTCTACCAGAAGACGGGCCAGGGCCAGGACGCGGTCGTGTACTACGAGCGCGCGGTTGACAAGTACCAGGAAGGCGGGCTGGCCAATAACGCCATCGCGCTCTGCAACAAGATCCTCCGCATCGCTCCCGGCCGGGCCCAGGTCTACCTCAAACTCGGCATGCTGTTCGCGTCCAAGGGCTTCGCCACCGAGGCGAAGACCAACCTCCTGGAATACGCCGATCGCATGCAGAAGGCCGGTCAGATCGAGGAGGCGTTCAAGGCGCTGAAGAAGTTCGCCGAGATGACGCCCGGGCAGAACGAGATCTGGTCGGTGCTGGCGCAGCAGGCGCGGGCGAGCGCGAAGACGCCGGAGCAGCAGGAGCAGGTCGAGAAGCTGCTGGGCGAGTTCGAGGCGAAGGAGCGGGCGCACCAGCGCAAGTCGCGGGCGAGCCGGCACATGCTCACCGGCGAGGAGTTGCCGCCCGAGAAGCCGGTCAGGAAGGGCGACCTCATCTTCCTCGACCTGGAGCCGACGCCGCCGCGCAGGAGCGCGCCGGCGCCGCCAGAGGTGCCTGAGCCGCCGCACGTTGCAAGCACCGCGGAGCCGGAGATCCCCCTCCTGGAGATCGAGTCGAACGCGTTCGAGCCGGTGTCGGACGCTCCCGCGATTCCGATGCTCGAGATCGAGACGACTGCTCTCTCCGCCGAGGAGACGCCGGCCGAGGCGGGCCCGTCGCTCGAGCTGGAACCCACCTCGCTCGCAGAGGAGCCGGAGCCGGCCGCCGAAGCGCCGGCACCGGATGCGTTCGGCGAGTTGGATCTGATCCTCCCCGAGGCGTTCGGAGCTCCGGTTGAGGAAGCGCCACCGGCCGCAGCACCGGCGGAGGAAATCGCAGAGGCTGCGTCGCCGGCGGAGGCGTTCGAGGAAGCGCCGCCCGCCATCCGCGCCGAGGCAGTCGAGTGGACACTCGCGGACGCTCCGGATGAGGCGGCGGTCGCCGTCCCGGAGGAGCCGCTCACCGAGGCGCCGGAAGAGCCGGAGGCGCAGGAGGAAGGTGCGGCGCTCTCAGGGCTGCCGATGCTGGACATGGGCGAGCCTGAAGCGCCCGCCGAAGAGGCCGCGCCGTCCGGCACGGGAGCAGATCTCGAGTTCCTGGACCTGAACGAGATGGTCGCCGCGCCGTCAATCGAGGATCTCGAGGCGCAGGTCGCGGGGAATGCGACCGATTGGGCGGGGCACCGTCTGCTGGGTGAAGCGCTGATCGAGGCCGGCCAGCGCGAGCGGGCGTTTGCCGCGTTCGACACCGCGTTGGAAGGTCTGGAGCAGTCCGGCGACCTGGACGGCGCCAATGTGATCGCCGAGGAGCTGCTGCGGCTCGACCCCAACAGCGTGCGCTACCACCAGAAGCGCGTCGAGCTCGCCTACCGCCAGGGGGACCGGCAGCGGCTCGCGGGCGCGTACCTCGAGTTGGCCGACGCGCTGCTCCGCTCGGGCGAAGCGGAGAGGGCCGTGGCCGTGTACCGGCGGGTGCTCGAGCACGATCCCGGGAACGTCCGGGCGAAGTTGGGGCTCGAGACGCTCGCGCCATCCGCGCCGCCCGCCTTGCCTGCGCCCGCGGCGCCCGAGCCGGTGGCGGCCACGCCGGAAGGCGGCTTCGTCGATTTCGGGGCGATGCTTCTGGAGGATGAAGGGCCGAAGGACACCCGGATGCGGATCGAGGACGAGGAGCCGTCTGGGGACGAGCAGAAGGACTTCCAGACGATGCTCGCGGCGTTCAAGAAGGGCGTCGAGGCGAACGTCGAGGAGGAGGACTTCCAGAGCCACTACGATCTGGGCGTCGCGTACAAGGAGATGGGCCTGCTGGACGAGGCCATCGCCGAGTT
>PMIK01000191.1 GCA_003157095.1 Gemmatimonadota bacterium | reverse complement strand
GGTCGAGCCGCTCGGCCTCGGCAGCGCTCACCCGGTCCAGCGGCACACCCAGCTCCTCGGCGCGGCGGACCAGGGCGCCTACCAGCGCGTGCGCGTCGCGGAACGGCGTGCCGGACTCCACCAGCAGATCGGCGAGGTCGGTCGCGAGCACCGAGGGATCCAGCGCCGAGGCCATCCGCGCGGCGTCGGGCACCAGCGTCTCCACGACGCCGCCCAGCAGCTCCGCAGCCTGCTCGGCGAGATCCAGCGCCTCGAACATCGCCGCGTTGTTCTGCTGGAGATCCTTCTGGTAGCCGGTCGGCATCCCCTTGAGAGTGGCGAGCAGCCCCACCAGTCGCCCCAGGAGGTGGCCCGCCGCTCCACGCGCCAGCTCCAGGGAGTCCGGGTTCCGCTTCTGCGGCATCAGGCTGCTGCCGGTGGTGAACGAGTCGGACAGCCTCACGAACCCGAACTCGGCCGTCGAGAAAAGCACCAGATCCTCCGCGAGGCGCGACAGGTGCATGCCGGCCATCGTCGCGACGAACACCGCCTCGACGGCAAAGTCGCGGTCTCCGACCGCGTCCATGGAGTTGGCGCTCACGTCGCCGAAACCCAGGTCAGCCGCGAGCATGCGCCGGTCCACCGCGAACCCCGAACCCGCGATGGCGCCGGACCCCAGGGGGAGCACCGCCGCGCGCCGGCGAGCTTCCTCGAGCCGCGACCGATCGCGCGCCAGCGGCCATACGTGCGCCAGGGCCCAATGCGCGAGCCGCACCGGCTGTGCCCGCTGCGTGTGGGTGTAGGCCGGCATCAGCATGTCAATCCCGCGCTCGGCCTGGCCGATCAGCGCGCGGGCCAGCGACGCAAGCGCCGTGTCCAGCCGGCCCAGCGCGCCGACGGTCCACAGCCTGAGGTCGGTCGCCATCTGGTCGTTGCGGGACCGGCCCGTGTGAAGCCGGCCGGCCAGCGGACCGATCGCCTCGCCCAGCAGGCGCTCGATCAGCGAGTGGATGTCCTCGTCCGCCGCCGCGTCCGCCGCCCCCGCGGCCAGCGCGGCCTCGACCTTCACCAGCCCGGCCAGCATCGCCTCGCGGTCGGCGGCGCCGAGCACGCCGCACCGTTCGAGCGCGCGCACCCAGGCGCGGTTCGTGGCGAGGTCCTCGCGCCACAGCCGCCGGTCCACGGGCAGGCTGCGGTTGAGGCGGTCCAGCCGCGGATCCATCGGCTCCGCGAAGCGCCCGCCCCACATCACGTGGGACGCGTCAGGCACGCGCGCCGGCGGGAAGACGGGTGAGGCCGGAGAGCGCGCGCGGCGCCCAGCCGAGCAGCGCGGCGACCCGCCGCGAGTCGAGGGACGTGTCGCGCGGTCGCGTGGTTGGACGGTCTGCCTCCCGGATCAGGGCGGGATCGAAACGGAACAGGCCGCACACGATGCGGCCCAGCTCGACCCGGGTGAGGCGCTCCGCGCCGGCCACGTGGAAGACGCCCGACACCTCGAGCGAGCACAGCTCCCATGCGGCCCGGACGACGTCGTCCACGTGAGTCGGGCTGCGCCATTCGTCGCGGTACAGCACGACGCTCTGACCGCGCGCGAAACTCCCGCATTCGTAGGCGGGGCGCAGCATGACCCCGCTCTCGCCCACCAGCAGCGAGGTGCGAATCACCAGCGCATTGGGGTGCTCCGCCTGGACCAGCGCCTCCGCTTCAGCCTTCATCGCGCCGTAATGGGAAATCGGCGAGCTGGGCGACTGTTCGGTGTACCCGCCCGTCCGCCCATCGAACACCATGTCGCTCGAAAAGAGCACGAACCGGGCGCCCTGAGCGACGGCCGCGCGCGCCGCGGCGACGGCGCCGTCCACCGTGATGGCGGGATTGGACTTGTCGTAGGCACAGTAGAAGACCGCAGCCGGCCGCTCGCGCTCCACCAACTCGCGCACGGCGGACGGTGCGGCGAGATCCAGGTGCACGTCCCGCCAGTTCCCGGGCCGGACCGGCCGGCGACCGCCGGTACCGGCTAACTCCACGTCGCGGGGGGCAAGCGCGAGGAGGCGCGAGCCCAGAAAGCCCGACGCGCCGACGACGAGCGCGCGAACGGGCCTGGGGCTCAGTCGGCTGCCTCCGCGTGGCGGAGGCCGAGCCGCCGCTCGCGCTCGGCCGCGGTCCGCACGGTCAACCCGTACAGCCGGATGAATCCTTCCGCATCGCTCTGCCGGTATACGTCGTCGGCGCCGAACGTGGCCAATCCCTCGTGGTACAGCGACACCGGGGAAGAACGACCGACCACCTGCAGGCCGCCCTTGTACAGCTTCATCCGCACGCTCCCCGTGACGTACCGCTGCAGGGAGTTGACCAGCGCGTCGAGCGCCTCGCGCTCGGGCGTCCACCACCGGCCGTCGTACACCAGATCAGCATACCGCCGCCCGAGGTCGTCGGCCAGCGCCAGGCTGCGGCGATCCAGGACCAGCTGCTCCAGCTCCCGGTGGGCCTGGAACAGCACCGTCCCGCCCGGCGTTTCGTACACGCCACGCGACTTCATGCCGACCAACCGGTCCTCCACGACGTCGGCGCGCCCGACGCCGTGCTCCGCCGCAATGGCGTTGAGCGCCTCGATCAGCGGGACCGGCGCCATCGGCTCCCCGTCGAGCGAAACCGGCTCACCCGCGTCGAAACCGATGGTCACCACCGCCGGGATGTCGGGCGCGTCCTGGGGGGAGCGTGTCAGCACGTACATGTCGTCCGGCGGCTCGCTCCACGGGTCCTCCAGCGAGCCACCCTCGTGCGAGATGTGCCACAGGTTGCGGTCGCGGCTGTAGATCGATTTCTCGGTGGCTGTGACNNTCGTTGCCCTTGCCCGTGCAGCCGTGCGCCAGGGCCGTGCCCCCCACCCGCCGCGCGTGCGCCACCTGGCGCTCGGCGATCAGCGGCCGCGCCATGGACGTCCCGAGCAGGTAGGTTCGCGCGTAGATCGCGCCGGCCTTGAGAGTGGGCCAGATGAACTCGCGCACGAAGCGGTCGCGGACGTCCTCGACCAGGCACGACTCGGCGCCGGAGCGGCGCGCCTTCTCCTCGAGCCCCCGCAACTCGCCCGCACCCTGCCCGACGTCCGCGGCCACGCAGATCACCGTGGCGCCGTACCGCTCGCGGAGCCACGGAACGATCGCCGACGTATCGAGACCGCCGGAGTAGGCGAGCACCACGCGCTGTGCCATGACGACGACCCTCACTGGGGATGTGTGTTTATGCAGACCAGCGCATAAACATACATTCGCCCGGCGCGGGGTCAATGCCTCGGAGCGGCGTAGTCCGCGAGCCGGCGCGCCAGTTTCCGCCGGGCGGGGATGCTCCTCGCCACGATCAGGACGGTGTCGTCGCCGGCCAGCGTGCCGAGCACCTCCGGCCACGCTTCCCGGTCGAGGGCGGCGGCCAGGGCGCCCGCGCCGCCGCTCGGCGTCCGGAGCACCAGCAGCGGGCCGACCCCGTCGGAGCGGAGGAGCAGCGAGGACAGGAACCCGGCGAGGGTCGGGGCCGGGACGAGCTCGTCGGGCGGGGCAGCGTAGTACAGCGTCCCGCCCTCGTCCTGCTGCTTAGTCAGCCCCAGCTCGTGCATGTCGCGCGACAGGGTGGCCTGAGTCACGTCGAAACCGGAGTGCACCAGCAGCGCGCGCAGCCGCTCCTGGCTCGGGATGGAGTGCTCGCGCACCAGGCGCAGGATCGCCGCGTGCCGCTGGGCTTTCATCCGCTCCTCGCCGTCAGGACCAGGCGAACATACCGCGCGGGACCACCTCGCGCGACACCGCGGTCGCGGCGGCGGTCGCCCGCGCATACGCCGCGCGCTCGTCTTCGATCTCCACGCCCGGCCACTGTCCGCGATCGAAGACGACCCGGCCGGCGACGGCGGCGAACACCACGTCGGACGCGGTGGCGCCCCACGCCACTGCCGCCTCGGGGTCCGCGGCGGCGGCGAACGCGGGCGCCACCAGGCCCACCGCGGCCAAGTCGCCCCAGGCACCGGGCTCCAGGGTGCCCAGGCGTGGCAGGCCGAGCGCTGCGGCGCCGTCCGCGGTCACCAGGCGCAACAACTCGCGCGCAGACAACCCGCCCTCCAAGCCGAGCGCGGCAAGCCGGGCCTCGGCGAACAGATCGAGGCGGCCGCCCGCGACCACCGAGTCGGTGCCGAGCCCTACCACGACGCCCGCGCGGCGCATGGCGGAGAAGGCGGCTCGCCCGTGCCCGAGCACGGCGTTCGACCAGGGGCAATGGGCCACCGTGGCCCCATGGCGGTGCGCGGTCTCGAAGTCGCGGAGACCCGCCGTCACGCAGTGGATGAGCAGCGGACGGCACGCGAGCAAGCCCGTGGCCTCCAGCCATTCCACCGTAGACCGGCCGCGGGGAGCCACGACGATCCCGCGGGAGCGCAGGTAGTCCGCGAACGGTCCCCGACCCTCCTCCACCAGCGCCCGCTCCTCCCGCGNNCAACTCCGCCAGCGCGCGCTCCAGGCCGGCCAGCACCTCCGGGCACGCGGCGGGATCCGGGCCGAAGACCTCGTGGTATGCGACGCCACGCCCACCCAACTCGGCCAGCGCGGCCGCGGGCTGCAGACTGGATCCGGTGTCGCCGTAGGTCGTGATCCCGGCCGCAAGGCCCTCCAGAATGCCCCAGCGCGCCGACGCGCGGAACGCCGCCGGATCGAGCCCGTCCTTGATCGTGCGGACCGCCTGTAACCAACCCGGGAAGGGGCAACCGCGGACTTGGCCCCGCAGCGCCGTGAGCTCGAGGTGGCAATGCGCGTTCACCAGCCCGGGCAGGAGCGCCGTGTCTCCAAGCTCCACGACCCGCGCGTCCGAAGGGCGCGGGACGGTGGCGTCCGGGCCCACGGCCTCGATGCGCCCGCCGTCACCGACCAGGACCGCTCCATCCGGGATGGGTGTCCCGCTCACGGGCAACACCCACCGCGCGCTCACGCGCAGCGCCGTCATCCGGTCAGCCGCCGGCGTGCGGCGGACGCTTGACGGGCTTCTGGCCTCCGTCCGTGGGCGCCGCTGCCGCCGGCGTTGCACCGGGGCCGGGATGCAGCGGGCAGAACTCGGTCGGCACCGCGCTGGGCGAGAACGACTCCCACCGGCGCACCGCCGCCGGGCAGTATGGCGTCGCCAGCTTGCCGGACGTGACGTCAATTTCCCGCTGCAGCATCCCCGTGGGCCGCGTCCAGTCTCCAGCCGGGGGGCGGCGCTCGTAGACCTCTTTCATGAAGTTGGCCCACGCCGGCGCCACGAGCAGGCCGCCCTGCGCGTTGTTCTTGATGGTCTGCGGATTGTCGAAGCCCATCCAGAATCCGGCCGCCAGCTCGTGGGTGTAGCCGATGAACCAGACGTCCGTGTAGTCGTTGGTCGTTCCGCTCTTCCCGCCGGTCGGGAGGGCGAAACCCGACCGCTTCACGGCCCCGGCGCCGGTGCCGAAGCGGATGACGTCGCGCAACATGTCGTTCAGCACGTAGGCCTGGTCGGTGGACATCACGCGCTCACGCCGCGGCTGCTGCTGCCACAGCACCGTGCCGTCCGCGTCCTCGACCCGCACGACCGCGAAGGGCGCCGCACGCACGCCCAGCGTGGCCGGGGCGGTGTACGCCGACACCATCTCGAGCGGGATCACGCTCGCCGAGCCGATGAACATCGAGGGCACCGCGGGCACCTGGGTCGAGATCCCGTAGCGGCGTGCCTCGTCCACCACCGCATCCACCCCCAGCTCCAAGCCGAGCCGGATGGCGACCAAGTTGATGGACAGGGCGAGGGCGCGCCGCAGCGAGATGAGGCCCCTGAAATCCGCTTCCTCGAAGTTGTGCGGCTCCCAGATCGTGCCGTCCGACATCGGGAGCGAAATGGCCGAATCGGGGAGCATCTCATCGGGCGAATGGCCCGCGCGGATGGCGGCGGAGTACACGAACAGCTTGAAGGTGGAGCCGGGCTGGCGTTCCGCCTGGGTCGCGCGGTTGAACTTCGAGTCGTCGAAATCGCGGCCACCCACCATCGCGCGCACGGCGCCCGTGGTGTCCATGGCCACCATCGCACCCTGCAGGTAGGGCGAGGCGTTCTGTTCCTCGCCTTCGTTCCCGCCGTTGGCCGCCATGTACTGCGCGTACGTCCGGTGCGGGAAGCGGCCGAACGCCCCGTCCTCGATCGCCTCGAGCTGCGCCTCGAGGTTCCGCTCCGCCGCCTGCTGCATGTCGAGATCGAGCGTGGTGTAGATCCGGAAACCCTTCTCGTAGAGGTCGCGGCCGAACCGCGCATCGAGTTGCTCGCGGATCCACTCGACGAAGTACGGGGCGACGTCGCCGTAGTCCTGGCGGGCCGAGAGGGTCAGCGGATAGGCCTCTGCCTCATCGGCTTGCACCGCCGTGAGGTACCCCTGCTGCCGCATCAACTCGATCACCACATTGCGCCGCTGCACCGCGCGGGCGGGAAAGCGGCGCGGGTTGTACCGCCCGGGCGCCTTGGGCAACGCGGCGAGCAGCGCCGCTTCCGGGATGGTGAGGTCTCGCGCCGACTTGCCGAAGTACCGCTGCGCCGCACTCTCGACGCCGAACGCCCCATAGAGGTTGATCTGGTTCAGGTACAGCTCGAGGATGCGGTCCTTCGAGTAGGTCCGCTCCAGCTCGAGCGCGACGCGGGCCTCCCGCAGCTTGCGACCCAGCGACTTCTCGCGCGAGATCCGATCGGGGAACACGTTCCGCGCCAGCTGCATCGTGATGGTGGAGAAGCCCTGCACCATCGAGCGCGCGCGCAGATTCGCCAGCAGCGAGCCGAGGATGCGGGAGTAGTCAATGCCGTGGTGCTCGTAGAACCGCTTGTCCTCTACGGCGATGAAGGCCTGCCGCAGGTACGTCGGCATCTCCTGCAGCGAGATGACCGTCCGCCGCTCGTAACCCAGCTCGGTGATGAGCCGGCCGTCCATGGCGTAGACCTTCGACGCCATCTGCGGCCGGTAGTCGTCGAGGATGGCGATCGAAGGGCAGGCGCGGCCCGCGCAGACCCGGGTCCAACTCCCGTAGGCCAGCCCGAACAGGAAGCCGAAGACGAGCAACAGGTAGGTGACCGTCCAGCGGGCATGGTCGGGTGAGAACCAGCGCCGCACGCGGCCGTTCACGCGTGTATCCGCCATGAACGTCGGAAGTTACCGGAACGCCGCCGCGCTTGCCAGCGGGCGGGTGCCGCGGCTACGATAGCGCATGCGCGCCTTCCCGCCCCTCAACGAGCAGATGGATGCGATCCGCCGCGGCACGGTGGAGATCATCCCCGAGGACGCCATGGTCCGGAAGCTCGAGCGGGCCATCGCCACCGGCGTCCCGCTGATCGTCAAGCAGGGCTTCGACCCCACGCGCCCGCACCTCCACCTCGGGTACATGGTTTCCATCCGGAAGCTCCGCACCTTCCAGGAGCTCGGCCATACGGTCGTCTTCCTGCTGGGCGACTTCACCGCGCTGGTGGGGGACCCGAGCGGCCGGAGCGAGACGAGACCGCGGCTCACCGAGGCCGAGGTAGACGCCAATGCGGCCACGTACAAGGAACAGGTCTTCAAGGTGCTCGATCCGCAGCGGACCGTGATCGAGCGCAACAGCCGCTGGCTGCGGCAGCTCGCGCTGCCCGAGATCCTGACGCTCACCAGCCACTACACGGTGGCCCGGCTGCTGGAGCGGGACGACTTCGCGAAACGGTTCGCGGCCGGCAATCCGATCTCCCTGTTCGAGTTCCTCTACCCGCTGCTGGTGGGCTACGACTCGGTGGTCCTCAAGGCCGACGTGGAGCTGGGCGGCACCGACCAGAAATTCAANNACGCTGATGGAACGCTACGGGATGGAGCCCCAGGTTGCGCTCATCATGCCGCTGCTGCGGGGCACCGACGGCGAACGCAAGATGTCGCAGTCGTACGACAACTACGTCGGCATCACCGCGCCACCCGAGGAGCAGTACGGGAAGACGATGTCCATTCCCGACACGCTGCTGGAGGAGTGGACCACGCTGATTTCGTCGGCGCGAGACGCCGACCTGGCGGCCGCGCTGGCCCGGTGCCGCGCGGAGCCGTATGCCGCCAAGCGGTGGCTGGCGCGCGATGTCGTCACCCAGTTCCATGGCGGCGACGCCGCCGCGCGCGCGGAGGCGCACTTCGACCGGCTGTTCAAGTCGAAGCAGGCGCCCACCGAGCGGCCGGCGATCACGCACGCCCCCGGATCGCTGGCGCAGGTGC
>PMIK01000107.1 GCA_003157095.1 Gemmatimonadota bacterium | reverse complement strand
GGCGTCGAGCAGGGCGTGGAGGCCCGGCCCTCGGCCGGGCCTCTTTGCGTCCGGGCTTGACCGAACTGGATGTCCGAACAATTCTTGAACGATGGTTCGAAAGTCAAACCGCCGTTTGAGNNCGGCGCGGCTTCGCGGCGACGGGCATGCGCGAGATCGCCGACGCGGCCGACCTGTCGCCCGGCAACCTGTACTACTACTTCAAGAGCAAGCACGAGCTGCTGTATTTCTGCCAGGATCACTCGCTGGACCGGATGCTGGCCACGTGTCGCTCCGTCCAGGCGGGGCGCCTGGGCGCGGGGGAGCGGCTGGCGGCGGTCGTCCGATCGCACGTGGCGTGCATGCTGGACGAGCTGGACGGCGCCGCGGCGCACACCGAGGTGGAGGCGCTGCCGCCACGGCTGCGCGGGCGCATCGTCGCCAAGCGGGACCGCTACGAGGCGGCCGTGCGGCGCATCGTGACGCGGGGCGTGCGCTCGGGGGCCTTCGTCCCGTGCGACGCCACGCTGGTGACGCGCGCGCTGCTGGGCGCGGTGAACTGGACGGCGCGGTGGTACCGGCCCGAGGGCGAGCAGCCGCCGGCGGCCGTCGCCGACGCCTTCGCGAACTACCTGGTGCGAGGACTGCGCTCGTGAGCCCACGAAGAGACGCCCGGAAGGCCCGCATCGCGCTCACGGTCAACGGCGAGGAGCGGGACGTGGTGTTCGCCGGCTACAAGACCCTCCTCGAGGTGCTGCGCGAAGACCTCGGCCTGACCGGGACGAAGCACGGCTGCGAGCTGGGCGAGTGCGGCGCCTGCGCCGTCCTGGTGGACGGGCAGCCGGTGCTCTCGTGCCTGCTCCTGGCCGTGGAATGCGCGGGCGCCGACGTCACGACGGTCGAGGGATTGGCGCGCGGGCCCGCGTTGTCTCTCCTCCAGGCGGCGTTCGCGGACAAGGGCGCGGCGCAGTGCGGCTACTGCACGCCCGGCATTCTCGTCACCGCGCAGGCGCTGCTCGAGCGGAAGGCGCACCCCACGCGCGCCGAAATCGCGGAGGCGCTGTCCGGCAACCTGTGCCGTTGCACCGGCTACCTCCAGATATTCGAGGCGGTGGAGGAGGCGGCCCGCGCGGAGCCGCACGCGCAAGGACCTGCCGCTGGACGGCCGCACGTACGTACGGAGGCCGGGGCGTGAAGGTCGTCGGCCAGGCTCGCCGCCGGGTGGACGCCCGCGCCAAGGTGACGGGCCAGACGCGCTTCGCCGACGATGTCGTGCTGCCGCGCATGCTCTACGGCAAGCTGCTGCGTTCGGCCCATCCGCACGCGCTGATCGTGGAGATCGCTGCGTCCGCGGCCCGCGCCGCGCCGGGCGTCCACCTGGTGCTCACGGGCGCCGACTTCCCGACTGCTTACGGCATCATGCCGGTGAGCCAGGACGAGCACGCCCTGTGCAGAGGCAAGGTCCGCTACGTCGGCGATCCGGTCGCCGCAGTCATCGCGGCGAGCGAGCGGGAGGCGGCGGACGCGCTCGCCCTGATCCGCGTGACGTACGAGCCCCTCGCCACAATCGCGTCCCCGGAGGAGGCGCTGCGGACGGCCGAGCCCCGCATCCAAGACTACGGCGAAGGGCCGAACCTTCACCGCCTGGCGCACTTCGCCTTCGGCGACGTCGAGCCGGCGCTCGCCGGCGCCGACCAGGTGTTCGAGGACGTCTTCTTCTACCAGGGGAGCACGCACCTGTCGCTGGAGCAGCACGCGACGGTGGCCGCCCTCGATGCCGACGGCCGGCTGACGCTGTGGTCGTCCACGCAGACGCCGCACTACTTGCACCGGGAACTGGCGCGGGCGCTGGACATGCCCGCGCACCATATCCGCGTGATCGCGACGCCCAACGGCGGCGGCTTCGGCGGCAAGAGCGATCCCTTCAACCACGAGATCGTGGCGGCAAAGGCCGCGCTCGTCACCGGCCGGCCGGTCAAGATTACACTGACGCGCGAGGAGGTGTTCTACGCGCACCGCGGTCGGCATCCGGTGCTGATGCGGCTCAAGACCGGCGTCAGGCAGGACGGCACGATCGTGGCGATGGACCTGGAAACCCTGCTGGACGGCGGGGCCTACGGGAGCTACGGGCCGGCCTCGACGCTCTATACCGGTCAGCTTCAGACCGTCACGTATCACGTTCCGCGCTACCGGTTCCGGGCGTGCCGTGCCTTCACCAACAAGCCGCCGTGCGGCCCCAAACGGGGGCACGGCACCCCGCAGCCGCGCTTCGCCCAGGAGGTGCAGCTCGACAAAATCGCCGTCGCCCTGGGCCGGGATCCGGCCGATCTCCGGCTCCAGCAGCTGGCGCCCGCGAACTCGGTCACGGCCAACTGGCTCACGATCGGCTCGATGGGCCTCAAGCCGTGCATCGAGCGGGTGGTGCAGGGTTCCGCCTGGCGCGAGCGCCGTGGGCAGTTGCCCTTCGGGCGCGGCCTCGGGATGGCCTGCTCGTCATACCTGTGCGGCGCCGGTCTGCCGATCTATTGGAATGAGATGCCGCACTCGGGGGTGCAGCTCCAGCTCGACCGCTCCGGCCGCGTGACCGTGTTCTGCGGCGCGACCGAGATCGGGCAGGGTTCGGACGACGTCCTGGCCGCCATCATCGCGGAGGTGCTCGGACTCGAGACGACCGACATCAAGCTGGTGACCGGCGACACCGATCTCACCCCGGTGGACTTGGGCTCCTACTCCAGCCGCGTTACCCTGATGATGGGCAACGCCGCCATCCAGGCGGCCGAGCGCGCCAAGGCCATCCTCTCGGCGTCCGCCGGCCAGAAGCTCGGGCTCCCGGCGGAGCGGGTCGCCTTCGCCGACCGGCGCGTCTTCGACGTGGAGAATCCATCGGCCGGCATGGCCTTCCAAGAGGCCGTCGTCGCGGCCGAGGTCGAGCACGGCACGCTCGGCACTACGGGCTCGTACCGGCCGCCACGGAGCGCGGCGCGTTATCGCGGCGGCGGCGTCGGCCCCTCGGTCGCATACTCGTACACGGCGGCGGTGGTCGAGGTGGAGGTGGACCCCGCGACCGGCTGGGTCCGCGTCTCCAAGGTCTGGATCGGGCACGACATCGGGCGCGTGATCAACCCGGTGCTGGCGCGCGGACAGGTGGAGGGCGGCGTGTACATGGGTCTGGGCGAGGCGCTGATGGAGGAGCAGGCCTTCCGCCGGCTGCCGCCACGCCTCTCCAGCGCCCTGGTGCACAAGATCCCCTCGATGCTCGAGTACAAGAGCCCCACCGCCCTCGAGATGCCCGAGGTCGTGACGTACTTCATCGAGGACCCCGATCCCAGCGGCCCCTTCGGTGCCAAGGAGGTCGGCCAGGGCCCGCTCCTGCCGATTGCGCCGGCAGTGGCGAACGCGGTCTTCGATGCCGTCGGCGTGCGGGTGGACCAGGTGCCCATCACGCCGGATCTGGTGCTCGCGGCGCTGGGCGCCAAGGCGAAGGGGAAGTCGGGGCGAGTGGGACCAGAGGCCTTCCCGGCAGTGCCGTGGCCCGAGGCCCTCGTGGTCCCGCCACCCTGGGAGGGGGGCAACGGCAAGGCGATCAACGAACCGGCGAAGTCGCGCGACGCGCTCCCCACCCACCATTCGGGCACCGCGGGGGTCAAGGTATGATGCGGGCGCCGGATTTCCGGTACCACGCGGCGCGCTCCGTGAAGGACGCGGCGCGCGCGCTCAAGGACGGCGGGCCCGACGCGATGCTCATCGCCGGCGGCACAGACCTGGTGCCCAACCTGAAGCGGCGCCAGCAGACACCGGCACTGCTGATCGGGATCCGCCACCTCCGGGAGCTGAGGCGGATCAGGAACGGGAAGGGCCTGATGATCGGCGGCGCCGTGCGGCTCTCGGAGGTTGCAGCCGACCGGAAGGTGCTGAGGCACTATCCGGCCCTGGCGCGCGCCGCCGGCCTGGTCGCGACGCCGCAGATCCGCAACATGGGCACGCTGGGCGGGAACCTCTGCCTCGACACCCGCTGCACCTACTACAACCAAAGCTACGAGTGGCGGCAGGCCATCAACTTCTGCATGAAAGCCCCGGGCGCCACCGGCGGCCACGCCTGCGCCACGCCCACCGGGGACGCGATCTGCTGGGTGGCCACCTCGAGCCCCCGATGCTGGGCGGTTTCGTCCACCGACACCGCGCCGGCCCTTATCGCGCTCGGCGCGCGGGTCACGCTGGTCTCGAGCGACGGCGAGCGGGACATCCCGCTGGAGGAACTGTACGCCGACGACGGGATGGCCTACCTCACCAAGAGCGCGGACGAGATCCTGACGGTGGTGCATCTGCCGCCTGAGGACGCCGCGGTGCGCAGCACCTACTGGAAGCTCCGGCGCCGCGGCTCGTTCGACTTCCCGGTGCTGGGGGTCGCGGCGGCGGTGCGGTTCGGGGAAGGGAATACGGTGAGCGACGCGCGCGTCGTCCTGGGTGCGGTTGCGTCCCATCCGGTGCTGGTCCCCGAGTCGGCGGAACTGGTCGGCCGCCGCCTGACGGACGACGTCGTCGAGGCCTTTGCCGACGCCGCAGCGGCACACGCCAAGCCAATGGACAACACCGACTTGGCCCTGGGGTGGCGGAAGAAGGTCGCACGCCGTTACGTCGCCGGGGCGCTGCGCGAACTCAAGGAAGCCCACGCCGCGAAATAGCAAGTCCCGCTCCGCTGGCGAGAACTCGCCCGTCCGGTTATTTGCTTAGGACTATGAAACGGTCCACAATCGCAGTGTCCTACCTGCCCGAGCGGATTGAAGCGCTCCAAGAAATCGCCACCAACGTCGCGTGGAGCTGGAACCGCGACGCGCGTGCCCTGTTCGGTCTGCTCGACCGTCCCCTCTGGCACCTGACGCGCCACAATCCGCTCGAGCAGCTGCGCCGCGTGGACCCGGGCCGCCTCGCGACCTGTGCCCGCAACACCAAGTTCCTGCAGCTCTACGACCGGGTGATCAGCGATCTCCGGGCGAACGACTCCAACGTGGGGACGTGGTTCGCGCAGGACTACCCGGACCTGAGCGGGCGGACCGTCGCCTACTTCTGCGCCGAATTCGGGCTCCACAACTCCGTGCCGATCTATTCCGGCGGACTGGGCGTCCTGGCCGGGGACCACTGCAAGGCCTCGTCCGATCTCGGCGTGCCGCTGGTGGCCGTGGGGCTGCTCTACACCCAGGGCTACTTCGACCAGCGCATCCGGCTCGACGGCTGGCAGGAGGACACCGACGAACGGTTTGATCCCCAGATGGGGCCGCTGGAATCGCTGACGGGCCCCAACGGCGAACCCTGGCTCGCGGTGGTGCGGGCCTTCGGCCGGCCGGTGCACATCGGGGCGTGGCGCATGAAAGTCGGCCGCGTCCCGGTGTACCTGCTCGACACCGACCTCGAGCAGAACGATCCCGCCGACCGCGGGCTCGCAAGCCGGCTGTACGCGGGGGGTCCGGAGCAGCGCCTCAAGCAGGAATGGGCGCTGGGGATCGGCGGCGTCCGGGTGCTGCGCGCCGTGGGCGTGGATCCCGGCGAGTGGCACGCCAACGAGGGACACGCGGCGTTCATGCTGGTCGAGCGGCTCCGCGAGCACACGGCCAAGGGCACGTCGTTCGACGACGCGATGCGGCAGGTACGCGCGACCTCGCTCTTCACCACGCACACCCCGGTGCCCGCCGGTCACGACATCTTCTCGTGCGACCTGGTCGAGCAATGCACCGGCCCGGTGTGGGAGGAACTCGGCGTCGGTCGCGACGCGTTCCTTCGCCTCGGCTACCATCCCACCCGCGACCATGGGCAGTTCCACATGGCGGTGGTGGCCGGCCGGCTGTCCAGCCGCATCAACGGCGTGGCGAAGCGGCACGGCGAGGAGTCGCGCCGCATCTGGCATGACCTGTGGCCGGGCCGCAAGACGAGCCAAGTGCCGATTTCATACGTCACGAACGGCGTCCATCTCGCCACCTGGATGTCGCACCGGATGATGGCGCTGCTCGACAATCACCTGGGCCCCGACTGGGGAAACCGGCTCGACGATCCATCGCTGTGGGCGCAAGTGCTCACGATAGACGACCAGGTGCTGTGGTTCGTGCACTGCGAGCTCAAGAACATCCTGATGGCCTTCATCCGCGAGCAGGCGCGGCGCCGCTGGTCGGACGAGTGGAAAGAGGCGCAGCACGTTGTGGGCGCGGGCACGCTCTTGGACCCCGACGCCCTCACGATCGGGTTCGGGCGGCGCTTCGCCTCGTACAAGCGCTCCACCCTCATCTTCCGGGACATCGAGCGGCTGCGGAAGCTGCTGATCAACACCTGGCGCCCCGTCCAGATCGTCTTCTCGGGCAAGGCGCATCCGGCCGACGAGGACGGGAAGAAGATGCTGCAGGAGGTCTATCAGTTCTCGCGCGACCCGCGCCTCGAGGGGCGGGTGGCGTTCCTGGAGGACTACGAGCTGCACTTGGCGCACCGGATGGTCCAGGGCGTAGATCTCTGGCTCAACCTGCCGCGGCCGCCGCTGGAGGCGTGCGGCACCAGCGGGATGAAGGCCGCCTTGAACGGGGTGCCGCAGCTCAGCACGCTCGACGGATGGTGGTTCGAGGCGTACGACGGCCTCAACGGCTGGGCGATCAAGCCGGCGCCGGAGGGCGGCGAGGGCGACGACTGGGACGCGGAGCAGTTGTACAGCCTGCTCGAGGACGAGGTCGTGCCGCTGTTCTACGACCGCGATCAGCACGGCGTACCGCAGGGCTGGGTGGACAAGATGAAGCACGCGCTGAGAACGGTGGGGGAGCGTTTCACGGCGAGGCGGATGGTGCAACAGTACGTGAAGACGTACTACGCCCCGGCGCTGCGTGCCGAGGCTTTCGTCGACGACCCGCCAGGCGCTTAGAGACCCCGTGACGGGAGCGTGGTTCGGGTCAGCGCCTCCCGCCCGCTGGCGCTCAGCGGTGCCGCCGCCCCTGCTGCTGGGCTCGAGCACCGACGGCCCGGTGGGCGTGGTACATATCGCGGCCGAGTACACGCCCTACGCTCATACCGGTGGCTTGGCGGACGCGGTGGCGGGCCTCGCCCGGTTCCAGGCCGCGGCCGGGGTGCCGACGGCGGTCATCATGCCGCTGCACCGGTCGGTGCACCGGGTCGCCGAGGAGCTGCTGCCGGTCGGCAGGCCGTTCCCCGTCGAAGTCGGGCCGCGCGTCGAATGGGCGCGGTTGTGCCGCGTGGCGGCGTCGCCGCGCGCTCCTCGCGTCTTTTTCATCGAGCACGACGGGTACTTCAACCGGCCCGGCCCCTACGGCGCCGGCGGGCAGGACTACAGCGACAACGGCCTCCGGTTCGCCTTCTTCGCGCAGGCGGCGCTCGCCGCCTTGCCGCGCATCACCAGCGCGCCGGTCGTGGTGCACGCGCACGACTGGCATGCCGCGCTGGTGCCGGTGTATCTCCGCACCCGCTTTGCCGGGCACTCGTTCTACGACGGAGCGAGGGCCGTGCTCACCGTCCACAACGCGGCATTCCAGGGCCACTTCCCCGAGGAGATGCTGCACGTGGTGGGCCTGCCGGCCTGGCTCTACGACTGGCGGCTGCTCGAGTGGTACGGCCGGGTCAACTACCTCAAGGGTGGGCTGGCGTTCGCCGACTTCGTGACCACGGTGAGCCCCACCCACGCGCGGGAACTGCTGACCCCGGAGGGTGGCTTCGGGCTGCACGAGGCGTTCGCGGCGCTGGGCGACCGGCTGGTCGGGATCGTGAACGGCATTGACATGGAAGCGTGGAATCCCGCGACCGATCCGCAACTGACGGCCAACTACTCGGCCAACGATCTCTCCGGCAAGCGCCGCTGCAAGGCGGCGCTCCAGCGCACGTTCGGCCTGCCACAGCGCTACAACGTCCCCCTGATCGGGATGGCCGCGCGGCTGGTGGCGCAGAAGGGCCTCGATCTGCTGATCGGCAACACGACGCTGTTCTCGGGCGGCGCGCAGTTCGTGTTCACGGGACGCGGGGAGCCGCGCTACGAGGCGGCGCTCACGGCGATAGCGGCCCGCTCGCATCAGCGCGTCGGCGTGCGGCTCGGTTTCAGCGACCGGATGGCGCGCCGCATCATGTCTGGCGCCGACATGTTCCTGGTGCCGTCGCTGTACGAGCCGTGCGGGCTCACCCAGATGTCATCGCAGCGTTACGGCACCCTGCCGGTCGCACGGCGGGTGGGCGGCCTGGCCGACACCATCGAGGACGGCCAGACGGGTTTCTTGTTCGACGCGTACACGCCGGCGGCGCTGGCCGATGCGGTGCGGCAGGCGGTGGAGACGTATGAGAGCCCGTCGCGGTGGGCGTGGCTGGTCGAGCACGCGATCGAGCGGGACTTCAGCTGGGAGCAGTCCGCTGCCGAGTTCTCCACGGTCTACCGGCGGGTGCTCGCCACCGCACCGGCGGGCCGTTAGGAGGCAGCATGGATTTCGTCCTCGCTCTGCACAGCCATCTCCCCTACGTGTTGCGCCACGGGCGCTGGCCGCACGGCAGCGACTGGCTGTGCGAGGCGGCCCTCGACGCGTATCTGCCGCTGGTGGAGAAGGTGAGCGAGCTCGCCGCGCGCGGCGTGCGCTCCCCGATCACGGTGAGCGTATCGCCGGTGCTGGCCAATCAGCTCGTGGATCCCCTGTTCGCGACCGAGCTGGACGAGTTCATCGCCCAGCGCCTCGAGGCGTGCGAGGAGGCGCGGCGCACGCTCCCCGAGACCGGCGACGGCGCGCTGGTGCCGCTGGTGGACTTCTGGGAGGCCAGGTTCCGGCGGCTGCGCGCACGATTCGAGGAGGAGGGCCGGAACATCGTCGCCGCCCTCGCACGGCTACAGGCGACCGGGCAGGTGGAGGTGATGACCTGCGCGGCGACCCACGGGTACCTGACGCTGCTGGGGCGCGAGGAATCGGTGCGGCTCCAGCTCGGGGTGGCTCAGGCCGAGCATCGCCGGCTGTTCGGGCGCGCGAGTGCGGGCTGCTGGTTGCCAGAGTGTGCCTACCGGCCGCGGGGCTGGTGGCAGCCCGCCGGGGCGCCGCACCCGGGGCCGCGCGCGGGCACCGAGGAGTACCTGGCTGCGGCGGGCTTCCGGTACTTCTTCACCGACGCGCACCTGGCGCAGGCGGGGAGCGCGCTCGGCGGCTACGCGGATGTGCCGATCGGCGTGGAGCGGTTCGGTGCCGCGCGCCGCGACGTGTCGCGCCACCGGGGCGATGGCGTGCGGCGCACGCCCTACCGTGCCTACCTCGTCGGCTCGGCGGGCGGGTCGGGAAAAGTCGCCGTGCTGGTGCGCGATCCGCGCTCCTCGATGCAGGTATGGAGCCGCCAGCTCGGCTATCCCGGTGACGCCTCGTACCTCGAGTTCCACAAGATCCGCTGGCCGGGCGGCCTCAAGTTCTGGCGGGTGAGCGCGCCCAACTCGGACCTCGGGGCCAAGCGGCCCTACGATCCATCGGCCGCACTCGCGCAGACGGCGCTTCACGCGTCGCACTTCGCGTCGCTGCTCTCCAGCATCAGGGCGTCGGGCGAGGTGGGACGCGAGGGGGTCATCGCCGTGCCGTTCGACACCGAGTTGTTTGGACACTGGTGGTTCGAAGGGATGGACTTCCTGGCAGCCGTGTACCGGAACCTGGCCAACGGGCACGAGGTCCGAGCGGTGACGGCGAGCGAGCACCTCGACCGCCACCCGCCGAGGATGACGATCGAGCTGGCTCCCGGTTCGTGGGGCGCTGGAGGCGACGACGGTATGTGGCTCAACGAGCGGACCGCCTGGACGTGGCGGCGGCTCTGGCTCCTGGAGGACCGGTTCTGGAATGTGGCGCCGCTGGCGCTGGCTCTGCCCGAGGCTCTTCCGGTACTCGCGCAGGCGGCACGCGAGCTGTTGCTCGCCGAGGCGTCGGACTGGCAGTTCATCATCACGACCGGTGCGGTGACCGACTATGCCGAGCGCCGCTTCACGCAGCACGCCGCCGACGCGGAGCTGCTGGTCGGCGTGCTCGAGGACGCGAGTCGCGGGGCGGTGATTCCAGCCCAGGCACGCGGCATCTGCGACGAGCTGCAGCGCCGCGACTCCCTCTTCCCGGACCTGCTGCCCCGGATCGCGGCGGCGCTCGGGCGCAGCGGGGCGGGCGCGATTTCCTGATGGCGCCACGGTCGGTGGTTCTTCACGGACACTTCTACCAGCCGCCGCGCGAAAACCCGTGGCTGGGCTACGTCGAGGCCGAGGCCAACGCGGCACCGCAGCACGACTGGAACCGGCGCGTGGAGCAGGAGTGCTATCGCGCCGTGACGGCCGCGCGAATCCCCGACGCCTCGGGTCGCATCGCCCGCATCATCAACACGCTCGAGCGGATCAGCTTCGACTTCGGCCCCACCCTCCTGGAGTGGATGGAGGAGGAGGCGCCGCAGACCTATCACGCGGTGCTGGACGCGGACCGCCGGAGCCGGCAGCGGCTCGGGTTCGGCAACGCGATCGCCGCGCCCTACCATCACGTGATCCTCCCGCTGGCCAGCCGGCGGGACAAGGTGACGGAGGTGCGCTGGGGCATCGCGGATTTCCGCCGCCGCTTCGGGCGCGATCCGGATGGAATGTGGTTGCCGGAGACGGCGGTGGACGACGAGACGCTCGACGTGGTCGCCGCCCACGGCATCCGCTTCACGATTCTGGCGCCCCACCAGGTAAATCGAGTGCCGGCGAACGGCCTGCCAGGCCGGTACCGCACGCGCGGCGGGCGCGAAATCGCCCTCTGCATCTACGATGGGCCGTTGTCGCACGACGTCGCCTTCGGGGCGTTGCTGACGGACGCGGTCGCGTGGGCGGGCCGGCTGATGGGCGGCGGTGTCGGCTCCGCCCTCGTTTCCATGGCCACGGACGGAGAGACGTTCGGCCACCATCACCGCTTCAGCGAGATGGCGCTGGCGCGGCTACTGGAGATCCTGGCGCAGCGGCCTGACGCGGCGGTGACCAACTACGCCGCCTTCCTGGCCGCGCGGCCGCCGGTGGACACGGTGGAGCTGGTGGCGCCCAGCTCGTGGAGCTGCCCGCACGGCGTGGAGCGCTGGCGGAGCGACTGCGGCTGCCGCGCCGCGCCGGAGAAGGGCTGGCATCAGCGGTGGCGCGCGCCGCTCAGGGCCGCGATGGAGTGGCTGGCGGGCGAGGTGCACGGGATCTTCGAGCGGGAGGGAGGCGGACTGTTCCGGGATCCCTGGATCGCGCGGGACGCCTACGGCGCCGCACGGCCTGCGGGTAGCGATGCGGTCGCCGACTTCGTGGCGGCGCAAGCCGCGCGCACCCTGACGCCCGAGGAGGCGGTGCGCGCGCGCGAGCTGTTGGAGGCGGAGCGTGATGCGCTCGCGCTGTTCACGTCCTGCGCCTGGTTCTTCGACGACATCGGCGGGCTCGAGCCCCTGCAGGTGATGCGCTACGGGGCGCACGCGATCGAGCTGTGCGGTCCCGCGGAACGGCAGCTCGAAACCGGCTTCGCGCAGCGGCTGGCCGGCGCAGTGAGCAACGATCCTGCCGTTGGGGACGGGCGGCGGGTCTTTCTCGAGCACGCACGGCCGCGGATCGCGCCCGCCGCGCGTGTCGCCGCGAGTTACGCGGCGCTGCAGCGGTTCGCGCCGGAGGCCGCCAGCGACCACCTGTACGACTACGACGTGAGCGGCGACGCCGGTCGCGTGCGTTTGGTCAGCCGCCGGACCGGCAGTGCCGCCGCCTTCGACGTGACCGTGCGGCCGCTCGACGGCTGGCATTTCGCCGCGTCGGCGGCGCCGGTGGGACCGGGGGCTGCGGTGAGCCTGGCGCTGGCCGACCTCACCGAACGGGAGCGTGAGAGCGTGACGCGCGCGCTGGTGGCGTCGCGGGTGCGGCGCGCGCTCGATCCCAGAGAGAGCGCGGAGTTGTGCGAGGGCCTGGCCTCGCTCGGCGAGGTGGTCGAGCGCGATCTGCTGGTGCGGGTGGCGGCGCTTGCGGGCGACCGATCCGAAGCGGCGCGCGCGGCGGCGCTCGACCTGCTCGATCTGCTCGACCTGGCCGGGCGCGCGGTCCCGTTCGACGCGCAGACCGCGTTCGACCGGGTTCGGGCTGCCCTGCCCGCGGACGAGGCCCGAAGTCTTTGCAGTCTCGCGCGGCGGCTGGGCTTCGCGGTGGCGATCTGATGGAACCGCTCCGGTTCGCCTTCGGCGTCCACATCCACCAGCCGGTGGGCAACTTCGATCACGTGATCGAGCAGCACGTGCGCGAAGCCTACCGCCCCTTCCTGGAGCGGATCGCGGCCCGAGGCTTCACGCCCTTCTCGCTCCACATCTCCGGCCCGCTGCTCGATTGGCTGGAGGAGCACGACTCCGGGTTTCTCGAGCTGATCGGCCGGCTGGTGAGCGACCACCAGGTCGAGCTGCTGCTCTCCGGCTACGACGAGCCCATTCTGACCGCGCTGCCGCGCGCCGATCGCGTCGAGCAGATCGGCTGGATGCGGGACGCGATAGGCCGCCGGTTCGGGCCCGCCGCCCAGGACGGCGGGCTGTGGCTCACCGAGCGCGTTTGGGAGCCCGACCTGGCCGCGGACCTGGTGGCCGCGGGAGTGCGTTACGCGCTGGTGGACGACCGGCACTTTCTCGTGACCGGCTTCCCGCGCGAGCAACTGCACGCGCCGTTCTGGACCGAGGGCGGCGGCCGCCGTCTCGCGTTGTTCCCCATCGACGAGCGGCTGCGCTACCTGGTCCCGTTCAAGCCTCCCGCGCAGGTCCTGGGCTACCTCGAAGAGTTGCGCGCCGCCGGCCATCGCCTCGCGGTGCTGGCCGACGACGGCGAGAAGTTCGGCGGCTGGCCCGGCACCAAGGCCTGGGTTTTCGATCGCGGCTGGCTCGATGAGTTTCTCGACGCGATGGGCGCGGCCGTGGGACGTGGCGAGCTGAAGCTGGTCACCTGCTCGGGCGCGCTGGCCGAAGTGCCGAGCGGTGGCCTCGCGTACCTCCCCTCCGCGTCATACCGCGAGATGGAGCGGTGGGCCCTCCCGCCGGCGGTTGCGACGCGGCTCGACCACCTCGAGCGGGAGCTGGGGGAGGAGCGGATGGCCGGCCCCGACGGAGGGCTGGTTCGCGGAACCCTGTGGCGCAACTTCCTGGTGCGCTATCCGGAGTCGAACCGGATGCACAAGAAGATGCTCGCGCTCTCGGCGTTGCACCGCGCGCTCGCTCCAGGCCGCGGCAGCCGCAAGGTGGATCTCGTGGCCGCGCGCCGCGCCATCGGGCGCGCCCAGTGCAACGATGCATACTGGCACGGTGTCTTCGGCGGCCTGTACCTGCCGCACCTCCGGGCGGCGTTGTGGCGCAATCTCGCGATCGCCGAGCAGGCGCTGCGGCGCGGCCACAAGCTGGAAGTCGAGCTGGTGGACTTCGACCACGACGGCCTCGATGAGATCTGGGTGCACTCCGGCCGCTGCTCGGTCGTGATCGCGCCGGCGCGGGGCGGCGCCGTCGAGGAGTACACCGTCTTCG
>PMIK01000253.1 GCA_003157095.1 Gemmatimonadota bacterium | reverse complement strand
CGCAACCTGGCCAAGAGCGTCACGGTCGAGTAGGGCGTGCGGGTCGTCTTGCAGCGCGTGAGCCGCGCCGCGGTTCGCATTGACGGCCAAACCGTCGGCGCAATCGGGCGCGGCTTCGTCGTTCTGGCGGGATTCGCGCCCGCCGACGGCGAAGACGCCCTGGCCTGGATGGCCGACAAGATCGCCGGGCTGCGGATCTTCGCCGACGCCGAGGGGAAGATGAACCTCCCTCTGGCGGAGGTGGGTGGCGCGGTGCTGGTCATCTCGCAGTTCACGCTGTACGGCGATGCGGCCAAGGGCCGGCGCCCCTCGTTCATGGGCGCGGCGCCCCCGCTTGAGGCCGAGGCGCTGTACGACCGCTTCGTGGCGATGCTGCGCGAGCGGAGCCTCGCGGTCGAGACCGGCCGCTTCGGGGCGATGATGGACGTCGAGCTGGTCAACGACGGGCCGGTGACGCTGATACTTGAGAAGGCGTGAGAGGCGAGGAGTGAAGGGTGAGGAGTTCGAGTGAGAAGTGAGGGGTGATGGTGAGAGGTGAGCCGCGCCGCGGTATCTCCATCGTGCTGGCCTCTTCCTCCCCGCGGCGGCGGGAGCTGCTGCAGCTGCTGGGCCTGAGCTTCGAGATATCCCCGGCCGACGTGGACGAGGCATGGCGCAACGGCGAGCCGCCGGAGGCGCACGCGGAGCGGCTGGCCCGGGAGAAGGCGGCGGTGCGGCCGCGGCCGGGGGCCGTCACCGTCGGCGCCGACACCATCGTCGTCATAGACGGCGCGATCCTGGGCAAGCCGCGCGATGCGGCGGAGGCGCGAGTGATGCTGCGCCGCCTCGCGGGGCGCGGGCACGAGGTCTTCACCGGGGTGGCCGTCGCGTACGGGAGCCGGACCGCATCGGGCGTCGCGCGGACGACGGTGAGGTTCCGCGCGCTGGACGACGCCACTATCGCCGAGTACGTGGCGACAGGCGAGCCGCTGGACAAGGCGGGCGCGTACGGCATTCAGGGTTACGGCGCGGTGCTGGTCGAGCGGATTGACGGCGACTACTTCACGGTGATGGGGCTCGGATTGGGGCTGCTGGTGGATCTGCTCGGCCGCGTGGGGCTGCGCTACTGCTTTGGCGAGGTCACGCCGGCGGAGTAGCCGTCGGGCGGCTGGCGCAGGTTCGGTACACACCGAAACAAAGCGCTCCATTCACTGCCCGTGTACGGCAGTACACTCGTCCCGCCAGTGGCAGTCGCCACTTGCCGGAACGCGTCGCCCCATCCAGTGGCGTCCATCTGCCGGAGTCGGTGCGGGCGTGGCGGAACTGGTAGACGCGCCAACCCGGTAAGTTGGTGGGCGATAGCCCGTGAGGGTTCGAATCCCTTCGCTCGTACCCTGGCGCCAGACCGCCGTTGACTCGGCGTGAGGCTGACGGTAGAGTGGATGTACTTGCCGGGTTGGCGCGTGGTGGTGTTTCGCCACGTCGAGAAAGGGGCCGCGTTCATGCGCGGCCCCTTTCGTGTTGAGCGCTCGATGTCTGGCGGGATCGGAATACGTGACCGGATTGTTCCCGGTCCCAGCCCACTCGTCGAGCCATCGAAGCTAGCCCGGCCGGGACCGCCGCCACGGCGCACCCGGCGAGTAGCGTGCGAGGGCCGCCCCGATCCGCTCGAGCACCTGCGCCGTGGTGATGCGGTCCATCCTCCCCGGCCGGTATCCCGCCGCGGGAGAGTAGTCCTCGCCGGGGTCGCCGTAGCCGTCCACGACCAGCTCGCCGAAGCGCCGGTACGGCCCCACCCGCTTGGGATTCGTGTAGCCGTAGAGGCCGACCGCCGGGACATTCATCGCGACGCAGATATGGAACGGCCCGGTGTCGGGCGAGACGACGACGTCGCAGGCGTCGAAGAGGCCGAGAGTGACGCGGAGACCGCTGCCCAGTGCGTCTATCGGCGCCGCGCCGGTGCGGGCGAGAATGGCGTCGGCGGCGGCGCGCTCGATGGGCGAGGTGTCACCGAGCAGGACGCAGCGGGCGCCCCGCTCCGCGGCGAGGCGGGTCGCCACTTCCGCATAGCGCTCGGGCAGCCAGTTCTTCGCCTGTTTGCTCGTCGCCACGACGAACCCCACCAGCGGGCCCTCCGCCCCGGCCACGATGGCGCGCGCCGCGGCGCGCTCCTCCGGCGTCGGCGCGAGGCCCCACTCCGGCTCGCCGCGCGGCACGCCCACGGCGTCGAGGAACTCGAGGAACTGGTCCTGGATGTGGCCGAGAGGACGCGCCGGAATCCGGCGGGTCGTGAACAGCCAGTTGAGGTCCCGCGCCCGGGCGTAGTCGAGGCCCAGCTTGACCGGGGCGCGAGTCATCCAGGTGATCAGGCCGGCCTTGAAGTACGGCTGGAGGTCCAACACCAGGTCGAAGGGCTTGGTCCGGAGCGTGCGCCGCAGCTCGGCGAAGCCGCGCCACCCGCGCCGCCGCTCGAAGACCACGATCTCGTCCACGGCGCGGTGGCCGCGCACCAGTTGGGCGGGGCCCGGCTGGAGGATCCACGTCAGCCGGCACTCCGGGGCGTGGCGCTTGATGGCGATCACGACGGGGAGGGCGTGCACCACGTCGCCGAGNNCCGGCGGCCGCCCGCGCGCCGGTGACCGACCTCGTCCGGGGTGTCCGCATGAGTGAGACGCTTGGCTCCCTGATTGCTCGGCTGGCGCAGACGAATATCGAGTTGTGGCACGAGGAGGACAAGGCGCGCGCGGACGACGACCACCAGGTGGCGGCGGCGAAGCGCGCGATAGACCGGCTGAACCAGCAGCGCAACGACCTCATCGAGCAGATTGACGCCGAGGTCGGCCGGGCCGTGCAGGCGGCGGNNCGGGCACAGTGCGGCGAGCGGGTGGCGGTGCTGCAGAGGCAGCGGGACGACCTCGCGGCGGAGCTGACGGAGCTGCTCGGGGACATCGCCGCCGGCCGGCGGGTGCCGGGGGTCTATCGGCAGTTCAAGATGTACAACGATCCCGCCTATCGCGGACCCGCCCCCCCGGGCGCCTGATCCGCCGCGGCCACTCGGCCCTCCGCGTAGCGCTCCTTCCAGATCTCCACCCGCCGCAGTACGTCGTCCACCTGGATGCGCGGCATGCGGTCCCGGCGGCGCGCGGGACTGATGGGGTAGTCCTCCCCCGGGTCGCCGTAGGCGTCCACCAGCAGATCGTGGAATCGCCGATAGGGGCCGGTGCGCTTCGGGTTCCAGGCGCCGCTCAACGCGATGACGGGGCGATCGAGGGCCACGGCCATGTGGAGGGGAGCGGTGTCGAGGGAGATGACGAGCGCCGAGCCGTCGAGCAGCCACACCATATCCCGGAGCGGCATCCCGAGCGTGGAGAGGGGGCGGTGCCGCGCGCGCTCGGCGATGACGCGCTCCGTCTCCAGCTCGCGCGGCGAGCGCCCCCCGGCCAGCACCGTCTGAAAGCCGTAGCGCTCCGTCAGCGCGTCGGCCAGCGCGGCCCACCGGTCGGCCAGCCACTCGCGCTGCGGGTCGCTGCTACCGATGACCAGGGTGACGACCGGCCGCTCGATCTTCTCGAAGAACGCGCGCTGCGCCGCGCGCTCGTGCGGCCAGGGGCCGAGATTCCAAGTGACCGGCTCGTACGGCACGCCGAGCGCGGTGAGGAACTCGAAGTACTGGTCCTGCACGTGCTGCGGAGGATGGACCGGGATCCGGTGGGTGGTGAAGAGCCAGTTGAGGTCCCGGGCCCGCGCGCGATCGAAGCCCAGCTTGACCGGCGCGCGGGTCATCGCCGTCACCAGTCCCGCCTTGATGTACACCTGGAGCGCGAGGACGAGGTCGAAGGGCTTGAGCTGCGGTCGGAGTTGCGTGTAAGCGCGCCACCCCTTCGCCTTCTCGAACAGCAGGATCTCGTCCACGTCGGGATGGCCGCGCACCAGCGACGCCGGCCCGGGCTGCAGGATCCACGTGATGTGGGTATCGGGGGCGTGCCGCTTGAGCGCGGTGATCACGGGGAGCACGTGCACTGCGTCGCCCAGCGCGCTCATCATCACGATGCCGAGCCGGCCTCCGGTCCAGGGCGGCAGACGCTTCACGGTTCGTCCGCCAGGTACGCGACGCTGAACAGCGCGCGATCCACGTCCGTGAGCCGCGTGCCGCGGAGCCGGTTCCATTTCGCCCACGACCGGTAGAAGCGGGCGAGGTTGCGCGCGCGCTCGGCGTCGCGGTCGCCCCGCATGGGCCGGCAGGTGTCCACGTCGAGCAGCCAGGCCTGCGGCCCGGAGCCCGCGGCCCCGGTCAGCAGGAGGTTGCGGAGCTGCAGGTCGGGATGGACGTAGCCGAGGTCGTGGAGGCGCCGGACCAGACGTCCCAGCGCCTCCAGCGCGGCGAGCCGCGCCGGACCCTCGGGAGGCCGCTCACCGAAGAACACCTCGACCAGGTCCGCGCCGGAGACCTGCTCGGTTGCGACGTCGGCGCGGTGGCCCGGGCCGGCGCGGTACCGTACGCCCGCCAGCACGTCGGGCGTGCGGACCCCGCCGCCGGCGAGCCGGCGCGACAGCGCCACCTCGTGATAGAACCGGGGCCGCCCGGCGAACCGGTCGCCGAGGAGCGGCGCCAGGAAGCCGCCGTGCCGTGCGTGGCGCACCACGGCGGGCCTGGTGCCGAGCGTGACGCCGTACGCCTCTCCGCGCCCCACGAACGTCATCCGGCCGGGCTGCGCCCCCGCCCACTCGTACAGGGTGCGCCCGGCGGCCAGCGCCCGGCGCACCGCCTCGGCGACGTCGCGCCGCGCCGCGGCCGTACCGCCCTCAAAGGACCAGGTGTCGAAATCCGGGGGAAGCGCCGGAGCGGGCAATCAGTACTTGGCGAGGTAGTTGGCGACCGGCTGCGACTTGCCCTTGAGCGGAATCGGCTCGCGCGACTCGACCTCGGGCGGGCGCTTGAGCCGCTTCTTGAAGGGCTCGGAAATCATGATCTCGCCCTTGGCGGCCTTGGAGCAGAGCCGCGAAGCGGTGTTCACGGCATCTCCGAGGACGGTGTACTCCATCCGCTGCTCGCTGCCGATATTGCCCGCGAACACCTCGCCGAAGTTGATCCCGATGCCGATGTTGATGGACGGCTTGCCGCTGGTCTGCCAGTGCTCGTTCAGCGCGACCAGGGCCTGCTGCATCTCGATCGCCGCCTTCATCGCCTTGTCGGCGTCGTCCTCCATGGACAGCGGCGCGCCCCACAGGGCCATGATGGCGTCGCCGATGAACTTGTCCAGCGTCCCACCGTTGCGGAAGACGATTTCCACCATCTCGGTGAAGTACTCGCGCAGCAGGTGGGCGACGTCGTCCGGCGCCATGTTCTCCGACATCGAGGTGAAGCCGCGAATGTCGGTGAACATGATCACCACCTCGCGCTTGCTGCCCATGTCCAGCTTCATCTCTCCGCCGTGGCCGGCGATCTGCTTGGCGAGGTCGGGGGAGAAGTAGCGCTGGAAGTTCGAGAGGACGAGCGCCTCGTGCCGGATGCGGTCGGACAGCGAGCTGTTCTCCATGGCCACGGAGGCGACGCCCGAGAACGCGATCAGGAACTCCAGGTCCTCGTCGGTGAACGCGTGGGTGGAGGTGAGATTGTCCACGTAGATCAGGCCGAGCACGGTTCCGTCCGACGACATCAGCGGCGCGCCCATCGCCGATCGCACGCTCTGCATCAGGATGGACTTGCCCTTGAAGCGCTCGTCCTCGGCGGCGTTGTCGGTCAGGATGGCCACCCGCTCCTCCACCGCCTTGCGGGCGATGGATTGCGGCACGTGGCGCGCCGACGCGGAGCCTTCGCCGAGGCGGCTCTTCGAGATCCGCGGGACCAGGTCGCCGGAGGAGGGTTCGCACAGCAGGATCGAGCACCGGTCCACGTCCATCACCTGGAACGTGAAGTCCACCACCGACTCCAGCAGTTTGTCCACCTCGAGCTGGCGCGAGAGCTGCTTGGAGATCTCGAGCAGCAGCTCCAGCTTCTTGGCGCTGCGGGCGGAGGTGGGCTCCGCCGCGGCTTCGGCGGGGGCCACGGCCGCCGCGGCGCTCGAGACGCGCTTGAGCGGGCTCTGGATGGCGGCGCCGACGTCGCCGACCGGGAGCTGACGAACGATGGTGGCTCCGGCCGGCTTCGGCGCGGCGAATGCGCCGGGCGCTTCCTTGGGCTGCGCGGCCGGCTTCGCGTGCTCGCGCACGTAGAACGCGACCTTGCCGAAGGTCAGCACGTCGTTGGGAGCGGCCAGCGTGTCGCTCACGCGGCTGCCGTTCAAGAACGTCCCGTTGGAGGAGCCGAGGTCCTTGACGCGCACCCCGCCGTCCTCGGCGCTCAGCTGTGCGTGCTGGCGCGAGATCGTCGGATCGTAAATCGGGATGTCGCTGTTGACGGCACGGCCGACGACCAGCGTGACGCCGACCTTGACGTCAATGGATTGGTCGCCAGCGGTGCTGACCAGCTTGAAGCCGTCGGCCATGTGGGATCAGGCTCCTCGGACCACCCAATATGCCGCCGCGCCAATAGAGGCGCCAGCGGATAAAACTAGGCCCACGCGCGCGCCGGCGCTTGACCGGCCCACCGGCGCCCGCGATACTGCGGCGTCATGCCGCGCCGCGCCGCCGTCCTGCTTGTCTGGCTCTCCCTCCTCGGTCCGCTCCTCGCGCTTCCGGTGCTCCCCGGCGCTCTCGCGGCGCAGGACTGGGACTCTCCCGCGGTGCGCGGCCTGATCGCCCGCGCGATCGCCCGTCGCAGCGCCGCGTTCGCCGACACCGCGCTCAAGGACTTCAGCGCCCGGGCGCACGGCTTCGTCTTCTTCCTCGGGCAGATCGGCGAGGGATTGTCGGAGCCGCCGCGGCTCATCAAGGCGGACCAGCTCGAGTTGCAAGTCTACTGGAAAGCGCCGAGTCAGAGCAAGCAGATCATCATCGGGTGGCGCGACCGGATGGACCTGCCGACCGACATCGCGTACCACCGCGACCACCTCGGCATCGCGCTCAACAACTTCCCGGACCGCATCCGGCTCGGCGAGGGCGACGAGGTGCGGGACGTGCCGCACCCCCTCGCGCCCAACGGCCCCGACCTGTACCAGTACGCCCTCAAGGACTCGACGACCATCCAGCTCCCGGACCGCACCATCCGGGTCTACGAGGTGGCGGTGCGGCCGCGGGACTTCCGCGCGCCGCGCCTGGTGGGCTCGATCTTCCTCGACGTGGATCTGTCCGACCTGGTGCGCATGGCCTTCGAGTTCACGCGGTCCGCGTACCTCGATCCGGAGCTCGAGGACATCACGGTGGCGATCGAGAACAGCCTGTGGGGCGGCCGGTTCTGGCTTCCCTACCGCCAGGAGATCGCGATCCGCCGCCGGGGGACCTGGCTGGACTTCCCGGTGCGCGGGATCATCCAGGGCCGCTGGGAGATAGACACGTATCGCTTCAACCAGGGCGTGGACAACGGCCTGTTCCGCAGCCGCGGGCCGGAGATCATCGCCGCGGCTCCGGAGACCCGCAACGCCTTCCCGTGGCGGGACTCGCTCGGCGCCGACATCCGCGACGTGGCGCAGTCGCCGCGCCTCGAGGATTTCGCGGCCGTGCGGGCACAGGTGGAGGAGGTCGCCATGGGCCACGCCATAGACGGCCTCCGGCGGGCGCAGCTCGGCGGCGCCTCGCTGTCGGATTTCGCGCACTTCAACCGCGTGCAGGGATTGGCGCTGGGCCTGGGCGCCACGCTGCGCGGGGGCAACGACGCGACGTCGCTGCGCGTCAAGGGCGGGGCCGCCACCGCGACCACGCTCGTGACCGGCGGAGCGGAGCTGTCGGTGCAACAGGGGGCGAGAACGTGGCGCCTCTCGGGTGAGCGGGCGGTGCGCGACCTCGGCGACGTCCAGGTGATATCGGGCGTGGTGAACTCGCTGTCGGCGCAGGAAACGGGCGCCGACTTCGGAGACTACTTCCTGTCCACGGGGGGCGAGGGGAGCGCGACCCTCGCGCTGAGCGGGCGGACGTCGTTCCAGCTGGCGGCCGGGTGGGAGCGGATCGGCTCGCTCGCGACGCACGCGGGCTGGGCGCGGGGCAGCTTCTCGAGGCCGAATCCCTCGGTCGGCGCCGGCGACTGGAGCCGGGTGCGCGTCTCGCTCCGGAGGCTGGCTCCGTCGTTCACCACCGTGCGCAATCTCTCGGGCAGGCTCGAGGTCGAAGGTGGCAGCGGCGCGAGCAGCTACCTGCGGAGCTACGGCGAGATCCGGTGGCAGGTCCCGGCCGGGAACGGCTGGCTGGTGGCGCGCGCCAGCGCCGGCGCGGCCACGCGCGACCTGCCCGCGTATCGCGCCTTCGTGCTGGGTGGCCGCGGCACCCTGCTGGGCGAGAGCTTCCGGGCGTACGCCGGCCGCGCGTCGGTATGGGGGTCGCTCGATCTGAGGCTTCCGGTGGCGGTGCCCGAGCTCGCGCTGGGCTCCTTCGCCGGCACGGGCCGCACGCTCACCCTGATTCCGTTCCTGGCCGCCGGCTGGGTCGGTGAGACCGTGATTCCCTCGCTGGGCGTGCCCTCCCGGGGCGTGCGGCCGGTGGCGGGACTGGGACTGGAGTGGTTCCACGACCTGATCCGGATTGACGCCGGCTATGGGCTCCGCACCGGCAGGCTCGGGGCGGCCGTGGACGTGAGCCGGGACTTCTGGGATATCCTGTAAGTGCGGCCGGCGCGTCGCGTTGGCACCCCACCCCGCGCGGAGGCATATTCCCTGCCGTAGCGCTGTATGGGGAAGGCGGCAGCGTGGCTGAGCGGGTATTCCCTGACGAGTGGCTGGTCCCGACGATCTCGGCGATGATCACGCCCGAGGCCGTGGCGGCGCTGCGCGCCGCCGCCGAGCCCACCTCGACGCTCTGGGAGCTCACCACCGCCAAGGGATACGCCACGGACGACCAGATCCTGGCCGCGATGTCCAAGCGCTGCCGGGTTCCAGTGGCCGAGAACCCCAAGCCTGAACCCAAGGTCAAGGAGGTCATCCCCGAGGCCGTCGCGCGACGCTATCACATCGTGCCGCTCAGGGTGACCGATTCCTTCCTCGAGGTCGCGACCGCAAACCCGTTCGACATGGATGCCGAGAAGGGGCTGGCCTTCGCCTCCGGGCGGGAGGTGCGCATGCAGCTCCTGTCGCCCGGCAAGATCGCGGCGCTGACCGACGAGATCTACCGGCCCGAGAACGTCATAGACAAGCTGCTCGAGGGCATGGAGGGCACGTCCGAGATCGAGCAACTCGAGCAGGAAGCGCCTCCCGACGAGTTCCAGGTCAGCGCCGAGGAGGCGTCGCAGCGCCCCGTCGTCAGGCTGGTGGATCTGATTCTCTCCGAGGGCATCCTGTCGCGGGCCAGCGACATCCACGTCGAGCCCGAGGAGGGCGGCTTCGCCGTCCGCTACCGGATTGACGGCGTGCTGCGGCAGGTGATGAAGATCCCGCGGGCCGCCGGCTTCCCGCTGGTCTCCCGGATCAAGATCATCTCGAGCCTGGACATCGCGGACCGGTTGCGCCCGCAGGACGGCCGCGCGCGCGTGGCCGTCAATGGCGTGCCGGTGGATCTGCGCGTGTCCACGCTGCCGGCGTCGCTGGGCGAAAAGGTCGTGATCCGCATCCTGGACTCCCGGGCGACGGTGCTCTCGCTCGAAGGGCTGGGGCTCAACCCCGACGAGCTGTCGGCCTTCAAGGCGCTGCTGGACCATCACGAGGGGATCATCCTGGTCACCGGCCCCACCGGNNCGCTCGATCCTGCGCCAGGACCCCGACGTCGTGCTGGTCGGCGAGGTCCGCGACCGGGACACGGCGCAGATCGCGGTGCAGGCCTCGCTGACGGGGCACCTCGTGCTCTCGACGCTGCACACCAACGACGCGGCCAACGCCGTGACCCGGCTGGTGGACATCGGGATCGAGCCGTACAAGATCGCGGCCTCGCTGCGCGGCGTGGTCGCGCAGCGGCTGATGCGCAAGCTCTGCCCGACCTGCAAGGAGGTCTGGGTCGAGTCGGTGCCGGAGAAGCTGGAGAAGTGGGTGCCGCGGGGCACGCCGCTCTACCGCGCCGTCGGCTGCTCCGATTGCGCGATGACGGGGTACCGCGGGCGCTTCTCGATCGTGGAGGTCCTCACCGTGACGCCGGAGGTGGAGCGGCTGATCGGCGCCGGGGCGACCGCCGACCGGATCGCGGAAGTGGCCCACGCCAGCGGGATGGGCGGGCTGTGGGAGAGCGGGGTGGCCCACATCCTCCGCGGGGAGTCCAGCCTCGACGAGCTGATGCGCGTCGTGGACGTGCCGTTCGAGGGAGACGATGTTGGTGAGCCGGTGCTGGGAGCGCGGCTGGCCGCCGGTGTGGCGCAGCCCGCCTCCGGCCAGAGCCGCGCGACGGCGGCTTCGCGCGAGGCGAACGCGACGCCAGGCAGCTCGGGTCTCGAGCCGGAGAGCTTCGACCTCCTGGACAACCTCCTCGCCGGGCAGAAGGTCACCCGCGTCAAGCGCAAGGTGCTCCTGGTGGATGACGAAGACTCGCTGCGACGGGTGATGAAGGACCTGCTCGAGCGCGAGGGGTACATCGTGTCCGAAGCCCGCGACGGTGTCCAGGCCCTCGACCAGGTGGACCGCACCGGCCCCGACGTGATCGTGCTGGACCTGAACCTCCCCGGCCTCGACGGGTACGGGGTGCTGTCGCACCTGCGTTCCCGGCCGGCCACCGCCGACATCCCGGTCGTGGTCCTCACCGCGAAAGGCGACGAGGACAACGAAGTGCGGGTTTTCGAGCTGGGGGCCGACGACTTCCTCACCAAGCCGTTCCGCGCCCGCGCGCTTTCGGCCCGCCTCGACGCGGTGCTCGGCCGGCGCCGCTCCAACAGCTAGCCGCCTCGGTCGTGGCCACGCGGTGAGCCGAACCGCCGAAGTCCGCCGCGGGGGGGGGCAGGTGACAGTGGTCGTGCGCCTCGCCATAGACGGGCGAGGTCGGGCCAGCGTCCGCACCGGCCTGGCAGCGTTCGACCATCTGCTCGAGACATTCGCATTGCACGGCCGCTTCGATCTAGACGTGGAGGCGGCCGGCCCGACGCCGGCCGACGCGCATCGCGTCGTCGTCGGGACGGGCGCGGCGCTGGGCGAGGCGTTCGCGCGCGCGCTCGGCACCCGTGAGGTGACGCGGGGCATCGGGGAGGCCGCGGTGCCGGTGGCGGGCGCCCTCGTGCGCGCGGTGTGCGACGTGCGGGGGCACGGCATCCTGGCGTACCAGGCGGCGCCGCCGGCCTGGCAGCTCGTCGGCGACTACGACGTCGCCCTCACGCCCGAGTTCTGGCAGGCCTTCGCCCTGGAGTCGCGCGTCACGCTCCACCTGGACCTGCTGCGCGGCGAGCACGGGCGTCCCATCACGGAGGCGACCTACGCGGCGGCGGCCAGAGCGCTGGCGGTCGCGGCGGAGCGCGATCCGCGGATCGCCGGGTCGGCTCCGGACGGCGCGGCCGGGGAGCGGGCATGACCTCGGTCCAGGTGGAGATCGTTGACGTGTACGTGCTGCGCTTCGGGCCGGACGTGGAGAAGGGAATGGTGGGGCCCGGCAAGCCGAAGGCGGCGGGCGGTCCGGAGGTGCTGGTGCTGCGGCGGGCCGCCGGGCTTCGCAGTCCCGGCACCTGGGAGTCGGTGCATGGGCACATCGTCGCGGGCGAGACGCCGGTGGCGGCCGCGCTGCGGGAGCTGAAGGAGGAGACGGGGCTCGAGCCGCTGCGGCTCTACAACCTGAGCCGCGTCGAGAGCTTCTACCTCCACCGGCGCGATCTGGTGGCCCTCATCCCGTCGTTTTGTGCCATCGTCTCTCCGGACGCGTCCGTGACGACGTCGGAGGAGCACGACCGCAGCGAATGGGTCAACACCGACGAGGCCGCGCGCCGGTTCTTCTGGCCGCGGGAACAGCGCGCGCTGGCCGACGCCCTGCAGCTCTTGGGCACGGGCGACGCCGGTGGCGCGGAGGACGTGCTCAGGATCGTCTGACGTTGTGTCACGGCGGGACACACCGGCGTCGTCTGCGCGACGGCCGGCACGGCCGCCCCCACGCCGCCCAGCGCGAGCGAGCGGGCGGCCGACTTCGTTACTGCTGCTGCTGTTGCGCGGCGCGAGCCAGGACGCGGGCGCGCTCGCTCTGCAGCAGGGTGATCGAATTGTCGAAGCTCGCGGAGTTCTGGTCGCCGTAGAAGACCACGAAGGTCTGCAGGACCGGGATGGCCGGGTCGAAGAGGTAGATGGCCGACGCCTGCTGGCGCTGGTCGAGCCGCCCGTCGTTCCACTGCGGCGAGAGCGGGATGATGCCGATGGGCCGGTAGAAGATGCCCTGGCTCTGGATCGAGACCTGGTCCGGGATGAAGGTGGACTGCGGCTGGAGTCCGAAGAAGGTCACGAAGAACGCCGCGGCGCTGTCGCGCCCCACGGCGCGCGCGGCCGCGGCCACGGCCGGGGCCTTGCTCCGGACCAGCGCGTGCAGCGAGCTGTAGGTATCGGGCGCGAGCAGGCGCAGAACGTGCTCGTCGAGCGGCAACACGCGCACGGCGAGACTGGCCGTCGTGATCATCACCGCCACCTGGTCCTGCTTGAGGGAGCCGAAGCCCGGAGGCGGCAGGTCGCTGTTCTGCGCGGCCAGGCCGGCCGGTGCTGCCAGGGCGGCCGCGGCGACTGCCGCGGCCTCAGCCCACGTGCGCCAGTACGCTGTCACGGAGATCCTCCGCTCCTTCACGGGTCCGCGAACTCGTCAGGACGAACTCCGCGGCATCCAGCTCCAGCCCGAGGGCGATGGATGCCGCCCGCGCCACGCGCTGCCCGCGCGGCACCTGGTCGGCCTTGGTGAGGGCTACCAGGGTCGGCACGCCGCGCTCCCGCAACCGGGCGCCCACCAGCCGATCCTCGGGCGAGGGTTCGCGGCGCATGTCCAGCAGCCAGACGACGCCGGCCAGCGTCTCGCGGCGGGCGAGGTACGACGTCACCAGCCGCTGCCATACCGCGCGCTCCTCGGCGGCGGCCCGCGCCCAGCCGTAGCCCGGGAGATCCACCAGATAGCAGCCCGGGCCCCAGCGGTACACGTTGAGCATGCGCGTCTTGCCGGGAATGCGGCTGGCGTGTGCCAGGGCGCGGCGCCCCATCAGCAGGTTGATGAGGCTCGACTTGCCGACGTTGCTCCGTCCCGCGAACGCGACCTCGGGCAGCGCCGGCCCCGGGATCGGGTCGTTCCACTGGGCGAGCGTCGTCACGAACTCGCTTACCAAAAGCCCCCTCGGGGAGGGGGCCGTGATGCGCGGCACGTCAGGCCTCTTTCTTCGCTCTCGGCCGCTCCGTCACCAGCAGCGGCTGGCGTCCTTCGAGGACGCACTCCCGCGTGATCGCCACTTCGGCCACGTCGTCCCGGGCCGGCAGGTCGAACATGATTTCGGTCATCACCTTCTCGAGGATCGCCCTGAGGCCGCGCGCGCCCGCCCCCCGCTTGATGGCGAGCTGCGCGGCGGCGCGCAGTGCCTCCTGCTCGAAGGTGAGCCGCACGTCCTCGAGCTCGAACAGCTTCTTGTACTGCTTGGTGAGCGCGTTCTTGGGCTCGACCAGGATGCGCACCAGCGCGTCCTCGTCGAGGGTCTCGAGCGGCACGGTGACCGGCAGCCGGCCGATCAGCTCCGGGATCAGGCCGTAGCGCAGCAGGTCGTCGGGCTCCACCTCGCCGTACGGGTTGCGGCGCTGCAGCACCGGCACACCGCGCTCGACTTCATCCTTGGTGAAGCCGATCCGCCGCCGTCCGGTGCGGGCCTCGATGATCTTCTCCAGCCCGTCGAACGCGCCGCCGCAGATGAACAGGATGTCCTTGGTGTTGATCTGGATGTATTCCTGCTGTGGGTGCTTGCGGCCCCCCTGCGGCGGGACCGACGCGATCGTGCCCTCGAGGATCTTCAGGAGCGCCTGCTGCACGCCCTCCCCGGAGACGTCGCGCGTGATGCTGGGGTTCTCGCTCTTGCGCGCGATCTTGTCAATCTCGTCAATGTAGATGATCCCGCGCTCGCACTCGGCCACGTTGAAGTCGCCGGCCTGGAGCAGCCGCACCAGGATGTTCTCGACGTCCTCCCCGACGTAGCCGGCCTCGGTGAGGGTCGTGGCGTCGGCGATGGTGAACGGGACGTCGAGCATCCGGGCCAGCGTCTGGGCCAGCAGC
>PMIK01000258.1 GCA_003157095.1 Gemmatimonadota bacterium | reverse complement strand
ACCTCGACCTCGGGCTCGGTCGTGCCCTCACGCGGCTGGTGGCGGAGCGCCTGGGCGTCGGCGATCACGAGACACTGGACCAGCTGGTCTGGACGGCGCTACGGTTGCTGCTGGTTCTGGGGCTGGGCGGCTGGCTGGTGGCGTACCTGCTCACGCCCTGGCTCATGCACCACGCGCTCCGGATCTCCGGTTCGCTGCAGGGTGAGGCCCTGTGGGCGTTCTACGTCATGGCGGCGTCCGTCCCCGCCACGGTCGTCACGAGCGGCCTGCGTGGCGTGCTGGAGGCGTATCAACGGTTCGACCTGGTGAACGCCGCGCGAGTGCCGCTGGGAATCCTCAACTACGCCGGTCCACTGGCGGTGTTGCCGTTCACCCGGAATCTCGCCGTCGTCCTGGCCGTGCTGCTGGCGAGCAGACTCCTGGGAGTGGTGCTGCACCTCCTGTTCTGCTTCGCGGTCATGCCCACGCTGCGGCGGGGCATGCTGGGACCGAGCAGCGCGATCGGACCGCTGCTCCGCACCGGGGGTTGGTTCACGGTCAGCACGGTAGTGAGCCCCCTGATGGGCACTTCCGACCGTTTCTTCATCGGCGNNAGCGCCGTACGAGCTGGTCGTCAAGCTGCTGGTGATTCCTGGTGCGGTCGCGGCCGCCCTCTTCCCCGCATTCGCGGCGAGTTCGGGCGCGGAATCCGGCGCGACGGCCGTCCTCTACGAGCGCGGCGTGAAGCTCATTCTCGTCGCTCTCTTTCCGCTGGGCCTCGTGCTGACAGCGTTCTCCGGCGAGGGGCTGCTCCTATGGATGGGCCCGGACGTCGCCAGGAGAAGCACCTTCGTCCTGCAGGTGCTCGCGATCGGCGTCTTCTGCAATGGCCTCGCGCAGGTTCCGTTCTACCTGATCCAGGGCGCCGGGCGTCCGTCCGTCGCTGCGAGGCTTCACCTCGTCGAGCTGCCGCTCTATCTCTCGCTCGCCTGGGTGCTGATTTCGCGGTACGGCATCGTCGGGGCGGCGCTCGCCTGGTCCGTCCGGACGGCCGCCGATGGAGCAGTGCTCTTCTATCTGGCGCGCCACGTGAACGGGGGCCTCGTGAGCAGGCTGAGGCCGCGCGTGATCGCCGTGCTCGTGGCCGCCACCGGGGCCATGATGTTGTCCGTGGCTCTCGGCGGCACCCCGGTCTTGGTTCGCGTGGCCTACGTGCTGGTTGCCAGCTCGGTCTTCGGGGCGGTCTTCTGGTTCTTCCTGATGGACCCCGGTGAGCGGAGCGTCCTGCTGCAACTCCGCACCCTCGGCGCCCTTCGCCTGGCGGCTCGCCGATGACGCGATGCTCCGTGGCCCTCTGCACCTACAATGGCGCACGCCATCTCCCCGATCAGCTCGAGAGCATCGTCTCCCAGACGCGCCGGCCCGACGAGCTGGTCGTCTCCGATGACGGGTCCGGTGACGGTACGCTGGACATTCTACGCCGCTTCGCAGCGCAGGCACCGTTCCCGGTGCGGCTGCAACACAACGCACAGACCGCGGGCGTGACGAAGAACTTCGAGAACGCCATCAGGCTGTGCGAAGGGGACTGGATAGCGCTCTCGGACCAGGACGACGTCTGGCGGCCCACCAAGCTCAAGGTCCTCGAGGCGTCACTGGATGGCGCCGATCAGCCCGGCGTCGTGTTCACCGACGCCGAGGTGGTGGACGAGGAACTGCGGCCGCTGGGCTATACCCTTTGGGATGCCATCGGGTTCGACCGCGGCAGGCGAAGGGCCGCGCGAAAGGGACGCCTGCTCGACGTGCTGCTCTGGAGGAACGTGGTGACCGGGGCGACGATGGCGTTCCGCTCGGGTTTGCGCGCCCGCATTCTCCCACTCCCGGGCGTCTGGCTGCACGACGCGTGGATCGCCGTGATCGGCTCGGTGACGGACCGCGCGGCGATGGTCGAGGAACCCACGATCCAATACCGCCAGCACGCGGCGGCGCAGATCGGAGCGGACAAGCCGAGCCTGCGCCGCGGCGTGGCCCGGGCCATGACGACGCCGGCCAGCGATCTTGTGCGCCAGCTCCGGCAGTGGGAAGCGGCGCGCGAGCGCATCGTGGCGCTGGGAGGGTCCGGCAGCGCCGACGCGGCGGTGCGGATCGGGCGGAAGATGGCCCATCTGGCCGCGCGGGCCCGGATGCCCGGCCCGACCTGGCGCCGCATTCCGGCGGTCGCAGCGGAGCTGGTGACCCTCAACTACCATCGCTACTCGAGCGGCTGGCGCAGCGCGGCCCGCGACCTGGTCCAGCCAGCCGGTCAGCGCGGCGCGATCGCGAACGACAGCGTGTAGTTGGTGATGTCTACTGTGCGGGCGCCGGGGATGATCAGCGCGTTCTGGAAGAGGTAGTTGTACCGGCGTCCCGCCGTCAACGTGGCCGAGGCATCCCAGCGTGCCAGGCGTACCGCCCCGCGGGCGCCGGCAAGCAGCGATACGTCGTGCCGATAGTAGTTAGTGTTCGGCTGGCGATAGAGCGCGTCGTTCTCCCAGCGGACCCGTTCGATGAACAGCCCCGCCTGCCACCGCGGCGCCACGTAGTCCCCCGCCAGCCACTCGCTGGACGCGCCGGGGCCGATCGCCGCCCCGATCACCTTGCCACGCTGCGTGTACCCCTGGGCCGTGGCTCCACCAGTGTAATAATCCGGCGGCGGCGCCTGGCCCTGGATAGCTATGGACTGTTCGAGGTCGGTGAGCTCGGCCTGGAGCCGGACCACGGCTCCGCCCTCGCCCGCCGGGCGCACCCACTGCCCGCCAACCGTGTAGCCCTGTGAGCGGTGCGGATCGAGCAGAAAATCCCGTAGCGACTGCGGCAACTCCTCGCGCGCCCACTCGGCATAGATCTCCAGCCCACTGGCCGGGAAGATCCACCGCCCGAACAGCGAGG
>PMIK01000056.1 GCA_003157095.1 Gemmatimonadota bacterium | reverse complement strand
CGAGCCATCCGCAGACGCGATCGCACCTTGCCATTCACCTGCACGACGAACTCGACCTCTTCGGCCACAGCGAGCGAGGGATCGAAGCTCGGCCACGAGGCGTCCATCACCGAAGTCGTCCGGCCGAGCCGCTCCCAGCACTCCTCCGCGAAGTGCGGGGCGTACGGCGCCAGCAGGATCGCGAGCGGCTCGAGCAGCGCCTTGGTGGCGACGCCGTCCCGCAGCGCATTGACGTACTCCATCATCGCCGCGATAGCGGTGTTGTAGGAGAGCGACTCCGTGTCGTCCGTGACACGCTGAATCGTGCGGTGCATCATGCGCACGAGATCAGGGGTTTCGGGTTGGGGGGTCGGGGATTGGTGCCCCACCACCTCCCCCACCAGGTGCCACACCTTATCCAGGAACCGCCGAATGCCCGAGATGCCCGCATCCCGGAAATCGCCACCCTCCTGGTAGGGGCCGAGGAACATCAGGTACATGCGGAAGGTGTCGGCTCCCCAGCGGTCGACGTAGGTATCCGGGTTCACGACGTTGCCGCGCGACTTCGACATCTTCGCGCCGTCCCTGACGATCATGCCGTGGGCGCGGAAGCGCCGGAACGGCTCCTCGAACGGCACCAATCCGATGTCGTGCAGGGCCATCGTGATGAAGCGCGCGTACATCAGGTGCAGGACCGCGTGCTCGTTGCCGCCGATGTACGACGCGACGGGGAGCCACTTGCGGGTCAGCTCCGGATCGAACGCCACGTCGTCCCGGTTCGCCGAGGGATAGCGCAGGAAGTACCATGCGGAGTCGAGGAACGTGTCGGAGACGTCGGTCTCGCGCCGGCCCGGCTTGCCGCACGTGGGGCACGGGACGCGGTACCATGCTCCCGCCCGCGCCAGCGGCGAGATCCCGGAGTCGTCTGGCCGGAAATCGTCGAGGGCGGGGAGGATCACCGGCAGATCCTGCTCGGGCACCGGCACCGTGCCGCAGTCGTCGCAGTAGATGATCGGAATCGGCGGCCCCCAGTAGCGCTGCCGCGAGATGCACCAATCATGCAGCCGGTAGTTGACGACCGGCTTGGCGAGACCTTTGGCCGCAAGCGCCTGGGTGATGGCGCGCTTGGCCTCCTCCCACGGCATTCCGTCGAAACCGGGGCTGTTGACCATCCGCCCGTCCGGGACGTCGGGCTCGGCTGCGGTGAGCGGGGTGAACGCGTCCTGCTCCGCGCCCGCGACGACGCGCACGCATGGGAGCTTCATCGTCTCGGCGAATTCGAAGTCGCGCTGGTCGTGGCCGGGCACCGCCATGATCGCGCCCGTGCCGTACTCCATCAGGACGTAGTCGGCGATCCAGACCGGCACGGCATCGCCGGTGGCTGGATTGCGCGCGTAGGAGCCGGTGAAGACGCCGGTCTTGGCCTTGTCGCCGACCTTGCGGGAGACCAGGTCCATCGCCGACACCCTGCGCCGATAGGCGTTCACGTCGGCGCGCTGCTCCGCGGTGGTCAGGTCGGCCACCAGGGCGTGCTCCGGCGCCAGCACGAGGTAGGTCGCGCCGAAGACCGTGTCCGGACGCGTCGTGAACACCGTGATTCGCTGACCGGCGGGCGTCTCGAAGATCAGCTCGGCGCCGTCGGAGCGTCCGATCCAGTTGGCCTGAATCGTCCGGGTCGAGTGCGACCAGTCGGCTGTCTCCAGGTAATCGAGCAACCGCTGGGCATACTGACTGATGGTGAAAAACCACTGGTCCAGCATCCGCGGCTCGACCTTCACGTCCGGATGCCGCTCGCAGAAGCCGTTGATCACCTGCTCGTTGGCGAGCACGGTCTTGCACGCCGGGCACCAGTTCACGGCGGCGCGGCGCTTGACGGCCAGCCCGGCGCGATAGAGCTGGAGGAAGATCCACTGCGTCCATTTGTAGTAGCGCGGATCGGTGGTCTGCACCTCATAGCGCCAATCCGCCATCAGCCCGATCCGCTTGAGCTGGCCGCGGAACCGCTCGATGTTGCGCGGAATCAGCTCGGCCGGATGCGTTCCGACCTTCAAGGCGAAGTTCTCCGAGTGGATGCCGAACGCGTCGAAGCCCAGGGGCTCGAAGACGTCGGCGCCGCGCAGCCGCCGGTAGCGGCCCTGAATATCGGCGCCCACGAACGCAAAGACGTTCCCGACGTGCAGCCCTTCGGCCGACGGATACGGAAACATCATCAGGTTGAAATACGGCTTCGCGGCGCCGGCGAGGTCGGCGTGGTTGGTGCCGCGCTCCTCCCACCGTTCCTGCCACCTGCGCTCGACGCTCTGCGGGTCGTACGCGACGGGTTCCGGACCGGGCATAATGGTGTAAGATAGCGGCTTGCGGCGGCCCCGAGCCATCCCTAGCTTAGCCCCCGCCTTCATGTCCGCGAGCCCCGCTTCTTCCTTGCAGCTGCGCGCGCGCAGCCTGCAACGCACCGTCGTCTCGGCAGGCGTCCTCGCCGCCATCGTGGTGCTGACGGTTGTTTCCCTGCTGGCGTGGCGCGCAGCGCGCAGCTACCTCGCGCGCGATGCCGACGCGCGGCTGTCCGGCATTGCCGAGCGATCCGCCGCGCTCGTGGGACAGTACCTGCGCGAGCGCCGCGCGGAGCTCGAGCTGGTCGCGAGTGATCCCGTCGTCGCCGCCGCCGCGCAGGCCGCCGATGCCGAGGCCTCGCGGCGCGGACTGACCAACCAGTCTCCGGAGCAGATCGAGCGCGCCTTCGCTGCCACACATTCCCTGGGGGCCAACCCTGCGGCCGCCGCCATGCTGCGATCGCTGGAGCAGCATTCCGATTTCACCGATTTCCTGCTCACCGACTCGCGCGGCTTCACCGCCGCGGCATCCCGGCCGCAGGCCCGGTTCGCCCACGCCGGACTGGAGTGGTGGCAGCGGGCATTCCGGAACGGGAGCTACCAGGACCTCCCCGCCCTCGACGGCCGCACCCACACCGTGACCCTCCGGATGGCCACCGCCGTCCCGCCGCAGAGCGGTGCGCGGCGCGTGGGCGTCCTGAGCGGCGTCCTCGGCATGGACGGGATCGCGCGGCTGGTTGCCTCGACCGACGTGCGGCTTCGCGCCCAGGTGCAGGTCGTGGACCGGATCGGCCACGTGATCGTCGGCCGCGATACCTCCGAGTTGCTGCGATTGCTACCGGAGAGGGACGCGCTGCCCCTGGCCGACACGCTGACCTACGCTACGCTGGAGTCGCCGGAGCGGGAAAGCGAGCGTGCCGCGGCCGCACGCGCCTGGCCGGCAGACTGGTGGGTCGTGGTACGCCAGCCGGTGTCGGTCACGTACCAATCGGTGGACCAGCTTGGCCGGATACTGCTGGTGGCCGCGCTCCTCCTGCTGGTTGTGGGCGTCGCCGCACTCACCTCGCTCGGCGCCTGGGTCAACCGCCGCGTCACCGTGCCGGTGGAGCGCATGGCGGAGGCGGCGGCCGCGGTGGCCCAAGGCGACCTGTCGCGCGAGATGAGCGTCTCCCAGGGAACCCGCGAGGTACTCCACCTGGGCGCGGCGCTCACCACGATGCTCGACTCTCTGCGCCGGCTGGTGGGGGCGATCCGCGCCGCGGCCGACGAGGCGGCTGCGATGGCCGCCCAGATCAGCGCCTCCACCGAGGAAATGTCGGCCAGCGGGCAGGAGATGGCGGGCACGACTCACGACCTGTCGCAGCGCGCCCAGGAGCAGGCGGCCATCGTGAAGGCGACCGCGTCCGACGCCAATCGCATCCGCGCGATCGCCGGCCGTCTCGCGGCCGGCGCCCGCGATGCGGCCGAGCGCAACCGCGCGCTGCTCGCCCTGGCGGACGATCATCGCAAGCGGCTGGACGACAGCACCACGACCCTGGCTTCGCTCGCCACGGAGGTCGAACAGGGCGTGGCCGAGGCGGGGGCGCTGGCTGAAGCCTCGGCAGAGATCGGGCGTTTCGTCGCCCAAACGAAGGCGATCGCGGCCCAGACCAACATGCTCGCCCTGAACGCGGCGATCGAAGCGGCACGCGCCGGCGAGCAGGGCCGCGGCTTCGGCGTCGTCGCTGCCGAGGTCCGCAAGCTGGCGATCCAGGTGGCGCAGGCGGCCGTGACCACCGAGGGCACCGTAAAGGACGTCCTCAAGCGCGTGGGCGCCACGCACCAGACCATGACACGCGTCGGCGCGGCAAGCACGGTGGCCCGCGCCGCCGCACGCACAGTGAGCGAGGGTCTCAAGAGCGTGGCCGACTCGGCCCACGAGAGCGACCGGTTCGCCCGGGACATCAGTGGCGCTGCGGCCGAATCCGAGACGCTCGTGACCGAGATCGCCCGCCGGCTCGACGAGCTCGCCCGGAGCACTGAAAGCTTCGCCGCAGCGGCCGAGCAGATCGCCGCGGCGTCGCAGGAACAGAGCGCCTCCACCGAGGAGATCGCGGCGTCGGCGCAGGCGCTCGCCACGGCGTCCGACCAGCTGACCTCCGACGTGCAGTCGTTCCGCTTGCGCTGAAAACAAGCGGGGGCGGCCGTCGCCGCCCCCGCCTTCCCGTCCGCCCGCTGCGACCTTACTTGGGGAACGCCGCCAGGTTCACGGCCGCGCTCATGTCGTTCCTGAGAAGCGCATCGCTCAGAGCCGAGGCGATCTCGATACCGACGCGTGTCTGCGCCTCCGCTGTTGACGCCGCAAGGTGCGGCGTCAACAGGACGTTGGTCGCCGTGCGCAGCACCGAGTCCGCCGGCAGCGGCTCCGGATCGTAGACGTCGAGCGCCGCGCCGCCGACGCGCCCGTCGGCCAGCGCCTTCACCAGCGCCGCATCGTCAATCAGTGCGCCTCGGGCCGTGTTGACGATCAAGACGCCCTTCTTCGCCAGGTTCAGGCGCCGCTCGTCGATCATGTGCCTGGTGCTGGAGTTGAGCTTCACGTGCAAGCTCAGGACATCGGCCCGCTGAATCACCATGTCGAGCGGCATCAGGTCGATACCCAGGTGCTCCGCCTGCTCGGCCGTGACCACGGGGTCGTAGCCGATCACCGTCATCCCGAAACCCTTGGCGATGGACGCCACCCGGCCGCCGATGCGGCCCAGGCCCAGCAGGCCGAGGGTCTTGTCCCGCAACTCCGAGCCCTCGTATGGCTTGCGATCCCATTTGCCCGCGGCGAGCGACGCCGAGGACGGGGAGATCTTGCGGGCGAGGGCCAGCAGGAGCGCGAAGGTGTACTCCGCCACGCTGTTCGAGTTGGCTCCGGGCGCCGTGAGGACCGGAATCTTCCGCCGCGAGGCCTCCTCGACGTCAATCGTGTCGGTGCCCATGCCGGCGCGGGCGATGACCTTGAGTTTCGGCGCCTTCCCGATCATCGCCGCTGTCACCTTGGTTTCGCTGCGCACCACCAGCGCAACCGCTTCGCCCAGGGCCGCGTCCAGCGCCTCGGGCCCCTTGCCCGCCGTCTCCACCACCTCGAAGCCCGGCAGGGCGCGCAACATCTCGAGCCCAGTCTTGCCAAGGCGGTCCGCGACTACGATGCGGTCAGACACTCTTCAAGACCTCCTCCAGTGCGCCGAGCAGCGCTTCCACCTCGGCGACGGTGTGATCGCCCATGTGACCGATGCGGATCGTGCCGTCCTTGAGCTTGCCATACCCAGCGCCGATCGTGTATCCGAACTTGGCGTCCATCGCCTTCGCCACCGCGCCGCCCAGAGCCTTCCCGCCCTCCGGAAGCTTCAGGCACGAGACCGTCCAGGAGCGACGGCCCTCGCGCGGCAGGTACGCCAACCCGAGTTTGGCGCCCGCTTCCTTCGCGACCCATTTCTCGACCCGCTCCCGCATCGCGTTGTGCCGGGCCCAGCGCTTCTCGATCCCGCCGTCGGCGGCGATCCGGTTGAGCTGCGCCTCGAGCGCATACATCAGCGAGAGGGCCGGCGTGTACGGCGTCTGCCGCTTCCGGATCGCCTCGTCGTACGGGATGAGGTCGAGGTAGATGCCCCGGTCCGGCAGCGTCCTGGCGCGCTCCAGCATTCGTGGCGAAGCCACGCCGAACGCCAGTCCCGGCGGAAGCGCGAGCGCCTTCTGCGAGCCCGTGAGCACGAAATCGAGCCCCCAGGCATCGGTCTCCACCGGCGAGCCGGCGAGCGAGGTGACGGCGTCCACCAGGAAGAACACGTCGGGCGCCGCCAAGACCACTTGGGCGATCTCGGCGATGGGATTGAGCACGCCCGTCGAGGTCTCGGAGTGGGCCGCAGTCACCGAATCCGCCCCCGAATTCGCCAGCAACGCCTTCACCTGCTCCGCCTCGAACGCCTGTCCCATCGGCACCTCGGCCTTCACGACCTCCTTGCCGCAGGCGGCCGCGATCTTGGCGAAGCGCTCCGAGAACGATCCGTTGCAGAGGCATAGCACCTTGCGGCGCACGCCGTTGCGGATAGCCGCCTCCATCAGGCCGGTGGCCGAACTCGCGGCGATGTAGACCGGGTTCGCCGTGCGGAACGCCGCCTTGAGCGGCTCGTCGAGCCGGGCAAGGAGCGCTTCGGTCTTCGCGCCCCGATGCCCGATCATCGGGGCCTCCTGGGCCTTCGCGATCTCGGGCAGGACCTCGGTCGGGCCCGGCAGGAAGAACTTCCCGAACGGGGCGGTCATGCGGCCAGCAGGCCGTCCAACAGCCCGCCCTCCACGATCTCTCTGGTTTTCACGATGTGTACCCCCTGTTGAGCCCACTGGTCGAGCAAACGCTGTGCCATGTCTCGCTCGATGGGTTTCATGGCGTCGCTCACGGCGTACAGATGCAATTGCGGGCAGTGTTTCAGCAAACCCTCCAGCGCGTATTTGTCACACACGTCCTGCGCCACCCCGTAGAGCACGACGATCCGCGGCGCCAGAATGTCGAGCACGATCTCGATATTGGCGTTGGTGAAGACGTCGAACCAGTGCTTGAGCAGGAGAACGTCGCCCGGGTGGGAGCGCACGCGGTCGGCCAGGGCCGCAGGGTTCTCTCGGCCAGGCTCGATCACCAGCGGCTCGCGGAGGCGGGTCTCGGGGATCTTGGCATGGCCCTTCGTGCCCCGCATGCAGTGCTCCGGAAACGTCTGCTTCCAGTCGGGAGTAGCGGAGAGTTCCCGGTGTCCGGGCACGTGGTCGTCGGCGCTGGCGATAATGCGGATGCCCCGCGCGTGCGCGGTGTCGGTGAGGACCTTGAGGTTGGGAATGATCTGTTCGGATTCCGGCACGTAGAGCTTGCCGTCGGCGTGCATGAAATCGTACTGCGTGTCCACGTCCCAGAACACCACGCTCGTCATGCCCCCCTCCCACCTTCGCTTGAAAGCTGCCGGTTCGGCGGGGCGCGGTCAATCCGCCGAGGCGCTTCGATTCGCCACCGACTNNCATCAGGGGGCTCTCGACCACCAACCCGCTGTTCCGCCAGCCGGCGGTGGAGGTCGTGGCTGCTGCCGTCTACCGGCCGGGGAGGATCAACGGTCGCGCCGTGCGCGTGCGGGTCCAACTCCCGATCGACTTCCAGGTGGCGGCCGGGGGCACTACTATGTGAAACATCCCATGAGAAGCTTGTTGTGGCTCGCCACCCTCGCGCTCCTGTCGCCCGACGTCTCGCGTGCCCAGGACACCTACCACGGCTGCGGGATGGAGGGCAACGCCGCGAACTCAGCCGTTCGGACGTTGGACCGGCTCAAGAACCGATACACAGCGCCACGACCCGCTGACGTGGACACACAGGTCACTTTGGCGGCGCTGCTCGGGCCCGGAGACGATCGCGGGCGCTGGGACGAGAGGCGAGGCGCCGTGATCGTCGGGTACGTCTACGACGTGAAGCCGGGCGGCATCGAAACCGTCAACTGCAAGGCGCGCGATCCCCGGTTCCGTGATACGCATATCGAGTTGGTCGCGGATCCGATGGACGCCGACGGGTCTCGGCGCGTGATCGTGGAGGTGACACCGCGCTGGCGGGCACTGATGGCGGCGCGCGGCCTGGACTGGTCCACCCGGACGCTGAGGCGGCAGTATCTCGGTCGGTGGGCGCGGGTCACCGGGTGGCTGCTGTTCGACGCCGAGCACGCCACTGCCTCGGAGAACACGGCGCCCGGCCGCGAGCACAACTGGCGCGCGACGGCCTGGGAGGTGCAC
>PMIK01000006.1 GCA_003157095.1 Gemmatimonadota bacterium | reverse complement strand
CGAGGGGTTCAACACCTTCATTGATCTCTACGACGCCGCCGATTACTTCGCCGGCACCGCGTATGGCGACAGCGTCACCGACGTGCCGCTGCACGCGTATGCGGCCAACGCCGTTCCCGGCGACGAACAGCCGCTCATCACCGCCCCGGTCGAGGTGCGCGACCTGTACTGGACGGCCTACCAGAAGCCGGCGCTCATGCTGCGCCTGCTGCGTGAGGACGTGCTCGGCCGCGNNGTTCGACCCTGCCCTCCGGGAGTACATACGCCGCTGGTCGTTCAAGCACCCTCAGCCGGCTGACTTCTTCCGCACAATGGAGAACGTGAGCGGACGCAACCTCGACTGGTTCTGGCGCGACTGGGTGTTCACGACCGCGCGGCTGGACCAGGCGGTTGATTCCGTGGTGGGACCGTGGGTTCAGGAGCAGGGGCGTCCGGGGGCACGGACGCACGGACGCACGGGAGCTGCTGCCGCCGCGGCGACGACGGGACCTCAAACGTTCGGGCGCGCGGCAGAGGCGACAGCGGCGCAGCCCCCGGGCGTGACCAAGGTGTACCTCAGCAACCGGCGGGAGATGGTGATGCCGGCCGAGCTGAAGCTCAGCTACGACGACGGCACGAGCGACGTGGTGGAGTTGCCCGTCGAGATCTGGAACCTGGGCAGCCGGTTCACCTATATGGCCAGCACCGGCGGAAAGCGGATTGTGAGGGCGGAGGTAGATCCGCGGCACGTGCTGCCCGACACGGACCGGGGAAACAACGTGTGGGGGCGGTGACGCTGACGAAGAGGGGCTAGGGGTTAGGGGCTAGGNNTCCCTAGCCCCTAACCCCTAGTCCCTAGCCCCAATCAGCTCAGTTCGGTACGACGGGCAGCATCACGTACGACTCGTGCTCGCGGTCGTGAAACACCGCCTGGTGCGCCGGCTGCGACGTGGTCGTCTGTCCGAGGGGCTCACCGGTGTTGGGGTTGGCGTCGTACTTCGGGAACGCGGTGGAGGCCACTTCCACCCGGATCCGGTGACCCGGCCGGAAGGTCTGGCAGGTGTTCCACACGTCCACGTCGTAGCCGTACACCCGCCCCGGCTCGATCGGCGACGGCCGGTCCATCCCGTCGCGGAACCGTGCCCGCACCATCCCGTCTATCAGCCGCTCGACGAACCCGTTCGGCCACACGTCGAGCAGCTTGACCATGAAATCGGTGTCGTGCGCGTCGGACGACGCGAAGAGCCGCGCCCGGATCGGGCCGCACACCTCCAGGTCCCGTGGGAGCGTGTCGCTGGTGTAGACCAGGACGTCGCTGCGCTGCTCGACCTGGCGGTAGTCGTCCGGCCCGCCGATCTGCGCGAACGACGGCTCGGTGATGAACGTGACCGGATGTGCCGGATCGTCGGTGTACGCGTCCGGGGGCTCGCGGGTCGGGCTCACCGTCGTGAGCGACCCGTCGCCCGCGCTCGTCGCGGCGTGGCCGCCGCTGTGCAGGTAGTACTTCGTCCACTGCGTGCGGGCCATCGGCCAGTCGCCCTCGCTCACCCAGGCGTTCGTGCCCATCACGAAGATCCGCACCGGCGGCTCCCCCATCACGCCGTTGTCCATCCCCTTCAGCCAGTAGTCGAACCAGCGGACCTGGTACGCCGTGAGGTCAATCTGGCCGGTGGGCCCGAAGTCCACCGCCCCCAGCTTCGAAGTCGAATTGATGGCGTGCGGCCAGGGCCCCATCAGCAGGTGCTGGCTCGCCCGCACGTTCGCCGGCCCGTGCGTCGTCATGCCGATGTAGTTGAGGGGCGTCCCCACCTGCTCGTCGTCGTACCAGCCCGAAATGTGGAGCACGGGGACCTGCACCCGGTCGGACTTGTTCTGGTACCGTACCGGCTCCCACCAGTCGCTCAGCTGCGCGTGGCGGATCTCCTCGCGCCAGTATGGATTGGGGCGCCCCGCCGCCGAGTCCATGGTGATCATGGGCAGGTGCCGCTGCACCGCCGACCAGTCCACCGCATCCATGTTCTGCAGCAGGTGCCCCGCCGTGAAGTGGTACCAGCTGATGTCCATCGGCAGCGGCAGGCCGGTCGGCCACTCGACGAACGGATCCGACGGCGTCACCATCGCGATCATCGCTGTCAGGTGCGGCGGCTGGAGCACGGCCGTGAACCACTGGATGCGGCCGTTGTAGGAGCCGCCGATCGTGCCGACCTTCCCGGTGGACCAGGGCTGCGCCGCGCACCATTCGACGGCGTCGTACCCGTCGCGCCCGTCGTTGCGGTAGGGCACCCACTCGCCGTCCGAATCGCCGCGGCCGCGGACGTCCATCGCCACGAAGACGTAGCCGCGCGAGGCCCAGTCCCGGCCGGCGCGTAGCGAGCCGGTCTTGGTGTAGGGCGTGCGCGAGAGCACGACCGGGAAGCGGCCGGCCGTGTCGGGCCGGTAGACATCGGCCGACAACTCCACGCCGTCGCGCATCTTCACCCGCTGATTGAAGGCGATCGACACCCGGTAGGCGGGTTGCGAGACTTGGGGCGCCGCTCCGGACGCGCCCGCCGGCTGCTGCGCGGCAAGCGCGAGCGGCCCCAGCGCAACGAGAACTACAGCCGGAACCAACCAACTCCTGGCCGTCATCGTCCCTCTCCGATCTGGTAGGCGATAGCAGGGAACCCTTTTAAGAACGACGGAAACCACACTATGCCGCTGGCCCCGGAGTGGCAACACCCGGGGCGGTAACGGGGGGGTTTGCGGAGATTGCGATCCTAACGCACATTCGTCCGTATCGGAACCATACGCGTTAGACCCCTGACCGCGCCTGTTGCCCTCGGCGCTATGCGCCTCGCTGCGCTCGCCGTGGCGATGGCGGTTCTCGGCTGTCTGGGCGATACCGCCGCACCAAAGTCGCCGCGGCGCGTGTCTCTCGCGATGCAGCCCGTGTTCCAGAGCCGCGCGGCCGCGTCCTCCGTGCCGTTCGACAGGGTCCGCATCACGCTGACCCGGGGCACGGGCGTCGCCTTCGACACGACGATAGACTTCCCGCCGGGCGCCGACAGTGTGGTCCTGGGGCTCTCGATCCCCATCAGCGGGGCGTCGGAGACGCTGTCGCTGAATCTCGCGATGATCAACGCCGCCGGGGACACCGTCTTCCGCGCCGGACCGGTGCCGGTCACCCTGACGACCGAGAACGCGCAGCCCACCCCCCTCTCAGTGCCGGTGCAGTACTCGGGCGTGGGCGCCAATGCGCGCAGCGTGCGGATCGCCACCCGGTCGGTGTCGCTGGTCTTCCGCGACTCGGTGACGCTCACGGCGACCGCGCTGGACAGCGTCGGCGAGCCGATCTCGGGCACGCCCATCGCCTGGCGGTCGCTCGACACGCTGGTGGCCCGCGTCCGCGTAGACACGCTCGGCAGGGTCGTGGCGGGCACGACGCGCGGCGTGGCGCGCATCGAGGCGATGCTGCCCACGGGCCTGGCCGACACGGCACAGGTGACAGTGCAGCCCGTTCCGGCCGTTCTCAGCGTGGTGTCGGGTAGCGGACAGAGCGCCGGAGTTGGCACCGTGCTCGCGCAGCCGCTGGTCGTCCGGGTCAAGGCCGCAGACAGCCTCGGCGTCCACGGTGTGGCGGTGAACTTCAGCGTGGCCAGCGGCGGCGGATCGCTCTCGAAGGCCACGGACACCACCGCGGCCACCGGCAACGCACAGACGACGTGGACGTTGGGGAGCACCCTCGGCTCGCAGTCGGTCACCGCGACCGTGGCCGGCTTGCCGAACCTGACTGTGACGCTCAGTGCGACCGGGGTCGTCGGTGCGGTGAAGAAGCTCGCGTTCCAGGTGCAGCCGTCCAACGTGGCAGCGCACGTGGCCATGGTACCGGCGGTGCAGGTCGTGGCCCAGGATACCTTCGGCAATACGGTGACGAGCTTCGCCGGGAACGTGACGCTGGCCATCGGAACGAACCCCGGCGGCTCCACCTTGGGCGGCACGCTGACCGTGGCGGCGGTGGCTGGCATCGCCACCTTCAGCAACCTGACGCTGAATCAGCCGGGAACGGGGTACACCCTGGCGGCGAGCGCCACCGGACTCGCGAGCGCCACCAGCGCCGTATTCAACGTGTCGGGCGGCGTGCCCACGCAACTGGCCATCGTGCAGCAGCCGTCGAATGCGACCGCCGGGGCGGCCATCACGCCGGCGGTCACGGTCCAGATTCGCGACGCGAACGGCAACCTGGTGACCACGGCGACCAACGCTGTCACGGTCGCGATCGGCACCAACCCGGGCGGCGGCTCGCTGAGCGGCACCGCGACGGTGAGTGCGGTGGCGGGCGTCGCGACGTTCAGCAGCCTCAGCATAGACAGGGTCGGCAGCGGCTACACGCTCACGG
>PMIK01000165.1 GCA_003157095.1 Gemmatimonadota bacterium | reverse complement strand
GCGGCGATCTCGGTCGGGTGGTGGGCGTAGTCGTCTACGACAGTCACCCCCGATACCGACCCGACCAACTCGAACCGACGCCCCACGCCCTCGAACGCCGCCAGCGACTGCAGGGCCGGCTCGAGGCTCCCACCGAGTTCCAATGTCACCGCCAAAGCGGCAGCCGCGTTCCGGAGGTTGTGGACGCCAGGCACCTTCAGCCTGAGATCCGCGCTCCGTCCACCAGGCAGAAAGAGCGTCGCCGTGCTTCCCGTCGGCGCCTGACGAATGTCGGCGATGCGCACATCCGCTTGTGCCGCAACGCCTACCGTCCATGTCGGGCGGCCGGCCCGAACTGCCACGCGGCACGCTCCCGGATCATCCGCGCCCGAGATCACCCGGCGCGCGGGACGAGCGAACTCCGCGAACGCCTCCTCGAGCGCCTCGAGACTCCCATAGCACTCGAGATGATCAGCCTCAACATTATTGATGACAGCGACTTCGGCGGACAGTGCGAGAAACGACTTGTCGTACTCGTCCGCCTCAACTACGAAGACGGCATCACCGCCGAACCTGGTGTTCCCGGCCCAGGAAGCGACGCGGCCGCCAGCGATCCCCGTGGGATCCAGACCGGCGGCCGCCAGCGCTTCTGTCGTCATTGCCGTCGTCGTTGTCTTGCCGTGAGTGCCGGCGACGGCGACGACTCGACCCAGAGCGATTGCGGCTGCCAACGCATCGGCACGGCGCACGATCGGAATTCCAAGTGCCCGCGCCCTTTCGAGTTCCGGGTGATCGGGAGGGACGGCTGCGGTCACCACGACTGCCCTGACCCCACTCACATGGCTGGGATCGTGACCGGCGAAGACAACCCCGCCCGCCCTTCGTACGTCCGCCGCGCTCGACACCGCCCCTGGTCCGTCGGGGTCACGGTCGCAGCCCGTGACCGCCACACCCCGGCGCCGTGCGAGAAGCGCCAGAGCGCTCATCCCGGCGCCAGCGACCCCCATGAAATGAACGGGGCGAGGGTCGTCAGGGGTAAAGAGCTGCATTAACAGGCGGCTAATATAAAATCCCATCGGAAGTTGCGAAAGAGCGACGGCTAACTTTTCGGCACCAACTTCAAGGCTTCCGTGGCAATGATGGAGGCGGCATTTGGCCTGGCGCGGCTCAGCATCCGCCCCTTGAGTTCCGCCATTCTTGCAGGCTCACCCAAGAGCGTGCCGACCGCTCCGGCGAGGATGGAGCCCGTCAGCTCGGGCTGAAGGAGAACAATGGCGGCGCCCCACTGGGCCAGCGCCTGGGCGTTGGTGAGCTGGTGCCCTGCGGCTGCCGTCGGGAGCGGGACCAGAATCGCCGGCAGGCCCCAGGCTGCCAATCCCGCGAGGGTCATTGCCCCCGCCCTGGAAACGACCAGATCGGCGGCGGCGTATGCGTCCGCCACCGGGTCAACGAACGCCTCAACCGAGACGCGGCCCTCGGCACTGAAATGAGAGAATTGGTCCCGGGAAGCTGCCCCACACTGCCAGAGCAGCGAGGCGCCGGACGGAAACCGGCCCGACTCGAGGGCGTCGGCCACCGCGAGGTTGATGGGGAGCGCCCCCTGGCTTCCGCCGGTGACGAATACCAGCGGCCGGTCAGCTGGAAGTCCGAGCTTTCGTTTCGCCTCCGCCTTGGTCGGAAGCTCCGCCGGGGGAGGGGGAATGGGATTGCCGCTGTCAAACATTGTCGTCAGTGGACCCAAGGTCAGGCGGGAGCGTGCTTCCGGAAAACCGAGGTGAACCTGCCGCGCGCGCCGCGCCAGCCACCGCGTCGCGAGGCCCGGATAGGCGTTCTGCTCCTGGAGTACCGCGGGAATGCCGCGGTTGATCGCGGCCCACACCACCGGTCCCGCGACGTAGCCGCCCGTGCCGACGACCACTGACGGCGTCTCGCGGCGCAGGATGGCGCGCACCGTGCGGAGCGAGGTGAACAGGGCGGTGGGCAGCTTGACGTTCTTCCACCAGCGCCTCCGCCACAGCGGTTCGAGCGGCAGCAGCTCGTATGGCCACGGCCGCTGCGGCAGCACCGAGGCTTCGACGCCGCGTCGGCTGCCGACGAAGAACGGCCGGACCGCCGGGTCGAGCCGGACCATCTCCTCCGCGATGGCCAGCGCCGGCATCAGGTGCCCGCCGGTGCCGCCGCCGGTAAAGAGGACGGTGGTCACCTTCCAGCGCTCGGAGGCTCGCTCACGGACACCAAGCTATGCATCCGCCTCCGCACAGTCGAGCCGCACTGCGGCGCGGACCGCGCCAGCCGGCTTAGCGGACGGCGGAGCTGATCGAGCCGCGCCCGGCGTCCCGTCTTGCTATCAGATCCTCGATCCGCACCCGCAGCAGATACTTGCCGGGCGGCAGCTGAGCCGGGACGATGTCGAGAGTCTCGACCTCCGTAACCTCCGCAGCGGCGCGGCGGCGCGGCGGCGCGGCCGCGGCCAAGCTCCGCCTCCTGTGCTGCGACGTACACGCGGCCAGACCTCTCACGCGGCTCCGGGGAGATCGCGCCGCACGCCGATATCGAGTTCGCATACGAAGTTGCGCGATGGCGAAGCGTGCGCAGACCGCGGTCCAGGCGGGCTCTGCCGGGCGGCCCTCGCCCGTCGGCGACCAGACAGGTCAGATGGGTCCGGGGAGTGGGCGATCGCGTGTCTGAGCGTGCGTGAGAGTGCCGCCCGGCTCGAGACGGAGAGGAAGGCTCGTTCCTCCGGCTCCCCGCAGCGCGAGCCAGGTCCGCCGCTCGCCGTATTCGCCGCAGCGGCTCAGCCCCGGTGCGCCATCCAGCGTTTCCTACCGCGCCACCGCGCGCCGCTTGGTGCCGAGGTTGAGGAGGAGTCCGGTCGCGATCAGCGCGACGATCAGGCTCGAGCGTCCATACGAAATGAACGGCAGCACCAGGCCGGTCGTAGGCACCAACGCCAGCCCGACGCCCATGTGCAGGAAGGCGTCCACTCCGATCAGGGCCGCGAGGCCCACGCCGAGGTACTGGAGGAACGGATCGCCCGCCGAGCGCGCCAAGCGCAACGCGAGGAAAAGCCAGGCGGAGTAGAGCAACACCAGGAACACGACGCCGACGAAGCCCCACTCCTCGCCGATGGTCGCAAAGACGAAGTCGGAGTAGGGATAGGGCAGAAACCCGAGCTTCTGCTGCCCTTGGCCGAAGCCGACGCCGAGGAACTTCCCCGCCCCGAGCCCGATGAGCGACTGATTGATCTGGTAGCCGCTCGAGAGCCGGTCCGCGCCGGGGTCCAGGAACGCGGTCATGCGGAGCAGCCGGTACTGCACGTGCTGGATCCGTTCCCAGACCAGCGGAAAGGCCACGGCTCCGAGCAGGATGAAGTGGCCGACGCGCGCGCCCGCGGCGAACAGAACGATCATCGCCAGGAAGACGATGACGACCGCGGTCGAGAGATCCGGCTCCGCCAGCACCAACAGCGCCATCGGCCCCACGATGGTGAGGACCGGGGCCGGGCCTTTGCGGAAGTGACTCAGCTCCTTGCCCTTCTTGGCGCACAGCATGGCGGTCCAGATCACCACGACCAGCTTGGCTATCTCGGAAACCTGGAATGAGATGCCGAGCCTGAGCCACCGCCGCGAGCCATTGACGCGCGGAGCGATCGCGTGGGTGAACGGCAGGAGAAGCACCACCAGCAGCAGGAGCGTGGCCAGCATCAGGGGCCAGGCCAGCCGCTGCAGGCGGCCCAGGTCGAGGCGCGAGACCACGATGAGGAGTATCCCGCCCACCGCCGCCCCCACCGCCTGCACGAGGGCGAGCGACATCCCGATCGGCTGCCCGCGCTGCATCAGCGAAGACGACGCCGCGTACACCGATACCAGGCCGAAGACCACCAGCGCAGCGGTGATGATCACCATCAGCCGCGCCTCCCAGCCCATCCACCGCTCCCGGGCGGCCACTACCAGGCCTCGACGAGGGCGCGGAACTGCCGGCCGCGGTCCTCGGCATTGGCGAACATGTCGAAGCTGGTGCAGGCCGGCGCGAGGAGCACCGCGTCTCCGGGCCTGGCGAGTGAGCGGGCGCGGTTCAGGACGTCCTTGAAGTCACCACCGCGCACGAGAGTGACGGCGCCGCTCAGGCCACGCTCGATCAGCGCCGCCGCCTCGCCGTACGCCACGACGGCCCGCACCCCCTTGAGGTGCGGCACGAGCGGTGCGAACGAGTCCACCTTGGGACGCCCGCCCAGAAGGAGGACCACTGGCCGCGGGACGCTCGCGAGCGCGACCTCAACGGCACTGAGGATGGTGGCCTTCGAGTCGTTGATCCACAGCACGCCGTCCAGCTCGCGGACCGGCTCGAGGCGGTGCGGCAGCGGGCGGAAGGTCGCGAGAGCCCGGGCCAGGCACTCCCGATCCACTTCCTTCGGTACCGCAAGCGCGGCCGCGAGGGCGTTGGCGACGTTGTGGTCGCCGAGGAGCCGCAGATCGGCGCGGCGTACCAGCGGCGTGCCGCGCACCACCAGCCAGTCCGCCGCGCGGTCGTAGAAGCCGGTGGCGGCTCGCTGGCTGAGCGAGAAGGTCTCGTGCGTGCCCGCTGCCGGCGCCGCCATCGCAAGCGCGGCGGGGTCGTCGCCGTTCGTGATCCAGCGGCTCTCCGGCGTCGCGTTCCGGAACAGGAGCGCCTTGTCCGCGTAGTACGCCTCGGCCGTGCCGTACCGGTCGAGGTGATCGGGCGAGAGGTTGGTGAGGACGCCGACCGCCGGCGCGAGGCTGGGCGAGTCGTGGAGCTGAAACGAACTCGCCTCCACCGCGAGCCACGCCGGATGCCGGGGCGCCAGCGCGACGGCCGTGACCGGGTTCCCGATGTTGCCCGCCGCGGCGGCGTCGCTCAAACCCGCCGCCTGCAACAGGTGCGCGACACACGCGGTGGTGGTGGACTTGCCCTTGGTTCCCGTCACGACGACGAGTCGCGTGCCGGGCAGGAACCGCGCGCCCAACTCCAGCTCGGCCAGGACCTGTACCCCAGCTGCGCGCGCCGCCACCAGCGGAGGCGCATCCGGCGGCACGCCGGGCGAGGCGACCGCCGCGCGGGCGCGCGCGATCCGCGCCAGATCGTGCCGGCCCACCTCCACCGCGCAGCCGAGAGCCTCCAGCGCCGCGGCGTTCTCCTCCACCTCCGGCTTGCGCGCGACGTCGGAGCCGTACACGGCCACGCCGTGGCGCCGCAGCAGCTCCGCGGCGGCGCGGCCGCTCCGCATCAGGCCGACGACCGCGACCTCGCCGGTCTTCCAGCTCTCCGGAATCATCGGATCTTGAGCGTCGCCAGGCCGATCAGCGCGCAGATGAGCCCCAGGATGTAGAACCGCGTCACCACGGTGGACTCGTGCCAGCCGAGCTGCTCGAAGTGATGGTGCAGCGGCGCCATGCGGAACACGCGGTGCTGTTCCGCGTACGGGCGCCCGAAGCGGCGCAGCCGGTACTTGAAGACGCTGGTCTGCAGGACGACCGACGTGGCTTCGGCCACGAACACGCCGCCCACCAGCACCAGCAGGAACTCGGCCTTGAGGAGGATGGCCGTCGTGCCCAGCCCGCCCCCGATGGCGAGCGATCCGGTGTCGCCCATGAACACCTTGGCCGGATGGGCGTTGAACCAGAGGAAGCCGAGGCACGCTCCCATCAGGCTGGCGCAGAAGACCGCCAGCTCGCCGGCACCGGGGAGGTAGAACACCTTCAGATACTCCGAAGCGTCCGTGCGGCCGAACAGGTAGGCGAAGGCGGCGAAGGTCAGCGCGGCGATGGCCGACAGCCCCGTCGCCAGCCCGTCCAGCCCGTCGGTCAGGTTCACGGCGTTGGACCAGGCGGTCACCACGAAGGTGACGAAGACGATGTACAGCGCCGGCTGCATCACGATGTAGACGTACTTGAGGAACGGCAGCGTCGTGGACGACGGCGGCAGCACGGTGCCCGTCCACGGGAAGATGAGCAGCGCCACGCCGAGGGCGAGGCCGAAGGAGATCTGGCCCGCCAGCTTGTAGCGCGCCACCAGGCCCCGGGACCGCCGCTGCACGACCTTGAGGTAGTCGTCCACGAAGCCGATCGCGCCCATCCAGATGGTGGCCGCGAGCACGATCAGCACGAAGCGGTTGTCGAGCTGCGCCCACAGCAGGGTGGCGACGACCGCGGCGATGATGATGATGACTCCGCCCATGGTGGGCGTCCCGCGCTTGCCCAGGTGCGTGGCCGGGCCTTCCGCGCGCACGATCTGCCCCACTTTGTGCGCCTGGAGCCGCGCGATGATGAAGGGCCCGATGACGAACGCGATCAGCAGCGCGGTCGCGATGGCGGCACCGGCGCGGAAGGAGATGTAGCTGATCAGGTTCGCCAGGGCGTACTGATGCGCGTAGGGCCACAGGAAGCGGTAGATCACGGATGCACCTCGCCCGTCCCTTCCCGGCCGGGCGGAGCCGGCCACANNGTCCCCGAGCGGCACGGCGACCGCCTCCGGCGTGCCTCCGGTCAGCAGCGTGAGCTGCTTCAGCTCGCTTCTCAGGCCCTCGAACGCCGGCACGAAATCGCCGCCCGCGGCCACGATGTCCGGCCGCGCCGCCACGATCCTCTCGGCCACCGCGCGGTGCAGATCGCGTGAGGCCTCGCCCAGCTCGCGCATCGTCCCCGCTACAACGACGGCGCGCCGCTCCCCCCGCACCGCCGCCAGCAAGTCGAGCGCGGCGGCGAATGACAGCGGGTTGGCGTTGTAGCAGTCGTTGATGACCGTCATCCCGCCCAGCTCGAGCACCTCCGAGCGGCCAGCCGGGAGGCGTGCCTGCGCCAGCGCCGTGGCCGCATCGGGGAGTCCGACGCCCAGGCAGTCGGCGATGGCGAGCGCCACCAGCGCATTCGCTACCGTGTGCCGGCCCCGCAGCGGCAGCTCGACAGCGACGCCGCGCACCTTGAAGCTGGGCCGGCCATCAGCCAGCAGGACGACGTCGTCGGCCGTCCAGTCGGCCTGGGAATCGAGACCGGCGGTCACGACGCGCTTGGCCAACCGCCGAGCGGCGTCGGCCAGCCGCGAGGGCGTCGTTCCCACCACCGCCGTCGCCGCGCCCGCGAGGAGTGCGACCTTCTCGTCGAATGCGCGATCCAGGCTTCCGAAACCCTCGAGGTGCCCTTCGCCCACGGTGGTGACCACGGCCACGTCGGGACGCACGATGTCCCGCAGCCTGGGAATCTCGCCCGGTACGCTGGCTCCGCACTCGATGACCGCCACCTCCGCCTCGACGGGCGCGGCGAGCAGCGTGAGCGGCACGCCCACCAGGTTGTTGAGGTTCCGGTCGGACTTGTGCACGCGAAACCGGGCGCCCAGCGCGGACGCCGCCAGCTCCTTCGTGCTGGTCTTGCCGGTGGTACCGGTTATCGCCACGACCGGCCCCCTGAACGCCTCGCGACGGTAGCGGGCGAGCTGCCCCAGCGCCACGAGCGTGTCATCCACCTCGAACCAGTCGAATCCCGGCCAGCGCGGGGTGTTGTGCCTCACCACCACGCCGCCCACGCCGGCCAGGCGCGCATCGCTCAGGAAGTCGTGCGCATCGAAGCGCTCGCCCTTCAGCGCGACGAGCAGATCCCGCTCCTTCAGCGACCGGGTGTCGGTCGAGATACCGGCGTAGGCGTGATCCCACGACGCGGGCGGCAAGCCGAGCGCGCCGGTCACCTCCTTGGCGGTCCAGGCGAACGCCGTCATGGCACGCCCTCGCCGTTCGCGTTGCCGACGGCCGCCGCGACGATCTCGCGCTCGTCGAGGGGCACGTGCTCCTGCCCCACCACCTGGTAGGTCTCGTGGCCCTTGCCCGCGAGGAGAATCACGTCTTCGGGCTTCGCGATCGCGAGCGCCCGGAGCACGGCCGCCTTCCGGTCCACGATGCGGAGGTGCGGGGTGCCACCCATGCCGGCCTCGATCTCGTGCATGATCTGCTCGGGGTCCTCGGTCCGCGGGTTGTCGGAGGTCACGACGCTGAGATCCGCGGCGCGCGCAGCGATGGCCCCCATCAGGGGGCGCTTGCCCTTGTCGCGGTCGCCCCCGGCGCCGAAGACGACCACCAGGCGCCCCTTGGTGAGCGGACGCAGAGCCGCCAGCGCACGGTCCAGGGCGTCGGGGGTGTGCGCGTAGTCGCGGAGCACCACGCACGGCCTGTCGGTCAGGCGCTCCATCCGGCCCGGCACCTGTGGTGCGGCGCACAGGCGCTTCGCCACGTCCTCCGGATTGCGGCCCAGCGCGACAGCCGCGGCCGCAGCTCCGAGAGCGTTCTCGACGTTGAAGGTGCCCAGGAGCGGCAGTGTCACCGGCGCGGATGCGCCCCGAACCACCAGGCGGAAGCGCATCCCGAGCCGGTCCCCCGCGATGTTGTCGGCCCGCACGTCCGCCGGCGCGCGCATGCCGAAGCTGATGCGCTCCGCGCGGGCCGGAAGCGATGCCCACGCGGGATCGTCGGCGTTCACGACCTGGAACCCGCCGGGGGCGAGGTAGCGGTCCAGCTTCAGCTTGGCCGCGAGATAGTGCGCCTCGTCGCCGTGGTAGTCGAGGTGGTCGCGCGTGAGGTTGGTGAACACCGCGGCCTGGAACGCCAGGCCCGCAATCCGGTCCTGGTCCAGGCTGTGGGACGAGGCCTCCATCGCGACCGTCTGCACCCCGCTGTGGCGCAGCAGGGCCAGCGCGCGGTGCAGTTCCACGGGGCCCGGGGTCGTCAGCGAGCCGGCGGTGGGCAGCAGCTGGCCCTGCCCGTCTATCGCGCCCAGCGTGCCGAGCGAACCCGCCGGCGCGCGGTCGCCGAACAGGTGTCGGAGGATATGCACCGTCGTCGTCTTGCCGTTGGTTCCCGTGACCGCCAGCAGGACAAGGGCGTCAGCCGGGTTCCCGAAGAACGCGCTGGCGGCGACCGACGCCGCCCGCTTGCCGTCGCGCACCAGCGCCTGCGGGATCGGCGCCTCCGGGACTTCGCGCTCGACCAGGGCGAACGCGGCGCCGGCCCGCGCCGCCGCCGCGACGTAGGCATGTCCGTCCGACACGGTGCCGACGTAAGCGAGGAACAGCGCCTGCGGCTCGACGTGCCGGCTGTCGGTGGTGACGGCCGGGATGACGGACGGCGCCCCATCCGGCCAGCGCACCAACAGGCCTTCGCGCTCGAGCCGCGAGCGCAGGGCGTCAGCCTGCACGTTCGTCCCCCGCGCGCACGAGGACGGTGCGGCCGCGCGTCACCGGCGTGCCGGCTTCAGGCGTGGTGCCGAGCACTCGTCCCCAGCCCTCGATGCGGACCTCGAAGCCGCTCTCGTGCAGGGCGCGCGCCGCCGCTCGAAGCGAGCGGCCTACCACGTCAGGCACCGGCACGGACGCCACGCTTTCGGTGCGCGCCTGCGGCACCGGCCAGGGTATGACCACGCTCGCGCCCGGCGCCGCCGAGTCACCCGCGGCTTGGCCCGCCGAGTCCGGAAGCCAGCGGCGCACCAGGCGGCCGCGGTCGAGCGCGACCCCGGGTGTCGCGAGCGCCGCTTCCAGAATCGTGCGAACGACGGGCGCGGCCGTGGAGCCGCCGAAATAGGAGCCCTGGGGATCGTCCAGCTTCACTACCAGCACAAGTTGCGGGTCCTGAGCGGGGAAGATGCCCACGAAGCTGGCCCAGTAGTGTCCCGGGAGGTAGTGGCCGCCGATGGCGCGGCGCGCGGTGCCGGTCTTGCCCGCGACCAGGTATGTGCCCAACGCCGCCTGCCGCCCGGTTCCCTCCTCCACTACGCCCCGAAGCATCCGCGTGAGTTGCGACGCGACGCTCGCATCCACCACGCGCCGCACCGGCAGCGCGCGTGCCATCCAGCGGGTCCCACCATCCTGGTCACGCACCTGCCGCACGAGCAAGGGCTCCAGGAGCACGCCGGCGTTGGCCAGCGCGCCGTACGCCGCCGCCAGTTGGAGCGGCGTCACCGCCAGCTCGTAGCCCATGGCGAGGCTGGCCGGACTCTCCACCGTCCAGGCCCGCGGGTTCCGCAGGCGCCCCGGGGACTCCCCGGCCAGGTCCACGCCGGTCAGCGTGCCAAAACCGAAATCGCGCAGGGCGTCGTACTGCTCCGCGGGCGTCAGGCGCAAGCTGAACTTCGCGATGCCGATGTTGCTGGAGACCCGAATCACGTCGGCGAGGGTCAGGGTGTCCGATGGGTGCACGTCGTGAATCACGCGCCCGTCGAGCGCGTACGTCCCGTGCTCGGCGTAGATCTTGTCCCCCGGCACGGCCTTGGCGTCCCGGAGGAGAGCGGCCGCCGTGAAGACCTTGGCGGTGGACCCCGGCTCGAAGGTGTCGCCGAGTCCGTTGCCCTCCGCCGTGGTCTTGCGAATGCTCGCCATGGCCAGGATCTCGCCGGTCGCCGGCTGCACGATCACGACGTCGCCGCCGCTGGCGTGGACCGAGTCCACCGCGACGGCGAGCGCGTGCTGCGCGATCTCCTCCAGCTCCGCGTCGAGCGTGAGGTACACGTCAGCGCCGGGTTGGGGATCCACCGCGGGGCGCGACGGCGACGGATAGGTGCGCCCCGTCTGGTCGCGCAGCATGATGGCGCTCCCCGCCCGGCCGGCCAGGGCCGTGTCCAGCGCCCGCTCGAGCCCGCTGGCGCCGTGGCCGCTGTCGTCCGTCCGGCCGATGAGCCTCGTGGCGAGGTCGGGGCGCGGGTAGAAGCGCTCGAGCCAGGTCTGCAGGTACACGCCGCGGAGCGTCTTCAGGGGCATCACCTCGCTCCACGCGAACGGCCCGGGCCACTCGAACCACACGCGGTCGGCGGTGAACAGCCGCGCGATCTCCGCCTGCGGCCGGTCGAGCGCCTTCGCCAGCAACTGGATCGTGCGCGCGCGGTCGGAGACCTCCTGCGGCGCGAGGCCGACGCCGTAGGTAGCCTGGCTGACGGCGAGCGGCGCGCCGTTCCGGTCGAACAGCGTGCCGCGTCGCGCGGCCAGCACGACGCGGACGGTCTGCTGCTGGCGGGCGCGCTGGCGCCACTGATCGCCGTGCACCAACTGCACGTCTACCGCCTTGGCGATGATGGCGAGCGCCGCCAGCGCGAAGGCGAGTCCGACCAGCGTGATGCGCGACGGGGACTTGATCACCCGGTCACCGGGCTCGAGGGTCCTGCAGAATGACGATCTCGGTGTCCTGGGGCAAGCGCAGTCCGAGCCGCGACTGGGCCAGCGGCACCAACACCGCCCGGCTCCCCGCACGCCGGATCTCCGCGCTGGTCGCGGCCCGCGTGACTTCGAGGGCCTGGCGCGTGGTCTGGAGCGCCTTCAGTTGCCGCGCCGCCGCCAGCGCCGCGGTCTGGCGCCAGACCACGAGCGCGGCCATGACCAGGAAGCCGGCCAGCCAGATGGCCACCCAGTGGCGACCGCGCAGCGTCACGCCGCTTTCCGGAAGGCCCGCAGCCGCGCGCTCCGCGCGCGCGGATTCGCGGCGATCTCGCCCGCGCCGGGCCGGATCGGGCGCCGGGTGATCTGCGACCCGAGCGGCCGGCCCCGGCAGGTGCAGACAGGCTGTGCCGGCGGGCAGATGCAGGCCCGCGCCCATCCGCTCATCGCGTGCTTCACCACGCGATCTTCGCCCGAGTGGTAGCTGACCACGGCGAGCACGCCCGCCGGTGCGGCGACCTCGAGCAGCCCCGGAAGAGCGCGGCTCAGCCGCTCGATTTCTCCGTTGACGGCGATGCGGACGGCCTGAAACAGGCGGGCGAAATCGTCCGGGCCGCTCCGCGGCCCCAGCACGGCGCGAATCGCCCCCACCAGATCGTCGCTCGTCTGGAACGGACGGGTGGCCCGGCGCCGCACGATCTCCCGCGCCAGCCGGCGCGCGTGCCGCTCGTCGGCCCAGTCGCCGAACGCCGAGGACAGCTCGGGCTCGGCGGCCTCGCTCAACCAGTCCGCGGCACTCATGCCTTCCTCCCCGGCCATCCGCATATCGAGCGTCGTGCCGGGGCGGAAGCTGAAGCCGCGCACAGGATCGTCGAATTGGGGCGAGGAGACGCCGAGATCCAGCAGAATGCCGTCGGGGCAAAACGCGGCCACATCCGGATCGGTTGGAGCGTCGGCAAAGTCGCCAAGCCGGACCTCGGCGGCGCCGCCCAGGGCCGCGCGCGCCGCGCTTACCGCAACCGGATCGCGGTCGAGCCCCAGCACCCGGGCGCCGCCCGCCGCCAACCTCGCAGCGTGCCCGCCGCCTCCGACCGTGCCGTCGAGCACGCGCCGGCATCCGGTGAGTAGCGCAACCACCTCCTCGAGCAGGACGGGCTGATGCATGTACGCCGCCCCACCGCTCGTCCCCGGTGCGAAGTGAGTGGGCTGAGGGGTGAGCAGCTCACGTGAGAGGTGAGAAGACGAAGTGAGAGGAGACGTCCCTCTCGCGCCGTTCGACCTCTCACCTCTCACCTGAACCCCTCACCTCTCACGTCTCGCCTCTCACTTCTCACCGGCCTCAAAGACAACGCCCCGCCTGCCTTGGCAGGTGGGGCGTGGAATGGCGGGGCTGACGGGGATCGAACCCGCGACCTCCGGTGTGACAGACCGGCACTCTAACCAGCTGAGCTACAGCCCCCCGCGGCCAAGCGGCTCAATATAGAACCGCAGGGGGACGCCAACAAGCTATTGCGGGCACTTGAGCCGCGTGCGCATCGGCCCGAGCGCCGTCGTCACGTTGCCGATGTAGGTCAGGATCTGATTGGCCGCGTCCCGGCTGATGGCCGCACCGGCGGCCACGTTCGTCTGTGCCGGCGTGAAGTTGTCGATGATCGTCTTGCTCAGCGCACACGCGGAGTCCACCGACGCCCGTTTCGACGGGTCCACCTTCAGCGCCTGCAGCTGCTGCAACACGGGGAGCCCGATGTTGAACTGCGAATTCCCGAGCAGGTACGAGATCGTCACCAGCGTCTGGCCCACGGCCCACGGCTGGGCCTGGCTCAGGAGTTCGATGGTTTTCGGGTAGTCCTTGGCCTGGAAGGCGGCGTAGCCGGCCCGCAGGAACATTGCCGCCGCCTGCGGACGCCACGAGGAGTCGGCCACCACGGCAGCCTTCGCCTCGGCCAGCGAGGAATCAAGCTGCCCGGCGGCACCCTGCCAGTTCGCCAGCACGATCTGTCCGCGTCCCGTCTCCGGGTGGAGCGCGACGAGGTGGCGGATGGCCACGATCGCTCCGGCAGTGTCGTGCCGATCGTACAGCCCGCTCGCGTACTTGAACCAGCAGTCCCCGTCGCCCGGCGTCCGATCGGTGCAGATGCGGCGCCAGGTGAACGCGTTGGCCGAGTCGTTGGCGGCATCGTAGAAGGAGACCGCCCGGGCGATGAACATCGAGTCGATCTTGGCCGAGTCCACGGCCGCCGCCGCCGCCATCGAGGCCCCGGCCTCCGCGAACTTGCTCTCGGCGCCCAGCGCGATGGACTTGAGAACCAGCAGGTCAACCTGATTCGGGTTCCGGTTCAGGGCGTCGTCCAGGATCGCCACGGCGCTGTCCGCGTGCCCGCGGCGCACCTGCACCTCCACAGCCACCTTCCGGATGTCGTTGTCCGCGACGTCCACCTGCATGATGTGATGCAGCATGTGCAGCATCTGCGCGGTGTCGTGCTTCGCCTCGTAGATCAGATACAACTGCCGGCCCACGAGCGTATTCAGCGAGTCGGCGTCGTGCGCCCGCTCGTATGCCGCCTGCACCGAATCCGGGCTGCCGCCGTTGGCCTGGAGCACCTGCGCCATGCACAGGTAGGCCCCGCCGCTCTCGCGGTCATAGCGCAGCGCGCGGTTGGCGGCGTCCGTGGCCTTCGCGAAGTCCTTGGTCTCGAGCGCCGCCCGGCAGTTGGTGATGGGCTCGAACGAGCGGAACTTGTCGGCGAGACGGTCGGCCAGCGAACTGCCCACCGTGCCGCCGAGCTTGGCGCGATCCGCCACCATCGCTGCGCTCGCCGCCAGCGGATTCGTCCGGACCGTTTGCAGCAGGCGCGCCAGCACCAGCACCGAATCGGCGCCGTGGGGGAACACCATCCCATCCACCATGAAGCGCGCGTTCAGCAGGTGGGCCAGCTGCCCGATCTGGCTCGGCTCGAGCGGCTGGGTGCACGAAAACCCGCTTTCCTCGAGGGCCTTGCAGACCGCGTCCTTGGTGATGGTGGCAAATTCGCCGGTATGCGACGTGAGCATGCGCTGTCGCACGGCGTCGGCGGCCGCGGTCGCGAGCACCGAGTCGGCGGACTGATCGCGCCCGAACGGGGCGACCAGAAGCTTGGGCGCGTTGGCGGACGCCGGCAAACGTGAGAGCTGTGCGGTGGCCGGCGGTGCGAAGCACGCCAGGCACAGCAGACTGACCCCGATCATCCGCGCCCACAGCGGAGCGCACTCTCCATGCCGCGTCATGCTATGAATCCTCCGATAACCGTCACTCGGCGCTGCTCCCGCAAGAAGTGGGCGAAGAGGGATTCGAACCCCCGACTTCCTGCGTGTAAGGCAGGCGCTCTGGACCAACTGAGCTATTCGCCCGCGGACTCTCTACAAGATGAGGCCGAGAGGCAGGAGAACACAGTAACCCACCACCAGCAGGATGGGCGCAGCCGTCGTCGAGCCCCGGGCAAGCAGGACATACCCGGTTCCCAAGACCAAGGCCGCTCCTACGAACAGAGCGGCGTTCACGACCCCGAACTGCAGCCGAGACTGAGAGTTGGAACCCTGCATGGCGACTGAGGATAGCCGCCACCCGAGGGCGCGTCAAGCACGCGTCACGAGGGCGGCGGCGGCGCCCCGCCCGCGCTCACCGAGGCCAGAACCTCGCCGCACTTCTTGCCCCACGGGTTAAACTTGTTGGCCGCAAACCCGGCCTGCCAGGTGCCCCGGGCCGCCTCCTGATCCCCGGCGAACCACTGGCTTCGGCCCAACTCGTAGTAGGCCTCGATCAGGTTGGGGCCCAGCTCCAACGTCTTGCGGAAGAAATTCTCCGCGTCCTCGTACATCTCGCGCTGCAAATACACCAGACCCAGGTAGTAATTGGCGTACAGCGTCGCCTTCTTGTCGTTGGCCATGCGGATCGCCTTGGACAGGTGCTCGACCGCCTCGCCGAAGATCCGCTTCTTGAGACAGATGTAGCCGAGGTTGATGCGCGCCAGCGAGTTGGCGGGCTCCCTGGTGAGCACGCGCTGGAAGGAGCCGAGGGCATCGTCATAGTCCTCGCGCAGCATCTGGGCCCACCCCAGGAGCGACTCCGCCTGCACGTCGCCAGGCGAGAGGCTGAGCGCCTTGGTGAGCGACTTGATCGCGCCATCGTAGTCACCGAGCGAGATGAGGCTCCACCCCTTCTCGATGAAGGTGGACGCGCCGATGTGGTCGGCCTGGACCACCGGACGCGCCGAATCGAACTCGGGCGCGGACGCGGTGCGGCTTTCCGCCTCGCGCTCCTTGTAGCGGTCCACCAGCTTCTTGATCTCGTCCTTCAGCGCCGTCAGCTCGCCGATCGCACCGTCCACCTGCTTGAACAGCGTGATGATGTCCTGTTTGAGCGGGCCGAGCGCCGCCGCGGTCCCCGCGGCATCGAGCGCCGTTCCGATCGGGTCGAGGCGCTGCTTGAATCCCCGCATGAAGTCGTCAGCCATGGGCAGTCTCCGCGCCGATTTCCTGGAGCACGATGCGCTCGGCCGAATTGAGTAGCCGCCCCGCATGGAGCATCACGACCGTGCGCGACGGAAGAGCGATGATGCCCTGCACATATGTGGCGGCGAGCCCCCGCACCACCGGTGGCGGCGGCGCGACCATGTCGGCGGAGACCCGCAGGACCTCCACCACCGCATCCACCACCGCGCCGAGCACCGCACCGTCCGCCTCGATGATCATGGTGCGGGTCTCGCCCTCGAGCGGCGCATGCGGCAGCTCGAACCGCTTGCGCAGGTCGATCACGGGAATCACGGTGCCCTCGACCTGCAGCACACCTTCGAGGAAGGGCGGTGCCTCGGGAACCGCGGCGGGTCGCTCATAGCGAAGGATCCGCTGCACCTGGAAGATGTTGAAGGCGAACTCGTGGCCGCCCACGCGGAACACGACAACCTGAAAGGTATCGCCCTGGCTCGTCATCGCGCCCGCCCCTCGGGTGCCCTCACGCGGCCGCTCCGGCGCGGACCCGGACCGCCGCCACCAGGCGTTCCGCCAAGCGCCCGAGCGGGACGACCTCCGCCGCCGTGTCCGCCTGGATCGCGGCTTGCGGCATCCCGTATACCACCGAGGAACCGCGATCCTGGGCGAAGGTCCCGCCCCCGGCCCGCCGGATCGCCGCGAGACCTTCCGCGCCATCCCGGCCCATCCCGGTGAGCACGACGCCCAGCGCCGCCGGGCCAAAGGACTCGGCGACGCTGCGGAACAGGTGGTCCGCCGCCGGGCGCACGCCCCACAGGGGCGCGTCACGCGCCAGCTCCACCGCGGCCACGACGCCTTCACCCGCCACGCGCACGCGCATGTGAAAGTCCCCGGGCGCCACGTAGACCGTATCCGCGGCAACGGCAGCCTGGTGCGCTGCCTCAACCACACGAAGGGCGCACAAGCCGTCCAGCCGCTCGGCAAGGCTGCGGGTGAAGCCCGCGGGCATGTGCTGGACCACGAACACCGCCATCGCCAGCCCCGCGGGGAGCGCGGGCAGCAGCTCCACCAGGGCGCGCGGCCCGCCGGTGGATGCGGCCACCACCAGTGCGACGCGGGGCGCGCCCGGCGCCGGAGACAGGCGCGGCGCAGTCCGGGCGCGCGCGTCGCGGGCGCCGAGCTGCGTGCGATCGGCGGCCGCCGCCGCGCGGAGCACCGCCAGCAACCTCGGCCCCAGCGACGCCAGCTGGGACGCCCCCCCGCTCTCCGGCTTCTCCACCAGCTCCACCGCGCCCAGCTCGAGCGCGCGGATCGCCTCCGACGTGTCGCGTCCAGCGCGCGCGGAGACCACCACGATGGGACGCGGCGCCTCGCGCATGATCCGCTCGATCGCGCCCAGGCCGTCGAGGTCCGGCATGGAGAGGTCCATCGTGACCAGGTCGGGCTGGTACGCGCGCACCTTCTGCAGGGCATCCAGCCCGTTCCGGGCGGTCCCCGCCAGCCGGAATTCGCCGGAGGCCACGACGATGTCGGACAGGATCCGGCGCATCAGCGCGCTGTCGTCCACCACCAGGACGGTGGGTTGCGCGAGCGCCGCCGCAGCGCCAGGCCCGCTAGAGGACAACGGTGCCACGCGCCACCGTGCGCACCTCGACCCGGCCGTCGTCGAGAAAGAAGTACACCGACCGCCCGTGACTCTTCAGCACGTCCTCGCCGACCACCGGGAGCCGCGCCGCCGCCAGCACCTGCCGCGCCGCCGCCACGTTGCGCTCGCCCATCGCGGCCGGCCGGGGCGCCCCAGCGCCGGATGCGAACATGCTGGCTCCACCGACCAGCCGCGCGGTGATGCGCGCGCGTTCCGCGCCCGCAGCCACCATCGCTCCCAGCAGCAGCGGCAGAGCGGTGTCCGGAAACCGCCCGGGGTTGCTCCGGTCTCGCGCCAGGCTGGGCGAGGGGAGCAGCAGGTGGGCAAGGCCGCCGGCGCGCGCCACGGGGTCGTGGAGAACGACGGCCACGCACGAGCCGAGACCGAACGTCACCAGCACCGCGTCGCCGGCATCCACCACCCAATCGGCCACCCGCACCACGCGCTCCCTCATCGAAGGCGGAACAGCCGCTCCCGCGGCTCCTCGAGCTCGAACCGCGCCCGGGCCGGCCCGAACAGCGTTTCCACCTTGCCCAGCATCAGCAAGCCCCCGGGCGCGAGCGCATCCGCGAACCTCGAGAACAGCCGCTCCTGGGTCGGTCGGTCGAAGTAGATCACCACGTTACGGCACACGATCAGCCGGTAGGGCGGCTGCGGCGGCGGCTCGCGCGTGAGGTCGTGCACGAGCGGGTGCACCGTCCGCGCCAGGACGGGATCCAGGCGGTACGGCGGCCCGGGAGTGAAGAAGCGCTCGAGCAGCGCCGGCGGGACGTGTTCCACCGCCGCCGCCGGATACTCGGCGCGGCGGAGCGCCTCCAACACTCCCGGGTCCAAGTCCGTAGCGTCAATCCGGAGGCGGGCATTCAGAGCGCCGATCCGCGCCCGCTCGGCGAACAGCAGGGCGATGGAGTACGGCTCCTCGCCCGAGGCGCAGCCCGCCGACCAGACCGTCACGGGGCCCGCTCCGGCCCACAGCCTGGGCACCACCCGCTCCCGCAGCAGCGCGAACGCCTCGGGATTGCGGAAGAACCTGGTGACATTGATAGTCAGCGCGTCGAGCAGCAGATCGTACTCGTCCGGCATGCGGTCGAGCAGCAAGGCATAGGCGGCGTAGCCGTGGACCCCGCGCGCCCGCATCCGAACCGCCAGGCGTCGTCTGAGACAGGGCTGCTTGTAGCTCGAAAGCGCGAGGCCGTGCTCCCGCTCGACCTTGCCCATCAACGACCGTAACGCCAGGTCGTCGGGCGGCGCGGTCAGATCCGCTCCAGCGTCTCGAGGTTGGCGCGCGCGAGCTCGTGCGACGGATTCAAGGTGAGCGCCTCCCGCCAGTATGCCCGTGCCCGCTGCGTGTCGCGCTCCCGAATGGCGAGGTTGCCCAGCTTGAAGTACACGTCGTCGCCGAGCCGCGGCGCCAGCTTGACGGCACGCTGATATGCCTGCCGGGCCTCGTCGGCGCGGCCGCTCCGGTAGAACAGGTCGCCGAGATTCTTGGAGAGCTGCGGGAGCGAGGGCTCCTCCTCCACGGCGGCTGCCAGCAATCGCTCCGCCCGCTCGAAGTCGCCACGGCGCTCACACAGCACCGCGATGTTGTTGCTGAGCGGCGCGCTGTGAGGGAACCGGGCCAGCCCCTCCTCGGCCACCGGGAGCGCCTCCTCCTCCCGTCCCGCCAGCACGGCAGCGAGGGAGCGGGCCCAGTACCACATGGCGTTGGGCGCCTGGCCCCCTGGAATCAGGATGCGGACCCGGTCCAGCCGTTCCACGGCCTGCGCCCCCAGCCCGCGCTTCAGGGCGACGATGCCCCACGCGAGCGCCACCCGCCAGTCCTGGGGGGCGCGCGCTGCCGCCTCGGCAAGCGCGGCGTCGGCCTCGGCGAGACGGCCCATCTGTTCCAGCGCCATCGCCAGGTTGTGCAACACCGCCGCCTGACCGCCGCCGTGCTCCGCCGCGTGCCGGAACGCGTCCACGCCGTCGCCCCACCGCCCCTGGCGCAGCGCCACCAGGCCGAGGTGGAAGTGGGCTCCACTGTCTCCCGGCCGCAGATCGAGCATGCGGCGGAACTCGCGCGCCGCCTCGTCGAGCATCCCCGTCTTGTAGAACGCCAGCCCGAGATTGCGATGCTCCTCCACCCGCGCATCGCTGCCGACCGGAAGTTCCTCCGCCTGGGTACGGCCGAGGCGGTGGGCGAAACCGGCGGTGATGAGCCCGTACAGGGCCTTGCCGACGTCGAACTCGAGCAGACCGGAGTCGTCAACCAGGCGCAGCACGTCCCGTTTGCCGTCGAGCAGCGGCAGGATCCGCTCCTGCTCGGGCGTGAGCGAAACGCCCGACGCCGAGAGATGCGGGCGGTCCAGCACGAAAATCAGGTCCAACGAGGGGATCTTCTTCTCGATCAGGCTCCACTCGTCCACCCG
>PMIK01000157.1 GCA_003157095.1 Gemmatimonadota bacterium | reverse complement strand
TTGATCGTCAGGATGCGTGGGTTACCGGGTTTCATGGATGACACCCTCGTCATTCGGCGCAGGCGGGGCTGCAACGGACTCGTCGGTCTCTCCCGATTCGAGACGCAGCAACCGCGCATCGACGTCGCCGAGCAGTTTCTCCTGGACCGGCCGGCTCAGAACCCCCTGGTGAAAGGCATCACTCACCACGCCTTTCTCCACCAGCAGCAGGTGCCGCCGAGCCCCCTGTACCTCTTCGGCGTGGAGTCCCTGACTCTCGAGATGCAGTGCTTCCAGTGCCGCGCCATCCCGCTCCACCTTCACCTCGTATTCGCGACGGAGCCCGGCGAGCACATCCGGCGTGGTGAAATGGACGCGGGACATCCGGTCGATCTCCTCCAGGGCGGCATGGGCCGCGTGCAGCCTGCCGCGCGTCAATTCGTACGCGGCGTGTGCCTGCTGTGGGCGCACGATGCCCAGCCATCCCAGGAGGGGCGACATCGTCACCCCGTGGACGAGGACCGAGAGAATGACGACCCCGAAGGTCATCGAGACCAACAGTTCCTGATGCGGGAAATCTTTCGGGAGACTGAGGACCAGCACCATGGGCAAGGCGCCGCGTATCCCGCCCCAGGTCAGGATCGCGCTCCACGCCCACGGAATGCGTTCCTGTGTCCGGTGCAGCAGGGACGAGACACCGAAGATGATCAGCGCTCGGCCGGCCGTGATCACGAGATAGGCGACCAGGATCACCTGCCAGGAGCCCAGCAATGTCCGGAGGTTCACCTCGAGGCCGATCAGCAGGAAGACGATCGAGTTGAGAGCGAAGGCGACGTATTCCCAGAACGTCTGAACGGCGATCCGGGTGGAGGCCGACATGCCCACGCGGGCGCCGTAGTTTCCGCAGAGCATACCCGCCGTCACTACGGCAATCACTCCGGAGTACTGGAAATGCTCGGCCGCCAGGAACGAGCCGTAAGCGGCAATGGTCGTCAGCATGATCTCGATCATCGGGTCGTCCACCTGCTTGACGACCTGCGACACGGCCAGACCGACTCCGGCGCCGATGAGCGCGCCAATGCCGACGATCTTGACGAAATCGAGGGCCATTCCACCAGCCGTCACCACCGTCCCGGTCACGAGCCCAACGGCGAGCATGAAGAACACAATCGCGGTGCCGTCGTTGAGCAGGCTTTCCCCTTCCAGCAGGACGGAGAGGCGCTTCGGAACGCCCAGGTTCCTGAACATCGCGACGACCGCGATGGGATCGGTGGCGGAGATGATCGCGCCGAAGACCAGCGCGTGCTCCCAGGTAAAGCCCTGTACCAGCTGCAGCCTGTTGGCGACCGGGGTCAGGATCAGGGCCGTCAGCACGATCGCCGCCACCACGCCGGGCAGGGCCAGCGCGCTGATGGCGAGACGGTTCCGCCAGAACTGCTTGAAGTCCAGGTAATACGCCGCCTCGAAGAGCAGGCCCGGCAGGAAGACGTTGAAGAGCAGCGCCTTGGTCAGGTGAGGCGCTTGGAAGGCGTGCAGCAGCCCCAACCCGAGGCCGGTGACGACCAGGGCCACCGTGTACGGAACGGCCAGACGTTGCACCGCGATCGCCACGGCGGTGGCGACAACGAAGAGCAGGATGAGGATGGTCTCCGCTTCCATGCCGCTACCCTGCCACGCTGGGACTCACCGGCCGGACCCCTGCCCCGCCGGACGGTGAGCGGCGAGCACCGCTCGGGCTGTCGCGACCAGATGCTCGACCGTGAATCCATAGTGCGCCATCACCACGGGCCCCGGCGCCGAGGCGCCGAAGTGGTCCACGCCGATGATGGCGCCGGTGGGTCCGACGTAGCGCTCCCACCCGAAGGGGGAGGCCGCCTCGACGCTCACCCTGGCCCGCACCGCCGGCGGAAGCACGGCGTCGCGGTACTCGACCGGCTGCGCCTCGAACAACTCCCACGACGGCATGGACACCACGCGGCTTTTCACCCCCGCGCCGGCGAGTTGTCGATGCGCGCCGAGGGCGAGCGATACCTCCGAGCCGGTCGCGATCAGGATGAGTTCGGGCGGCCCGCCCTGATCCGCGTCAATCAGCACGTACGCGCCGCGCGCGGTGCCCGCGGCGGAAGCGAGCGTCGTGCGATCGAGCACCGGCAGCTTCTGCCGCGTGAGCACCAACCCCACCGGACCCCCGGTGTGCTGCATCGCGACGCGCCACGCCTCGACTGTCTCGTTGGCGTCGGCGGGACGCAGCACCACCAGGTTCGGCATCGCCCGCAGGCCGGCGATCTGTTCCACCGGCTCGTGGGTGGGACCGTCCTCCCCCACCGCGATGCTGTCGTGCGTCCACACGTAGATGACGTGCGCCGCGCTCAAGGCGGCCAGCCGGATGCTCGGGCGCATGTAGTCCGAGAAGGTCAGAAACGTCGCGCCGAACGGGATCACGCCCCCGTGATGCGCCATCCCGGTGAGGATCGCGGCCATGGCGTGCTCGCGAATGCCGAAGTGGATGTTCCGTCCCGCGTATCCCCACACCCCGCCGGCCATCCCCTGCGTCGGCGGCGTCTGCCCCTCCTCCGGCACTTCGGCGCTCTGAAAGTCCCCCTTCCCCTTCATCATGGTGCGCGTGGATGGATCGAGGTCGGCTGATCCGCCGAGCAGATTCGGCACCGACTCGGCGAGCACCGCGATCACCTTACCTCCGGCATCCCGGGTGGCCATATCGCCATCCTTGGCCGTGAACGGGTGAAGCCCGGCGTCCCATTGCGGCGCAAGCTCACCGGCCATCGCGCGGTCGAAGGCGCCGGCGAGGTCCCCGTGCCCGGCGCGATACGCGTCCATCACCTGCCGCCAGGCGCTCCGCAGCGCCGCGCCGCGCACGCGGACCTTGGCGAATTCCCGCTGCGCCTCCGCCGGGACGAGGAACTCCGCGTCTTCCGGCCAGCCGTATGCGCGCTTGGTCAGCCGGACCTCGTCCGTGCCGAGCGGCTCGCCATGGGCCTCGAAGGTGTCGTGCTTGTTCGGGCTCCCCGCTCCGATATGGGTATGGGCCACGATGAGCGACGGCCGGTGCTCGTCGGCGCACGCGGCCGCGAGCGCCGCGTCCACCGCGGCGACGTCCATCCCGTCCACCTCCTGCACCTGCCAGCCGTAGGCGGCGAATCGGGCCCCCACGTCTTCCGAGAAGGTGACGTTGGTCGTGGCGGAGAGGGTGATGCGGTTCGCGTCATAGAGCACGATCAGTCTGCCAAGGCGGAGATCGCCGGCGAGCGATGCCGCTTCCGAGGCGACGCCCTCCATCAGGTCGCCATCGCTCGCGAGGACGTAGGTCCGGTGGTCCACGATGGCCTGGCCGGGCCGATTGAAGGTGGCGGCGAGCCATCGTTCCGTCATCGCCATCCCGACCGCGTTGCCGAACCCCTGACCGAGGGGGCCGGTGGTGACCTCGACACCGGCCGTGACCCCCCGCTCCGGGTGGCCGGGGGTTCGGCTGCCCCAGCGCCGGAAGTGCTTGAGGTCGTCCAGGGTGAGCCCGAATCCCGTCAGGTACAGGAGGCTGTACAGCAGCATGCTCCCGTGCCCGGCCGAGAGCACGAACCGGTCGCGGTTGATCCAGGCGGGGTCCGCCGGGTCGTAGCGGAGGTGGCGCGTCCACAGGACGTAGGCCATGGCCGCGGCGCCCATCGGCAGCCCCGGATGTCCCGATGCCGCTTTCTCGACGGCATCAATGCTGAGCGTGCGGATGGTGTTGATGCAGAGATCGTCAACGGTGCCGTCTGGCGGCGTCATCGGCTGCTCCCGTTGCGCGCGTGCATGTATCGCCGCATCAGCGCGGTGGTCGAGCTGTCGTGGCCATCGGCCGGAGGTTCGCTCCCCTTCAGCTCGCCGCCGATGCGCTGGGCCAGCGCCTTTCCCAACTCCACACCCCACTGATCGAACGAGTCGATGCCCCAGATCGCTCCCTGCGTGAACACGCTGTGCTCGTAGAGCGCCACGAGCGACCCAAGGACTTCCGGCGTGAGGCGCTCGGCCAGAATCGTCGTGGTCGGCCGGTTCCCCTCGAAGACGCGGTGCGGTACGAGCCGCGCCGGCGTGCCCTCGGCCTCGACCTCACCCGCCGTCTTCCCGAACGCGAGGGCCTCCGTTTGCGCGAACACGTTGGCCATCAGCAGATCGTGGTGGCCGTCGAGCGGGTTGAGTGGCTGGGAGAACGCGATGAAATCGCACGGAATGAGCTTCGTTCCCTGATGAATCAGCTGGTAGAACGAATGCTGCCCGTTGGTGCCCGGCTCCCCCCAGACGATGGGACTCGTCTGGTACGAGACGCGGGCGCCGTCGAGCGTGACGTGCTTTCCATTGCTTTCCATCGTCAACTGCTGGAGGTAGGCGGGGAAGCGCTTCAGGTACTGGTCGTAGGGGAGCACCGCCGCCGTGCGCGCGTCGAAGAAGTCGGCGTACCAGACCGCGAGCAGCCCCATGATCGCCGGCAGGTTGCGCTCGAGCGGCGCCGTGCGAAAGTGCCGGTCCATCGCGTGGAACCCCGCCAGCATCTCGCGGAAGTGATCGGGACCCACCGCCACCATCGTCGAGAGTCCGATCGCTGAATCCATCGAGTAGCGACCCCCCACCCAGTCCCAGAACTCGAACAT
>PMIK01000220.1 GCA_003157095.1 Gemmatimonadota bacterium | reverse complement strand
GTCAACGTCCTCAAGCTCAACCTGGCGCTCGACAGCCTCCGCGGGTCCCGGTGATTCGAGCCATCGTCTGCGGACTGATGCTTGTGCCGGCCGCCGTTGCCGCCCAGGCCCCCGCTTCGGCCGATTCGGGTCCGAAGGTGGTGCTCGGCGCGTTCCTCGACGGCTACTACGCCTGGGACGGCGACCGGCCGCCGACCTTCGATCGCGCCTACACGACGCAGCCGGCCCGGCACGCGGAGTTCAACGTCAACCTCGCGTTCCTCGAAGCGAACCTGACCGGGCCGCGCTACCGCGGCCGACTCGCGTTGCAGTGGGGGACGTCGGTCCAGTCGAACTACGCCGGCGAGCCGCAGCTCGGCAGCGTGAGCGGTCCGTCAGTGAGCCAATTCATCCAGGAGGCGACGGTCGGCTACCAGCTCGCACCGCGGCTGTGGCTGGATGGCGGGATCTTCTTCGCGCACACCGGGATGGAGGGGTGGATCTCGCGCGACAACCTCGCCTACTCGCGCTCCTTGATTGCCGATTTCTCGCCGTACTACGAGGCCGGCGTCAAGCTGACGTGGGCTGCCTCCTCTGCCTTGACCGCGCAGCTCGTCTTGGTGAACGGGTGGCAGAACGTCTCCAACTACAACACGCCGCCCGCCACGGGCGTGCGACTTGACTGGGTCGCGTCGCCTCGACTTACCCTTTCGTACGACGATTTTCTCGGAAACGCCACAGCGGACAGCCTCCTTCCGCACGTGCGGTTCTACCATGATTTCATCGCGCAATACAACCCGGCGGGCCGCTGGCAGTTCGCGGCTGCGGCGGCCGTCGGGCTGCAGACCCGTAGCGCCGCAGGCGGGGGCACGGCAACGTGGTACGGGGCGAGCGTGTTCGCGAAGTTTCACGTGACGCCGCGCCTCGGCGTGGTCGCGCGCCTCGAGCGCTACGACGATCCCGACCAGGTCATCGTGAAGACGGGCCTTCCCGCGGCGTTCCGGACCGACGGCGCCTCGCTCGGCGTGGACGTCGCGTTGACAGCGCCCCTGCTATGGCGGACGGAGGTCCGCGGGTACCGCTCGCGGGACCCGGTGTGGCCGGCCGTCAGCGCCGGGCAGTACAAGTCCACGGACTGGTTTGTGGTCACGTCACTCAGCCTCAGGTACTAGACCCACGCGGTCCGCGGGGCCCGCAGCACGTGCCTCGGCGGAGCCGCCTACATTTCCGGAGATATCCGTCATGCGCCTCTCGGTAGCGCCCTTGCTCGGCATCGCCTTCGTCGCGCTTCTTGGCCGAAGCGCGCTCGCGCAAACTCCCGTCACGGGCGACACCGCGCGGGCGAAGCCACCAACCGCGGCCGATACCACGCCGGCCCCGGCGCCGTTCGCGTTCGCCGATTTTACCTGGCTTCAGGGCAATCCCCGGCAGAACACGTCGGTGCTCGACTCGAAGTACTTCACGGGCGAGTTCCGGCTCGACGCCTCGTACATCGGCGACTTCAACCGCCCGTCCGACCACACCCTCGTCGGGACCAGCGAGAGCGGGCGCACCGGCGAGGTGCAGGTTCAGCAGCTCGGGATCGGTGGCGATTTCCACACCGAGCACGCCCGTGGCCGGCTGATGACGCAGTTCGGCATGTACTCCACGATGACGCCGCGCAACGACGCCAGTCCCTCGCGCGGCCAGTGGAACCTCGCCGACGCGTACCGCTACATCTCGGAGGCGTACGGCGGCTACCACTGGAACAAGTGGAACGGGATCAACCTGGACGCCGGCATCTTCATGTCCTACGTCGGCCTGTTCGGCTACTACAACTTCGACAACTGGGCGTACCAGCCTTCGTACGTCTCGTCCAACACCCCGTGGTTCTTCAACGGGCTCAGGCTGCAGACCTTCCCGAGCGACAAGCTGAAGATCGAGCTGTGGCTCGTGAACGGCTGGCAGTCGTACGGCATGTTCAACGAAAGCCCGGGCTACGGAATGCAGGTGCTGTGGCGGCCGAGCGGGACGGTCTCCGTGCTGTCCAACAACTACTACGGTTACGACTGGCTCGGCATTGCGGGCCGCGCGCGGGTGCACACCGACAACAGCCTGCAGCTCAAGTACCTCGACAGTCCGAGGAGCTTCCCCGACAAGGCGGCGTTCTCGCTCACCGTGGACGCGGGGTGTGAGAACGGCGGGGGCGTGAGCTGCACCGGCACGAAGGGGGGTCCGAAGCAGGCCTTTCTCGGCTTCATGCTCTACAACCGCTTGTGGTTCGCCAAGGACCTCTACGCCTTGACCCTGGGCGGCGGCGCGATGACCAACCCCGGCCGCTACCTGGTGCTCATGCCGCCGATCAACGGCGCGACGGCCGCCTCGGGAACGCCCTACTTCACCGAGAACCCCGGCGACCAGTTCACGGCGTGGGACGCCTCCGTGACGTTCGACTACATGCCCGACCAGTTCGTGACCTTCCGGATGGAGTTCGATCACCGCCATGCCAGCGTGCCGTACTTCGCGGGGCCCGGCGGCGTGACGCCTCCCGGCGGCAACACCGGCGCGCCGGGCTCGTCGGTGCCCAACTGGGCACCTGACCTGCGAAACACCGAGAACCGGATCAACGCCGCGATCCTGGTTAAGCTCTGAGCGACGGAGTCAGGGGGCTCGCGGTGCCCTTCAGTCCACGCAGCATGGCGAGTGAACGACGTCTCCAGGACCTTCGGTTGCGGGTCCGGAGGATTCATCGCAGGGACCTCAATCGGGTGTGGGAGTTCCTGAAGCGGACGTTTCGGGACGTCAACCGGGAAACCGTCGAGTTCCAGCGACCGCGCCTGAAGCGGCACTTCGTGGAGGTCTACGAAGACGAGTCGGTCGAGCAGCTCCTCTTCGAGGTGGTGGGGGGACGGGACGCGGAAATCGTCGGCTACGCGGAATGCGCCTTCGGGATCGCCGGCGCCGACAACTGGATGAACGAGGCCTACTTCGAGAAGCGGGAGATGCGCCCGCTGTACGTTGACGAGCTGGCAGTGCATCCCGCGTACCAGAGGCGCGGGATCGGCGGCTTCATCCTCGAGCAGCTCGACCACCTGGCTCGCGTCCGCGGCTGTACGCACCTGGTGCTCGAGGTGGCGGAGAACAACGAGCCGGCACTGCGGTTCTACCGCTCGCGAAACTTCCACCGGCTGGACGCCGCCATCTTCCTTGCGAAGAAGGTGCCGGGCGAGGCAGAGTTGCTCCCCCCCCGTCCGCTCCGGCGAGCCCGCGCCCCGGCGCCGCCGCGGCGGGACCGCAGCTGAACCAGTCGAACCCTGACTATGCGGGCCTGCCGGCAGTAGGTTAGGCGGTCATGGCCCCCGAGAACCGCCGTCCCGACCCCGAAGCCCTGCTCGCCAGGATTCGCGAGGAGGAGCGGCAGTCGAGCCGCGGGCGCCTCAAGATCTTCTTCGGCGCCTCGCCCGGCGTGGGCAAGACCTACGCCATGCTGGAGGCGGCGCGCGCCCAGGCCAGGGAGGGCGTGGACGTCGTGGTCGGCGTGGTCGAGACCCACGGCCGGCCCGAGACCGCCGCCCTGCTCGAGGGCATGCCGGAGCTCCCGCGGCGCAGCCTGGAGTATCGCGGCATCGCTCTCCAGGAGTTCGACCTTGACGCAGCCCTGGCCCGCCGCCCCGGCCTGCTGCTGGTGGACGAGCTGGCGCACACCAACGCGCCCGGCTCGCGACACGCGAAGCGCTGGCAGGACGTGGAAGAGCTGATCGCCGCCGGCATCAACGTCTACAGCACGCTGAACGTCCAGCACATCGAGAGCCTCAACGACGTGGTGGCCCAGATCACCCGGGTCACGGTGCGCGAGACGCTGCCGGATTCCGTGTTCGACCAGGCGGACGAGATCGAGCTGGCCGATCTGTCGGCCGACGACCTGCTGGCGCGCCTGCGGCAGGGCAAGGTGTACGTGCCGGAGCAGGCGGCGGCGGCGATCGAACGGTTCTTCCGCAAGGGCAACCTGATCGCGCTGCGCGAGCTGACGCTGCGGCGGGCGGCGGAGCGGGTGGACGCGCAGATGCGCGGCTACATGGCCGAGGCTGGGATCCACGCGACCTGGCCGGCGGGCGAGCGATTGCTGGTGTGCATTGGCCCGAACCCGGACGGCGCGCGGCTGGTGCGGGCGGGCAAGCGCATGTCCACCGGGCTCAAGTGCGAGTGGCGGGTGGTCCACGTGGAGCGCCCGGGCGAGGCGGCCTCGCCCGGGGATCGCGACTTCCTTCTCGCCAATCTCCAGCTTGCCGAATCGCTGGGGGCCGTCACGGCGACCCTGAGCGGCCAGAACGCGGCGGAAGCGATCCTGGCGTACGCGCGCGACCACAACGTGACCAAGATNNAGCGGCGACGTGGACGTGTACGCCATCAGCGGCGACGCCACGGCGCGGCCGCGGCGACGGGCGGCCGGCGGCCGCCCCTCCCCGGCATCCGAGTACCTGCGCGCGGCGTTCATCGTCGCCGTGTGCGCGGCGCTGGGAGCGCTGGTCTTCCGCTTCCTGTCGGTCACCGACGTGGCCATGGTCTATCTGCTGGGCGTGCTGCTGGTCGCTTCCCGCTACGGCCGCGGACCCGCGCTCTCCTCCGCGCTGCTCAGCATCGCGCTGTTCGACTTCTTCTTCGTCCCGCCGTTCTACCCCCTCGCCGTGTCGGACGCCCGGTACCTGCTGACCTTCGTGGTGATGCTGGTGATCGCGCTGGTGNNCTGTACGCCATGAGCCGGGACCTCGCAGCGACGCGAGGCCGTGGGGAGTTGGTGGCCGTGGCGGAGCGGCACCTGGCGAGCACGTTCGGGGCGCAGGTGCAGGTCCTTCTGCCCAACGAGGCCGGGCGTGTGGAGATCCCGGTCGGGGCGAGCCCGGCGTTTCCGCTGGACGAGAAGGAGCGGAGCGTCGCGCAGTGGGTGTTCGACCACCGGCAGGCCGCCGGCGTCGGCACTGACACGTTGCCCGCGGCGCAGGCGCACTACGTGCCGCTGGAGGGATCCTCTGGCGTCGTCGGCGTCATGGGCGTGCGGCCCGCCGATCCCCGGCGGTTCCAGGACCCGGCGCTCCAGCACCTGCTGGAGACCTTTGCGGCGCAGGCGGCGGGTGCGCTGGAGCGCGCCCTGCTGGCCGAGCAGGCCCAGCGCGAGCAGGTGGACGCGGAGGCGGAGAGGCTTCGCACCGCCCTCCTGAGCTCGCTCTCCCACGACATGCGCACCCCGCTCGGCGCCATCACGGGCGCGGCGAGCAGCCTGCTGGAGGACGCGGGGGCGCTGACGGAAGCGGCGCGCCGCGACCTGATCCAGGCCATCCTCGAAGAGTCCACGCGCATGAACCGCCTGATCGGCAACTTGCTCGACATGATCCGGGTGGAAAGCGGCGCGCTGCAGGTGCAGAAGGAGTGGCAGCCGCTGGAGGAAGTGGTGGGCGTGGCCCTGATCCGGCTCGAGTCGCGGCTCAGCGAGCACCCGGTGACCGTACGGCTCCCCCCGGATCTGCCGCTGGTGCTGATGGACGGGCTGCTGATCGAGCAGGTGTTCGTCAATCTGCTGGAGAACGCGGTGAAGTACAC
>PMIK01000088.1 GCA_003157095.1 Gemmatimonadota bacterium | reverse complement strand
ATGGCCGAGGACCTCACCGACTACCTCGCGCAGGTCGGCGTGCGCGTCCGCTACATGCATTCCGACATTGACGCCATCGAGCGCATGGACATCGTCCGGGGACTCCGGCTCGGCGAGTTCGACGTGCTGGTCGGCNNCATCAACCTGTTGCGCGAGGGACTCGACCTCCCCGAGGTGTCGCTGGTCGCGATCCTCGACGCCGACCAGGAGGGCTTCCTCCGGTCGCGGACTTCCCTGATCCAGACGGTGGGGCGCGCCGCCCGCCACCTGGGCGGACGGGCGATCCTCTACGCCGATCGGATGACCGACTCGATGCGGGCCGCGATCGAAGAGATGGACCGGCGCCGCGCGACCCAGGAGCGCTACAACCGTGACCACGGGGTCACCCCGCGCTCGATCGTGAAATCAGTGGACGAGATCCGCTTCACGACCCGCGTGGCGGATGCCCGGGAGGACCCGGTGCCCCGGGTCGAAGCGCTGTCGCTGGCCGGGAAGGCCGCGACCGACTGGACGTCGCTCGACCAGGCCCAGCGCGGGGCGATGCTGCGGCAGCTCGAGGACGAGATGCGGCGCGCCGCGGACGATCTGGACTTCGAGCTCGCGGCCCAGATCCGGGACCAGATCATGGACCTCAAGGCCAGTGAGCAGACGCACGGACGCACGGACGCACGGACGCACGGCGGAGCGGACGCGCCGGGGTCTGCGGGCACGGGGAGAAGGCGTGGGCGTCCGGCGCGTAGATGAGGCGGCGCTCGCCCGCTTCGGCGACGAGTTCGCGCGCACGCTCCGGCCGCCCCCGGCGGTGGTCGTCGCCATCGCCGGCGACTTGGGGACGGGGAAGACGACGCTGGTGCGCGCGATCGCGCGCGGCCTGGGGGTCACGGAGCCGGTCACCAGTCCGACCTTCGCCCTGGTACATCGCTACGAAGGCACAGCGACGACGGTCTACCACGTTGACGCCTACCGCCTCCGCCGCGCCGCCGAAGCAGCCGATCTCGGGCTCGACGACATGCTGGGTGAGGGGGACGCCGTGGTGCTGATCGAGTGGCCGGAGCGGCTCGGCGAGGCGCTGCCGCCGGTCACCCACCGCATCGGGCTTGAGTACGCTGATGACCCGGCCATGAGGGTGCTGGTGGTGCCATGAGCGACGGCGCGCCCGGTCTGTTCCTGGCGATCGAGACGGCGACCGATACTCCCTCGCTCGCCCTGGGCACGCCCCAGGATCCGGGACCCGAGATCCGCATCCCCGGACGGCGGGAGTTGTCCCGGGAGATCGAGCGCCTGGTGCGGGGACTCCTGTCCGAGCGCGGCGTGTCCATCCCCCGGCTCGCGGGTGTCATCGTCGCCGACGGTCCGGGTTCCTTTACGGGGCTCAGAATCGGCATCGCCTTTGCCAAAGGCCTGTGCCGCGCGCGCGGGCTGCCGCTCCTGGCGGGCCCGTCGCTCCTGGGCGCCGCGTTGGCCGCGAGCGGTGGGGAAGGCACGGTGCTGGCGGAATACGACGCGCTGCGCGGCGACGTATACCGCGCGGTGTACCGGTTCATCGCCGAGGGNNTGCGGCTCCGCGGTTTCGCCGGGGGGCTCGCGCTGATAGACGCGCCCGATCTCTGGGAGCCGGCATATGGCCGCCTGGCCGAAGCGGAGGTGCGATATCGCGCGCGCCAGCGCTAGGCCGCTGGTGTCGGACGACTTGGAACGCGTGGTCGCGATCGAGCGCGCGGCCTTCACGGACCCCTGGTCACGGAAGGCCTTCCTCGATTTGCTCGCCCAGCCCCATATCCGCGCGTTCGCTGCGGACGGCCCCAACGGCCTCCTGGCCGGGTACGCCCTGGCTTCCCTGGTCGCCGACCAGGGGGAGATTCTCAATCTGGCGGTGGATTCCGAGTCGCGGCGCCGTGGCCTCGGTCACGGCCTCCTCGCTGCCATGCTCGACATGTTCCGCCGGGAGGGCGCCGCCGCGGTCTATCTCGAAGTGCGGCAGTCGAACGCCGCCGCGCTGCACCTTTACCAGCGGGCGGGCTTCCGGCCTTTGTCCACGCGACGCGCCTACTATCGCAATCCCACCGAAAACGCCGTCACAATGGCTCTTCAACTCGCGCTCGAAGCTGCGGAAAAAGGATGAGGTACCACGTGCTTTCGGTTGACAAAAACCGTTGTGGCGCCTATACTTCCGCCCCGTCCGTGGTGCCCGATTGTGCCGCGAGGAGGGTCGTCAGGTGAGTCGCAGTCTCAACAAGATCATGCTGATCGGGAACCTCGGGGCCGACCCGGAGGTTCGGAGCACCAGCAACGGCTCGCGGGTCGCGACGCTGTCGCTCGCCACGAGCCGGCAGTGGACCACGCAGGCTGGGGAGAAGCAGGAGAAGACCGAGTGGCATCGGTGCGTGGTATGGAACGCGAAGGGAAGCGGGTTGGCGGACGTGGTCGAGAAGTACCTCAAGAAGGGTGACCGGGTCTATGTAGAGGGCAGGATCGAGTACCGTACCTGGCAGGACAAAGAGGGTCAGAAGCGCTACACGACGGAGATCAACGTTCGGGATCTGGTGATGCTCTCGGGTCGTGGCGATGCTGGGGCAAGTGGTGGGGCCGAGTCGGGCAAGCGGGCTTCGGCAGTCGCGGGGAAGGGAGCCCCGGCGTCCGGTGAGGCGGGGCAGTCGGCTGGTGCGGGGGGGGCGCAGGGCAAGGAAGAATCGTTCGAGGACTTCCCGGAGGCGCTCGATGAAGAGGACGACGATCTTCCCTTCTAAGCTCGGACACTTCCCGGTCGTGGTCGGCCTGGTTCTGGGGAGCCTGGCCGTCCCGCCTGTGGGCATGGCGGCTTTGGCGGCGCAGCAGGCTCCGCCGCAGGGAGGGGCAACTGCGCAGGCGGAGCGGCGTCAGGCCGGCGCTCCGCTGCCCGCCGCGCACGTGGTGCAGCCGGGCGAATCGCTGTGGGCGTTGGCGCAGCAGTTCCTGGGCGATCCGCTGCTGTGGCCGGAGATCTACCGCCTCAACACCACGACCATCGAAGATCCTCACTGGATCTTCCCGGGCGAAGAACTCCAGATGGTGTCCGCGGGACCAGCCGCGCCGGCGATGCAGAGCGAGCCGGCGGCCTCGGCCGCACCGGGTGACATCACGGTGGCACCGGCTGCGGCCGAAACGGAGCCCGCACCGGCGCAGCAGGGGCCGGTGGTGAATCCCGCTACCGGCGCCACGATCTTCGCGACCCAGGGCCGCGCCCACGGGGCCGCCGGGACACTCCAACTGCGGGAGCAGCACGGGTACCGCGCGGTGCGGGAAGGCGAGCACTACTCCGCCGGCTTCGTGCTCGAGGCGGGTGAGCAGTTGAACGCGGGCCGCATGCTCGGCAATACGGCGACCTCGTCCCTCAGCCGCCTGGCCACGACGACCAGCGCGATGCTGTACGGTACCGTCCTGGTCGCGCCGCCGCCGGGCGACACGGTCAAGCCCGGGGACATCCTGGTCTGCTACAGTACGCCTGCCAGGGTCATTCCCGGGTATGGGGCGATCGTCCGGCCCACCGGCCTCCTGAAGGTCACCGGCGTCGGCGCTCCGGGCGACAACGTCACGGCGCAGGTCGTGGCGGTGTATCAAACCATAGACGGCGGGCAGGGGGTCTTCAAGGTCGAGCCGTACCGCGTGACGCGCGGCGTGCGCCCCAGCGCAGTCCCGGCCGACAGCGGCGTGCAGGGCGAGGTGATTGACCTNNACCGGTGTCATCATTCAGCTGGACCGGCCGGACATCCGGCCGGGGTCCGCCGTGCGCCAGGTGCGCCGGATGCCTTCGTGACGCTCGAACCCGCCGCACAGGCGGGTTCGTCCTTTCGCCGGTCGCTGCCGGCCTAGCCCATCCACGAGGTTCGTAGGACATGAAACGCCGTGTGCTCGTCACCGGGGGAGCGGGGTTCATCGGTTCCCACGTCGCCGACGCGTACCTGGCCGCCGGGTGCGATGTCACTGTCATCGACAACCTGTCGCATGGTCGGCCGCAGAACGTGCCGAAGGCGGCGGAGTTCCGTCAGCTCGACGTGGGTTCCGAGGAGGCGCGCGCGCTGGTTTCGGGTGGTGGATTCGAGGTCATTTCGCACCTCGCCGCCCAAGTGGACGTGCGGGTCTCGGTGTCCGATCCCATCTTCGACGCCGAAGAGAACCTGCTCGCCCTGCTCAACCTGCTCGAGGGTGCCAGGGCCGGAGGAACGCGCCGCCTCGTCTTCTCCTCCTCCGGCGGAGTGGTCTATGGAGAGCGGAAGCCTCCGCACGTGGAGACCACGCCCAAGCTCCCGGTATCGCCATACGGCGTGAGCAAGCTGGCGGCCGAGTACTACCTGGTATGCTACGGCCAGCTCTACGGTCTCGAAGCGGTCGCGCTCCGCTACGCCAACGTGTACGGGCCGCGCCAGGACCCGCACGGTGAGGCGGGGGTCGTGGCGATCTTCGGCAACCGGCTCCGCACGGGGAAGCCGCTCACCATCTACGGAGACGGGAGCCAGACGCGGGACTACGTGTACGTCGCCGATGTCGCGCGCGCCAACGTGCTCGCTGCCGACGCCACGCTCCCCGCGCCGGACGGCACGGTGGATGCGCGCGCCTTCAACATCGGCACCGGCGTGGAGACGTCGGTCACGGCGCTGGCCGAGGCGATGATCGCCGCCGCGGGCGTGGAGGTGAGCGTGGACCATGCCGCGGCGCGCGCCGGGGAGCTGCTGGCCAGCGCGCTGACGGCGGCCAAGGCCGAGCGGATCCTGGGGTGGACGCCGCAGGTGTCCCTTGCCGAGGGACTGCGACATACCTACGACTGGCTGCGCGGAGACGCGGCGTGATGCTCATGCAGGTGGGCGGCGCCGTGCCGACCACCGAGCTGGAACTGATCGCCGTCTCCAGCTTCGCCACCAAGATCGTACTTGGCGTGCTGGTGGTGTTCTCCGCCGTGTCGTGGTTCCTGATCTTCGCCAAGCTGTGGCAGTTCCGGCGCATCCGGCGCGCGTCCGACGCGTTCTTCGACGCGACCGAGCACGCCACCCGGCTGGAAGACGCGCGGGCGGCGGTGGACCAGCTTCCCGCGTCCCCGTTCACCCGGCTGTTCGCCGAGGGCATCAACTTCTTCGCGGAGATCCGGCCGGGCGGGCTGGCCAAGGCGCCGGTGGAGGGCGGCACGCTGACACCCACGCAACTCGAGGCGCTGCGCATGGTGCTCGACACCCAGGTGGACGCGGAGCACGACCAGCTCGGGCGCTACATCCCGTGGTTGGCGACGTTCGGCTCGGTAAGCCCGCTGATCGGGCTGCTGGGTACGGTCCTGGGCGTGATGGACGCGTTCATCGGGATCTCGGTCGGCGGCTCGGGAAACATCTCCGCGGTTGCGCCCGGCGTCGCGGAGGCGCTGGTCACCACCGTCGCGGGGCTGGCGGTCGCGATTCCGGCGGTGATCGCCTACAACATCTTCACGGCGCGGCAGAACTTTGTCGCGGCCGAGCTCGAGGGGTTCGGGCGCGAGCTGATCGTGACGCTCGCGCGGGAGGGGAGGTTGTAGGTGGCGGTCCGGCGCCGCCCGCGAGCCGCGTTCAATGCGGACATCAACGTCACGTCGCTGGTGGACGTCGCCTTCGTCCTGCTGATCATCTTCATGATCACGGCGCCGATGATGCAGGGCGGCGTCCAGGTCCAGCTACCGCGGGTGGAGGCCCGTCCCCTCCAGCCGGAGCGGGGCGTGGTGGTGTCGGTGGACCGGCGCGGCCGCATTGACGTGGACCAGTCCACCTTCTCCTACGAGGACTTCCGCGCGACCTTCCGCGCGCTGGTCGCCCGGCGGAAGCCTGCTGCGATCTACCTGCGGGCCGACAAGGGCGTGCCGTACGGCGACGTCGTGCGCGTGCTCGCGGTGATTCGGGCGTCGGGCGTGCGCGACGTCGGCCTCGTGGCTGAAGAGGAGACCGTCGAGAAGTGAAGGGGATGAGGCACCGGGCCACCCAGGAGCGGCTGGGTGCGCCCGGCATAGCGGGTTCGGCCGCGCTGCATGCGCTGGTCGTGGTCACCTTTCTGCTTGCAGGCGGCGTGCATGGCCGCCAGCGCTTGCCCCCCGTGTACCGGGTAACGTTGCTCGCGGCGCTGGGGTCGGCGCCGGCGGCGGAGCCTGCCGCGGCGTCCGCCGCGCAGCCGGCGGCGGCCCAGCCGCACCACC
>PMIK01000241.1 GCA_003157095.1 Gemmatimonadota bacterium | reverse complement strand
GCGAGCAGCAACGCGTTGAAGAGCGCGAAGGCGCTGACCATCCCGGCCGCGGCGATCCACGCCGCCAGCCACTTCCCGGCCACCGTGGCGGCGAGCGCCGGCCAGGCGCCGTCGGTCCACGCCTTCCAGTCCGTCACCGCGAGCACGGGGACGATCGCCAGCAGATAGACCGCGGCGACGAGCGGCAGCGCCCGCAGCAGTGCGCGCGGATACGTCGCACCGGAGTCCTCGATCTCGCCGCCGATGGTCGAGGCGTTATCCCACCCGCTGTAGTTCCACACGCTCTGCGAGATGCCGAGGCCGAGGGCTCCGAGGAACGAGGCGCCGGACGCGCGGAAGGGATCGCTTGGGAAGGCCGCCGCGGAACCCGCCGACGCCCAGCGCGCGGCCGCGAAGCCGGCCAGCACTCCAAACGGCGCCAGGACCAGCGCGACGAACCAACCCGACGCGAGGCCGACCGCCCGCGTCCCGCGCAGGTTGAGCCACGTCGCGCCCCAGATCAGGGCGAGCGCCAGCAGCCAGGACGGGAGGCGCCCGAGGTCGCCGGTGAAGTAGCGGAGGTACTGGAGGAGCAGCACCGGATAGATCGCCATGTCTATCAGCGAATACATCCAGCTCAGCCAGCCGTTGGTGAACCCCCAGAACCGGCCGAAGGCGCGCTTGACCCACTGGTAGTAGCCGCCCTCGGCGGGCAGCATCGAGGCTAGCTCGCCGATGATCAACGTTTCGGGCACGCTGTACAGGAGGGGCGTGACGACCAGGAGGAGAATCGCCACGCCGGGTCCGACGCCGCCCACCACGCCCTCGAGGCCGAAGGGGCCGCCGGAAACGCAGAAGAACATCACGGCCACCAGCGGGCCGAGGGTCAGCAGGGGTGACCGCCGAGGTCTCGGCACGGGTGGCTTCGGGACATCACGCGCCGGCGCGAGATATTGGTCGGCAGATGACATGACCGGGCTCGTGGGTTGCGGCTCAGCGTCGCGTCCTGCGCCCCGGAGCCGAGCGTGCTGGTGTCGCGCGTGTGGTGCGATGGGCACAATTCTGCCACAAACGCGACGCCCCGGCCACCGTGCATCGGGGCCGGCTCGCTGCTGCGCTGCGGGACTTGGCAGTCCTCAAGCGACGAAAATGTGTAGCTTCAACGGATGCTGACGAGTGCACGGGCCGGTCGCCTTGGCTGACGTCCTGAGGCCGCTGCTCCGCCTTTTCGGGGGCCACCCCCGCCCGGAACCCGAGAAGCCCCTCCGCGCCCAGCTCCTCAGCATCGAGCGCCTGGAGGAACGGGCGAAGGCCCTCGCCGCCAGCTTCACGTTGGCCCGCGATCCACGCCGCAAGGCACGCGCGTTCTTCTCCCGGGTGGAGGAAAACGCCCGCGTGCTGCGAGAGGCCTATCGCGTCCTCGCCGGCGACGTCCACCGCGGCGAGTTCGTCCCCCCGGCGGCGGAATGGCTCCTCGACAACTTCCACCTTATCGAGGCCGAGATCCGGGGCGTCCGGCTCAACCTGCCACGGCAGTACTACCAGGACCTGCCCAAGCTGGCCCCGCGAGAGATGGCCGGTGTCTCACGGGTCTACGCCATGGCCCTCGAGCTGATCCGCCACACCGACGGCCGACTGGACCGGAGCCAGCTCCTGCGCTTCATGGCCGCCTACCAGACGGTGGCCCCCCTGACTATCGGTGAGCTGTGGGCCTGGCCCAGCATGCTCAAGCTCGCCCTCATCGAGAATTTGAGGCGACTGGCGGACGAAGCGCTCCAGGGCCGGGACGCGCGTCTCAGGGCCGACGGCTTTCTCTCCCAGATCGGCGGCGCCGGAGATGCGGTGCCCCTGGCGTCCCTCCCCGAAGTCCTGGAGACGGCCTATGTGGTGCGGCTCCTGCAGAGGATGCGCGAGTACGGGCCGCTGGTCTCTCCCGTGCGCGCCGCCGTCGAGAAACGCCTCACCGCGCAGGGCATGACAGCGGAGGATTCGATCCGGACGGAGCACCAGGCCCAGGCCATGACGCAGGTCTCCGTGGCTAACGCCATCACCAGCCTGCGACTGTGCTCCACCCTGGACTGGATGCTGTATTTCGAGCACGTCAGCCTGGTCGAACAGGTCTTGCAGCGCGACCCGGCCGGCGTCTACACGAAGATGGATTTTCTCAGCCGGGACCGCTACCGGCAAGCAGTGGAGGAACTGGCGGAGGCCACCGGGGAAGGCCAGCTCCGCGTGGCCCTTCGCTCTGTCGAGAGTGCACGGCAGGCCGCCGAACTGAAACCGGCCGGCGACCGCGCCGTCCACGTGGGCTATCACCTGATCGATAAAGGCCGACCCGGCCTCGAGACCGATGTCGCGTACCGCCCGCGTCTCGCCAGCCGCGCACGCCGCTTCATCTTCGCCCACGCCACCAGCGCCTACCTGGGGTCAATCGGACTCGTCACCGCCGCCCTGCTGGCCCCAGCCGTCGCGTACCTCCGGGCCTTTGGCGGCACCGCGTTGGCGCAGGTCTGGACGGCGGCGCTCCTCCTCCTGCCCGCCAGCGACTTCGCCATCGCCCTCGTCCAGCGCCTGGCCGCGCGCCTCGCGCCGCCACGCCGCCTCCCTCGCCTCGACCTCCGGACCGGAGTCCCCGAGGACTCGCGGACGATGGTGGTCGTCCCCACCATGCTCACGAACGTGGCCGGGGTGGCCGAGTTACTGGAGCATGTGGAGGTCCTGGCGCTGGGGAACGCCGACCCGCGCATTCACTTCGCCATCCTCAGCGACTTCGCCGACGCCCCCACCGCCGAACTGCCGGGAGACGACGAGATCCTGGAAGCCGCCCGCGCCGGCGTCCTCGATTTGAACGCCCGCCTCGGCCAGGGTCGCCCCGACCGCTTCCACCTCTTCCATCGGGTGCGCCAGTGGAACCCCGGCGAGGGCGCGTGGATCGGTTGGGAGCGCAAGCGCGGGAAGCTCGAGGAGTTCAACCGCGTACTGCGCGGGGCCACGGACACGAGCTTCCGCCTCCACGTGGGCGACCCAGAAGTGCTGGCCAGTATCCGCTACTGCATCACCCTGGACAGCGACACCCAGCTTCCCCTGCACGCGGCCCGGAAGCTCATCGGCATCATCGCCCACCCCCTGAACCGTCCCCACTTCGATCCTCGCCTGCGCCGGGTCACCGAGGGCTATGGAATCCTGCAGCCTCGCGTCAGCGTGACGATGGCGAGCGCCGCCGGGTCGCTGTTCGCCCGCGTGTACGCCGGGCACACGGGCGTTGATCCGTACACCACCGCGGTCTCGGACACCTACCAGGACCTGTTCAAGGAGGGGATTTTCACGGGCAAGGGCCTCTACGACGTGGACGCCTTCATGGCCGCCCTCGAAGGCCGGGTCCCGGAGAACTCCCTCCTGTCCCACGACCTCTTCGAAGGCCTGCACGCCCGGGCCGCCCTGGTGACGGACGTTGAGGTGGTGGACGACTACCCCGCGAGTGTTCTCACTCACGCGCGGCGGCAACACCGATGGACGCGCGGTGACTGGCAGATTCTCTTCTGGCTGTTCCCCGTGGTCCCGACCCGCTGGGGCCTGGAGCGCAACCGCCTCCCCGTCATCTCCCGCTGGAAGATCTTCGACAACCTGAGGCGCACGGTGGTGGCCCCCACCACCGTCGCCTTCCTCGCCCTGGCCTGGCTGGTGTTGCCGGGGAATCCCCTGATCTGGACGGTCGCGGTTCTCGCCGCGATCGCATTTCCACTCTACCCGCTGGCCGTCAGGCTGGGTAACGGCCCCGCCCCGCAGCAACCCCTGGGCGTGTTCCTGAGAATCCTGGGCGAGGACACCGGCACCGCCGGCGCCCAGACGCTCCTGCAGATCACGTTTCTCGCCTACCAGGCCTACGAGATGGTTCACGCCATCGCTCTGACCCTGGTTCGCCTCGTGTTCACGCAGCGCCGCCTCCTCGAATGGGAGACGGCGGCCACCGCGACCTCCCGGGCCGCCGGCCTCGGCGCCCGGGCCGGCGCGCTGGTGTTCCTCACGGGGATGGCGGCCAGCCCGTTCATCGCCTTGATGCTCCTCGCCCTGATCGCCGCCGCCCGGCCGAGCAGCCTGGCTGTGGCCAGTCCTCTTCTTGCTCTGTGGTTGGCCGCGCCGCTGGTGGCCTACTGGCTCAGCCAGCCCGTGTCGCCCGAGCGTCATCTCCTTGGCTCCGAGGATCGCCGCTTGCTCCGTCTCATCGCACGCAAGACGTGGCGCTACTTCGAGACCTTGATGGGCCCGGAGGACCACGGCCTCCCTCCGGACAACTTGCAGGAAACGCCCGCGCCGGTGGTGGCCCACCGGACGTCCCCGACGAACATCGGAATGGGGCTCCTCTCGACCTTGGCCGCTCACGATCTTGGCTTCATCCGCACCCCGGAGTTGGTCGAGCGGCTCGAGGCCACGCTGTCCACCGTGGAGGAGCTGGAGCGCTTCGAAGGCCACTTGTTCAACTGGTACGACACGAGGACCCTGGCGCCGCTGCTCCCCCGCTACGTCTCCACCGTGGATAGCGGCAACCTCGCGGGCGCTCTCCTGGCGCTGGCGCAAGGTCTGCGGCAGCTGGCCGGCGAGTCCCAGTCCGCGACGCAGATCTGCGAGGGCCTGGCCGACACCGCCGAAGTGGCCCGGCAATGCCTGGCACGTCTGGCGGACACGCCAGGCGCGCACCAGGAGGGGACGACCCACTTGGCCGCGGCGGTGACGTCCGTACTGGACGGGTTGGGGGGGGCCGAGGCCGGCGAGGAGAAGCTGGCGCGCGCCGCCGGACAGGTCTCCTCGCTGACCGACGCGATCGCATCCTTCGAGTCGGCCGATGCGGCCTCCAGCCATCATGCCGAGGCGGCCTACTGGACGCGGTCCCTCGCCGCCGGGTTGACGGCTCCCGCCCCGGAGCCCCGTGGATTCGCGACGCGCCTCGAGGAACTCGCCGCGCGCGCCCTCGCCTTCGTTGACGGCATGAGCTTCGACTTCCTCTACGAGTGGCAGCGCCAGATCTTCGCTATCGGCTATCGCCTCGCAGACGCCGAGGGCCCGGGCCGGCTCGATCCTTCTTACTACGACCTTCTGGCTTCCGAAGCCCGCCTGGCCAGTTTCGTCGCCATCGCCAAAGGTGATGTCCCCGACGGCCACTGGTTCCACTTGGGACGGTTGCTGACCAGCGTGGATGGCGCTCCCACGCTGCTGTCATGGAACGGCAGCTTGTTCGAATACCTCATGCCCCTCCTCGTGATGCGGAGCTATCCGGGGACCCTCCTCGACCAGTCGTGCCGCATGGCCGTGCGCCGGCAGAGGGAGTACGGGAGGCAACAGGGCGTGCCCTGGGGAATCTCGGAGTCCGCCTTCAACGTCGTGGACCGCCATGGGACGTACCAGTACAAAGGCTTCGGCGTCCCCGGCCTGGGTCTGAAGCGAGGTCTCGGCGACGAGTTGGTGGTGGCCCCCTACGCCACCGCCCTCGCCGCCATGGTGGACCCCGAGAGAGCCGCACACAACTTCCGGCGCCTGGCCCGGGAAGGGCTGGACGGTGCGTACGGCTATTACGAGGCCATTGACTACACGCACCAGAAGGCGGACGAGGCCGAGAGCATCAGTGAGCCGCGACCCCATGGCACCCACGGGGTCGTCGTCCAGGCCTTCCTGGCTCATCACCAGGGGATGAGCCTCGTCGCGCTGGCCAACGCCGTTCTCGGCGATCTGATGGTGAAGCGCCTCCACGCCGATCCTCGCGTGCAGGCCACCGCGCTGCTGTTGCAGGAGCGCGCGCCGCGCCATGCGGCCATCACGCAGCCCCGGCCCGCCGAGGAGACGCGGGTGACGGCTCCGGTCTCCGCGGTGGCGGTTCGGCGCTTCCGGTCTCCCCACACCAAGTTCCCTCACGCGCAGTTCCTGTCGAACGGCGCCTA
>PMIK01000232.1 GCA_003157095.1 Gemmatimonadota bacterium | reverse complement strand
ACGTCAATCTGGTGGCGGACTTCGCGCACCACTTCCTTGGCGTGCATCGTGGCGTACACGGCAGCCGAGATGATCACGGCGTGCAGCACAATCGAGAACGTGCCGCCACCGAATCCGCCGCCGACCGCCACGGGCTTCTTCGACTCGATCAACAAGTCAAACACGGAAACCTCCAGGCACTTCTGGCACCAGCAGCATATGCGCCGGTGATGAACGCGCAATGAGCCGCGGATTACGAATTGATGNNTGCAGATGGACAGTCCGAGCCCGAACCCCGGCCGCTCGCCGGTGCGGGACCTCGCAGCATCGGCCCGCCAGAACCGGTCGAACACGCGATCCACGTCACCGGGCGCGATGCCGAGCCCGGTGTCGCGGACGGAGATGGTGGCAGCTTCGGGGCCCGCGGTCAAGACGAGCCAGATGTTGCCTCCCGCCGGGGTGTACTTGACGGCGTTGGAAATGAGATTCAGCAGCAGTTGCCGCATCCGGGCGCGGTCGGCCTGGACCAGCACCGGCGCGGGGAGCGTCTCCAGCGCGACCTCGACCTGCGCCTCCTCGCCGAGCATCTGCGCCGTCTCGTAGACCTCGGCGACGAGCGCGACGAGCTCCACCGGCTCGGTGTGCAGCTCCATCCGCCCCTCGTCCACCCGGGCCAGGGTGAGCAGCGTATCAACCAGCTCGGTCATCCGGCGCACCTCCTGGAGCGTCTCGTCCAGCGCCGCGATGGTCTCGGGTGCCGTACGCGGGTCGGTGAGCGAGTGTTCGACGCCGACCCGCATCACGGTGAGCGGGGTCTTGAGCTCGTGGCTCGCGTCCGCGATGAACCGCCGCAAGGCGGAGAAGCTGGTCTCCAGGCGGGCCATCATCGCGTTGAGGGTGTGGGCCAGCCGGTCCATCTCGTCGCCGGCCTCCGGGGGGGCGGGCAGGCGTCGGTGCAGGCTGCGGCCGTCGGTGATCGCCTCCAGCTCGTCAATCATCCGGCCCAGCGGCTGCAGCGCGCGGGCCGAAAGCACGTAGCCGACGCCGATCGCGAACAGCAGGATGATCGGCGAAACGAGCAGCATCGAGGCCAGGATCCCCTGCGGGGCGATGTCGAGATCGCGCGTCGGGGCCCCCACCGCGACCATCACGAGGGCCGCGGGCGCTCCCTCCGGCTTGGAGACGGGGCGCGCGACGAAGCGCAGGGCGACCCCGTCCAGCACCAGGTCGAAGGACTCGTGATCGTGGCTGACGGCGAAGGCGCGGAAGCGCAGCGAGTCCGACGCCGCCGGCGAGAAGCGCCGCGTCTCCGCCGAGCCGTAGACGATGCGGGCCAGGGAGTCCACGACGATCAGGTAGTCGGCGACCAGCTCCAGGGGCGATTGCAGGTCGAGCCGCAGCGACGCCAGCGTCGGATTGACCTCGTCCAGGACCCGCCCGCCGGACCCTTCGGCCTGCGCCATCAGCCGGCCCGCGCGGTCCGCTTCGATGGTGAGGCGGCGATCGAGATCGGCGTAGCGGGCGCGGCGGTCAACCAGCGAGGTCGCGACCCCGAAGGCGAGCACGGTCGCCAGGAGGGCGACCGTGTACCAGACCGCGAGCTGGGAGCGGATGCTGCTCACGANNGGATCGAAGTGGTAGTCCCACACGTACTCGGTGATCAGCGTCCGGCTCATCACCCGGCCCGGGTGCGAGACCAGGTATGCGAGCACCTCGTATTCCTTGGGCGTGAGCTCGATGCGCACGCCGCCGCGCCGCACCTCGCGGCTCCCGACGTCAAGCACCAGGTCCGCGAGCTGGACGACCGGCGGGACGAGGTCCTTGGGCCGCCGGCCGATGGCCTCCACGCGCGCGATCAGCTCCTCCATCGCGAACGGCTTGGTCACGTAGTCGTCGGCACCCGCCCGGAGCGCGTCCACCTTCCCTTCGACCGAGTCCTGCGCGGTCAGCACCAGGATCGGCGTGCCGATGCCCCCGTCCCGCAGGGTGTGCAGCACCTCCAGCCCCGAGAGGCCCGGGAGCCGGAGATCCAGCACGATCAGGTCCCAGTGGCCGGCGCGGGCCGCCTCCAGCCCGGCCCGGCCGTCGGTCACCAGCTCGGCCGCGTACCGGTGCTCCTGGAGTCCGCGGGCCACGTACTGCCCGACGGTGCGGTCGTCCTCAATGACGAGGATCTTCACCGGTCGGGAGGATCACGCGGAACGTGGAGCCGCGGCCGAGCTGGGAGTCCACCTCGATCCGGCCCCGGTGGTCCGCGACGATGCCGTAGCAGATGGAGAGGCCCAGGCCGGTGCCGCGGCCCTGGGGCTTGGTGGTGTAGAACGGCTCGAAGATCTTCTGGACGTCGTGGCCGGTGATGCCCGTCCCGGTGTCGGCAAACGCGATGACCACTTCGTCCGACCGACCTGCGTTGAGGGAGGTCTGGATGGTCAGGGTGCCGCGTGCGTCCATCGCGTCCATCGCGTTCAGCATCAGCGCCATGAATACCTGGATGAGCTGCTCGCTGTTGGCGTGCACGCCCGGCAGGCCGCTGGCAAGGTCGCGCTGCAGCGCCACCCGCTTGAACCGCTCGTGGTGCTTCAGCAGGAACAGCGTGTCCTCCACCACCTTATTGACGTCGGTCGGGGACCTGGCGCCGGAGCGCGGGCGGCTGAGGTCGAGCAGTCCCTCGACGATGCGCTTGCAGCGCTGCACCTCGGTGTCCATGATCTTCACGTACTCGGCGATGCCGGCCTGCACCGCCGGCGCGGCGTCCTCGGCCACGGCGCTGACGGCCTCGCAGCAGGCGCCGATGGTGGCGAGCGGGTTATTGATCTCGTGCATCACGCCGGCCGCGAGCTGGCCGATGGCGGCGAGCTTCTCCGACTGGGCGATCTGCCGTTGCACGTTCTTCCACTCGGTGATGTCTTCGCCGGTGGCGATGACGTGGGTGACCTCGTCGTCATTGAGCCGCAGCGGGATCTTGGTGATCCGGTAATGGTGTACCTCGCCCGAGGTCTGTGATTCCTGCTCGAGTACCTGCATCTTGCCCGTGGCGAGCACCTCGTCGAACTCGCGCCGGAGGAGGTCACGCGGCTGCCGGCTCATCACCTCGAAGATCGGCCGTCCGATCGCTTCCTCGCGCGGCACACCCTGGGTGCCGGTCTCGCGCTTGCGATTCCAGGCCTGAATCCGGTAGTCGCGATCGATCACGTACAGGCCGACCGGCAGCGCGTCAATCACCTTGGCCGTGAAGCGGCGCTGGTCGTCAATCTCCCGGGCGCGGCGCGCGATCTCGATCGCGAGATCCTGGGACAGCTCCTTGGACGCCAGGAGTGGCGAGAGCACGCTCGCCACGACGGTGAGGATGTCGCGCTCCATCGCCTCGCGGCCGTCCCGCGGGACCCGGACCTGCAGGAGGCCGAGGCGCTCCTCCTGGTGCACCAGCGGCACGCTCAGGTCGAGGGCGTCCCACGTGTCGGCGGGGGCGAGTGCGCCGGCCCGGATGGCGTCCGCCACCCGCGCCGCCTCCTCGGCCGACGGCTCGTCGCCGGTGGTCGCGATGGCGCGGAACGAGACCCCGTCCTCCTCGCGCACCCAGAGGCGGCACTGGAGTGCGTCGAAGCCTTGCCGCAGCGTGGTCACCACCGACGCCATCGCCGCCTCGGAGAACACGCCGGCGGAAAGGGCCGAACTCACCTCGGCGAGGAGCCGCAGCCCGGGGTGCGAGGGAACCGAGGCGTTGAGCCCCGCCTGCGGTGCGCGCTGGGATGGTGGCTGCGCCATAAGTGCCGAACCTAGAGCGCGATAGCGGAGACCACAAGCTTGCGCTGCCGACCCCCGACCGGAACGAGCCCATGAGGCGTCGCGATCTCCTCGCCGCCATGGCCGCTGGCCTGCTGTGGCTGCCGGGAAGCGCCGGCTCCAGGCGCCGCCGGCGCCGCGCGGCGTGGGAGTTCCGCCTCGACGCCCGGCAGCGCTGGAGCCTGGTGCCGCGCGAAGGGCCGGGCGCGATCGCGGCGGCCGAAGTCGCGGTGGTGCTGGAGGGACAGGAGGCCACGACGCTCGGCGACCTGGAGAACGTCCGCCGCTTCGAGCTGGCACCGCCTCGGGGAGGGAGCGCGGGGTGGCAGGTGATCGGCACCGTGGCCGGCGTCGAGGTGACCGCCCAGTTCCTCGACGGCCCGCCGCCGCTCATCACCGTGACGGCGCGCGGCCTCGCCGCCGAGCGGACCCTCACCGAGATCCGGTTCCTCGACAGCCGGTCGGCCCGCGTCGCCGCGCTGGCGGGCGGAGCGCGGAATGCGGGCTCCCCGCGCCGGCCGCGCCTGTGGATCAACGGCTACGAGTCCTCGAGCGATTGCCGCGTCGTGGCCGGCGACGGCGCCGGGGAGACGACGAGCCACTGGCAGCTCGCGGTCCTGCCGCCCGGGCAGGCGACTCCGGGACACCCGGCCACCCGGGGGCTTGCCCTGTCGTTCGGCGTGGAGGACGCCGGCGCCGGTCGCTTCGAGATCGCCGGCGGCATCGTCGCCACCTCCCTGTTCGGGCGAAGGCCGGTCGGCATGGCGCTCGCGCCCGCTTCGGCCAGCCTGACCATCGTCCCGGACGATGACCCGCTCGCCGCTTTGGGGCGTCTCGCCGGCGTCGCGCCGCCCCCGCGCAAGATCCCCAGCGGCTGGTCGTCCCGGCACGCTGTGACGGCCGGCGCCACCGAAGCCGACCTCCTCTCCAACCTCGACGCCGCCCGTCGCCGCTTCGACACGCAGGCGTTCCGCGTGTTCCAGCTCGACGACGGCTTCCAGCGCTCGGCGGGTGACTGGGACACCAACGACCGGTTTCCGCACGGGCACCGCTGGCTCACCGACCGGATCCACGGCGCCGGCTTCCAGGCCGGCCTGTGGCTCGCGCCCTTCGCCGTCGCCGAGCGCTCCGGGATCCCCACAGCCCACCCGGAATGGCTGCTGCAGACACCGGACGGCGAGCCGCTGGTGGCGGCGCTGCGCGAGGGCTGGGGCGGCCGGATCTACGGCCTCGACGCCGCGCAGGCAGAGGTGCAGGACTTCCTGCGCGAGTTGGCGCGGCACGCCGTGAGCAGCTGGGGCTACGACTATCTCCGGCTTGATGCCCTTCATCTGGGCGCCGCCGGCACGCGGCGCGGGCGCCCGGTGAACGCCGCGGAAGCCTACCGCTCCGGGCTGCGGGCGCTGCGGGAGGGAGCGGGCCGGGCGTTCATTCTCGGGTGCGAAGCGCCGCTCCAGCACGCCGTGGGGCTGGTGGATGCGATGCGGGCGTCGCCGGACGTGGAAGCGGACTTCGCGCGCTTTGTGCCCGCCGCGCGGGCGTCGCTGCTGCGGGCACATCTCAACGGCACCGCGTGGGTCAACGACGCGGATGCCGTGCTGGTAGGCGAGTCGCTCACGGAGGACGAGGCCCGGACGTGGGCGTCAGTCGTCGCCTTGTCCGGCGGAATGGCGCTGGCCTCGGAGAACCTCGACCGGTTGCCGGACGAGCGGCTCGCGATCCTCAAGCGCATCATGCCGGTCGCCCCGGTCCGCGGACGCGCTCTGGACATCGCCGCACCCGACTGGACGGGCGTCCAAAAGGACGGGGCGCCGGCGTGGCTGCTCGCGCGGGTGCAGGACGACTGGTGGATGCTCGCGGCGACCAACTGGGACGACGTGCCGCAGCAGCTCGCCCTCTCGCTGTCCGACCACGGAATCCGCGGGCCGCTGGCCGCGTACGACGTCTGGGAGGGCGTGCGACGGGACGACGTCCAGGGGCGGCTCGCGCTCTCCTTGCCGCCGCATGCCACCACGGTGCTCTCGCTCCGGCGTCCGCGCCGCACGCCATTCGTCCTCGGGTCCACGCGGCACCTGGTCCAGGGCGTGATGGATCTCGAGGACGAGCGATGGGATGGGCGGCGGCGCCTGCTTTCGGCGCGGGCCGTGCTGCTCGACGACCGGCCCTACGAGGTAACCATCGCCCTGCCAGCAGGGTTCCGCCCCGCAGCGGCGCGGTGCGAGCCCGACGCCTCGATTACGGTGGACATCGCGGAGCGGGGAGCGGCGCGGCTCAGAATAGCGCGGCCGCCGGGAGCGGAGCTGAACTGGTCGGTGCAGTTCTAACGCAGCTCGGCCGCAGCTAGCGTCTCAACGGAACGCGCAGCCGGAAGGCGAACTCCCCGTGAGTGGAGGTCGCGCGGCCGAGCAAGGCGGCGGGCCCGAAGTAAATGGCGACGGACTGCCCCAGCGGGTCCGAACTGCCGAACGCGAGCCCGAGCAGCACGGCGGCGCGCGCCGACCATGCGCCTTGCGGCAGGGGGGAGTGGATGTCGGCGGACCCCGCAAGGTCGGCGGACACCTCCAGCTTGAGCGAGCCCGGATTGCGGTCCGAGCCGATCGAGGCGATGTCAATGATCGGCTGCCGGATGGTGGCGCCAAGGGCGATGAAGAAGCCCTGCGACTGGCCGAGGAGCACGGCCTGGTCCTGGACGAAGCTGCCGAGCGACACGGTGGCGCCTACAGCGGTGGGCACGTGCTGGCCCAATCTCCACAGCAGGGCCAGTTCCAGTCCCGATGGCTGCCAGATTCCGCCCGTGTATCCCAGAATCCCGATGCTGTAGGCGCGCTTCGCCACCGGGAGCGTCGTGTCCTGATCGAACAGCCCGGGACGCCGGCCAGGCCCGTCGCCCGGATCCTTCTGGGCGGCGAGCACGGACGGCACGAACAGCAACAGGAAGAGCAGTCGTTTCACGTGGACTCCGCTGGCAAGATGCGCGCTGACACTCCTTCTATCCCGCTCCCGGCGGGAAGTTGCACCGCCAAGCGCGCGGCGGCCGCGAGCCGCCGTCACGGCACTCGGTTCAACGGTAGCTCGGGTGTTTCCATCGTGAAGGAAAGGCCCGCGACTCGCCACTCGCCGCGGTGCTTCAGCAGGTGGAACGCATCCATGCCGTAGTGGACCGCGGTGGAGTCGCGGGTCACGCCACAGCGCGCGCGGTAGGTCACCCAGGCATCTGCCAGCGGGCCGTAGGTCACGATATTGGCGCGCGCGATTTCGTCGGAGAAGCTGGCGGGACAGTCGCGGATGCCGTGCCTGGTGGCGACCGCCACGAAATCCTCGATGGCCGTCGTATGCACGCGGTCGGCGCTGTCGGCGGCGGGGCGCATGATGGTCGTGATGGTCGCCCGGGGCCAGAAGCTCTCGGCCAGCACCTTCCAGTCGCGCGAGGTGAGCCGGGCGTAGTAGAGCCGCAGCGCGGCGTAGACCTCCGCCGAGACGGCGGAGTCGGAGGGAGCGGCGGCGGCCCCACCCGGCCTGCCGGACGCGGCGCGCTCGATCCGGCAGGAGGTGACCGTCAGCAGGGCGATGAGCACAATGCCGGTGCTGCGCATCCCGCAATGTGTTCTGGCGCTCGGGCGCGGGCAAGCAGCCTGGCGGCTCACCCAGGTGCGTCGCATATTCGCGGCGATCCCCCTCCAGGAGAGTCCAGACCATGCTCGACCGCCGCTCCTTTCTCGGCTCCTTCGCCTCGGTCGCTCTCCTGGCGCGCCCCGATCGCCGCATCCGCGCGATCCCCGCTCCCGCCGCCGGGCCGGCGTGGCCGCCACCCGTCTTCCAGGATGACGAGAGCTACTGGCGCACCCTCCGCAAGGAGTTCCTGATCCCCGCCGACGAAGCGTTCTTCAACACGGGGACGCTCGGCAGCATGCCGCGGGTGGTGATCCAGGCGGTGGCCGACGACCTGAATCAGGTGGCGGGCACCATCGCCCACTGGGACTACAAGGCGGGGCATCCCGACTACATCGCCGGCTACAATCCGGAAACCGATCTCCGCACCGCCCTTGCCACCTTGATCGGCGCCTCCCCGGACGAGGTCGCCCTCACGCAGAACGCGACCCTGGGAATGAACTACGTCGCCAACGGCCTGCCGCTCGAGCCCGGCCACGAAATCATCCTGACCAACCTCGAGCATCCCGGCGGGCGCATGGGATGGGAGCTGAAGTCGAAGCGTTACGGGATCTACGTCAAGCAGGTGGCCGTGCCGGTGCCGCCACAGGATCCCCAACAGCTGATAGATCTCTACGTCAATGCCACCACGCCGCAAACCAGGGTCTGGAGCATTCCGCANNACGGTGATTGACGGGGCGCAGTGCAGCGGCCACTTCCAGCTCGACATGAAGCGCATCGGCTGCGACGCGTACTACTCCTCACCGCACAAGTGGCTGCTCGCGCCGGCGGGGAGCGGCTTCCTCTACATCACCTCGGACAAGCTCGCCGGGGTCTGGGCGACCCTCGCCTCGGCCACGTGGGACGACTACAAGGCGGGCGCCTACCGGCTGATGCAGGTCGGGACGGGGAACCGCTCCCTGCTCAAGGGCTACGCTGCCGCGATCGAGTTCCACAACCGCATCGGTCCGGCGCGAGTCGAGGCGCGGATCATGTCCCTGGCGAACCGTCTGCGCGACGGGCTGCAGCGGATACCGCAGGTNNATCTACACGTTGCCGGAGGACGTGGACCGCACGCTGGAGACGGTGCGGCGGATGGCGGGCGAGCGACGGTAGGCGCAGACGCAGGATGGGAGATCGGAGAATTCAGATTAGTGGCCGGACGGCCACTATTCGGGCCCATCGTCTTCCGACCATCCCGCCTACTTCAAGACGTAGCGCACCTCATCCTCCGCGGCCGCCTCCAGCGTGACCGCGCAGCGCAGGCCCGGCCCCCACCCGCTGACCTCGGGGCGGACCTCCTGGCCGTTCACCTCTACGCGCCTGGGGAGCGTGGGCAGCCACGGCGCCAGCGTGAAGCGCAGGCCGGCGCCAAGGGTGCGCCGGAGTGCGATCGCGAGCGCGCCGTCGCGCCTCTGCAGCGTCAGGTCGTACGCGCTGTCGGCGCAGCGCAGCCCCAGGACCTCGAGCCGGGTCCACGCTTCGGGCAGCTGCGGCGCGACCGTGATCCGGCCCGCCGCCGCGTCGGGCTCCGCCCCCAGCAGGCCCTCCACGAGCGGCAGCACCACCATGCCGGCGGACCACGCCCGGTCGCCGCATCCCTCCACCGCCCGCTCCTCCAACCCGTGCAGTGCCTCGTCGAACGCGCCCTTCTGGCGGCCGAACGCGAGCTCGGCATTCGCCCTCAGGTGCCGGAACGCCGCCTCGCCGAGGCCGGCCCGGTACTCGGCCAGTGCCGCCCACCCGGTGAACAGCGGCCACACCGTGCCGGTCTCACGACCGGTCGGCGAGAACTGCGGATCGGTCACCGGCAGCCCCCGGACGCCCCACCGGGCGCTGAAAGCGTCCCCTCCGAGGGCCTCGAGGAAGATTTTCGCTCTGACCGGGTTCGTGGAGCCGAGGAACAACGGCACCGCGTGCCGCGCGCTTTGGGTCCACACCTGGGTGCCGTCGGCGCGGAGCTCCAGCGCATAGCTGCCGCGCGTTACGTCATGGAACCGGTCCTCGATCGCCGCGGTCGCCCTGGCGGCGCGCGCCCAGCACTCGGCGGCGAACCGTCCCTGCCCGAGCACTTCCGCCGCCCTCGCCAGTCCTCCCAACGCGGCCTGCCACAGCGCCGCGAGGTAGAGGGAAACCTGCGGGCCGCCCGCCGCCGCCCCCATGCCGTGGCCCGCGCCGGTGTGCTCGATCAGCCCGTCGCCGTCGCTGTCGGTGGACAGGCAGAACGCGTAGGCGCGCTCCACATGCGGCCAGATCGCCGCGACGAACTCCCGGTCGCCGCTCCATGCGAGGTAGCGCGCCACCAGCAGCAGATAGAGCGGCGTCGAATCCGCGGCGTCGAAACTGAACTGGCCCGACGTGGTCGCTTCGTCCAGCACCTTTCCCGTGACGTCCTGCCGGTCGCTGAAGAAGCGGACGATCTGCCGCACCAGCGAGTACTCCCCTTCGGCCAGCAGGGCGAGGCTCGCCCAGCAGGCGTCCCGGCCAAAGAACCACGCCGCGCCGGGTCGCGCCTCGCTCGCACCGGGCCGCGAGGCGGCGTATCCCGCCAGGAGCGACCGGCCGACGCCCGGCACGTCGCCGAGGAACGCGTCGAGCCGTCGCTTGGCCCATTCGAACGAGCGGTCGAAGCGGCCGTCGTCGGTGCGCACGGCGAGCCGCGCGTCGGCGACAACGGCCGAGCGCTGGGTGCGCTGGCGCACCAGGCCGGAGATCCCGAGCCGCCGGACGCCACGCAGCGTCCGCTCAAACTCGATCGGGTTTGCACCGCCGACGACCGCCACGAGGAGCGGCGACCCGAGCGTGGTGCGGATCCGGCAGCGGACGACCGGCGGGGCACCCGCTCCCGGGCCCAGCTCGACCGTCGCGCCGCGGCTGAGGAAGACGGCCACCACGCCGTCGTCACTCTCCGACGCAACCACCGAGACGCGGCCGTCGCTGCGGCTCCGGTACGCCAGGTTGCCGCCGCACCCCGCCGCGAACGGCCACATCCGCCGGAGGTCTATGGAAAGCTCGATCTCGAAATCCACCGGCCCGCGCCCGACCGACTCCCGGCGCTTGCGTCCCGGCCGGTACTCCACCAGCACGACCGCGTGCTCCAGCGCAACCAGCACGGTCTCCTGCAGCCGGCGGTCGGCCGTCTGAATCGCGCGAGAGACGACATCGGGCGTCACCTCCACCTGGGTTCCCACGGCGGCCTCGCCGTCGGCCCTCACGACCCACGACGCCACCGCCCGGTGCGGATGCATCCACACCTCACGGATGCCGTGCTGCTCACCGCCCACCAGCAGTGCGCGACGGCCCGCCAGGTCGAACGGCTCGTCGCGCTCCACCGGGCCGCCGATCATGAGCGCGTCCTCCGACGGCACGGGCAGCGCGCCGTCGAATTCCAGCGGGTCCGGGAGCATCAGCGCCTCGGACGGGGACGCGACCGTTCCGGCCGAGGGCCACCAGGTACGCGGCTCGGCAGCGGCGGCGCCCGCGGCGGCCGTGAGGGCGTTCAGCATCAGCCGCTCGAGCTGCGGCCGCAGTTGCGGATCCGGGGCCGCGAAATAGGCGAACGCCCCGATGCAGAGCACCCGCCCCCGCCCGACGGCATACTCCCACGCCACCACGCGCTCCGGGTTCTGAATCCGGTAGCCGCGCTCCACCGCGACGACGCGGCCGTCGGCCGGCCACGCGCCACCCGAATAGCAGGCCCAGGCGAACGGTTCACCCTCCGCCGGCGCCCAGCAGAACGTGCCGTTGTGCAGGCCCTCGACCAGCACATGGGGGCCGTAGGTGGCGATGCCGCGCAGGTGGGGATAGTCCGGCAGCGCCCGCAGCTCTCCCGACCACCACTCGTCACGCTGGTGACTCCACACCATCTCGCGGCAATCGTCGGGCGGCACCGTCTCGAAGCCAAGGGGGCCGACCAGTGCGGCCGCCTGGAGCGTGAGCAGCAGCCCCCCGCCGTGGCTCACGAAGCCGCGCACCGCGTCGCTCGGCAGCAACTCGGGACGCGACGCGCCGTGGATCCACACCACGTCCGCCTCGTTGACCGCGGCTTCGAGGTGTCCCGGCTCGTACCGCCGTGCCTGTACGTCGGACAGCGATGCGAGCCACGCCATGGCGGCTTTGCCCTCCGGTCCCGTGTCCGCCACCAGTCCCACGCGCAGGCTCACAGTGCCACCTCGATCGCCTGACCCATCCGGCCGCGTGCCGCCTCGCGGCCGCCAACGAGCGCCGTCAGCTCGAGCGGGTCGCTCACGGGCACACCGCGCCCAGGGCGCCGGGCCGGCTGGGCACCGCGCGCGGGAGTCCGGCCGCGCCGCTACAGCGCCGCGATCTGTGCGAGCAAATCGTCGTCGTCACGCCGGTGGCCCAGCTCGGCCTCCACATGCGACCAGCGCAGGGTGCCCTGCTTGTCCATCAGGAAGTAGGCGCGCCGCGAGAAGAACTTGTCCTCGAGCAGCGTCCCGTAGGCGCGGCACACCTCGCGCTTGAAATCGGACAGCAGCTCGACCGCCAGCTTCTCCTTGGCCTTGAACTCGCGCAGCGTCGGGATGGAGTCCACGCTGATGGGCAGGACGACCGCGTTCGCGGCCGCGAATCGCGTGACGTCCTCCGTGAAGGAGGACAGTTCGGCCGTGCAGATAGAGGTGAAGGCGAGAGGGAAGAAGGCGAGGAGAACGTTGGATTTCTCGCGGAACTGCGCGAGGGTCACGTCGGTTCCCGACGTCGATGGAAGCGTGAATCCGGGTGCTGGCTCTCCCACGACCGGCGACATGACGACCTCCGCGACGGGGCCGCACGGAGCTTACAGCGACCGCGCGCTCCGGGGCAAGCGAACGGGACCGGGCTACGGCAACAGCTACGCGGCGCGCTCCGCGAACCGGTACAGCGCGGCGGGGAAGATGCCCAGCACCACGACGGCGCCCGAGAGCCCGTAACACAGCGCCCGGTCGCCGAGACTGAGGGGCAGCGGCCCGCGGTTCCGATCGTCGGGCAGCAGGTAGGCGTACTTCACCGCGACCAGGTAGTAGTAGACCGAGATCGTGCTGTTGACGGCCCCGAGCAGCACCAGGAGCCACCATCCCTGCCCCATCGCCGCCGAGAACAGGAACCACTTGCCCACGAATCCGGCGGTCGGCGGAACGCCGGCCAGCGCGAACAGCGCCACCAGGAGCGTCGCGGCCAGGAGCGGCGAGCGCCGGTGCAGCCCCTTGAGATCGTCCAGCACCGGGTTGCTGCCGTCGGCGCCGACCCGCGCCACGACGAGGAAGGCCGCCGCATTCATCAGCAGGTACAGCAGGCCGTAGAACAGCGCCGCGGCGACGCCGGCCCGGGTGAACGCGACCAGCCCCACCACGACGTACCCCGCCTGGGCCACCGCGGAATAGGCGAGCATGCGCTTGACGTCGCGCTGCACGATGGCCACCAGGTTGCCCAGGGTCATGGACACGGCGGCGATCACCGCCAGCGCGGTCACCAGCGACGTGCCGCCCAGCTCNNGTGGCCACGAACGCCGCCACCCCGTGCGAGGCGGCCTGGTAGACGTCGGGCGCCCAGAAGTGGAACGGGAACACCGCGAGCTTGAACAGCAGGCCGGAGAGGAACAGCGCCACGCCGAACATCATCGCCGGCTCGCCGGCGAGCTGCGGAAGCTGCACGGCGATCTCGTCCAGCCGGGTCGTGCCGGTGAAGCCGACGATCAGCGACAGGCCGAACAGCGTGACCGCGGACGCGGCCAGCCCGATCACGATGAACTTGAGCGCGGCCTCCCGCCCCATCTGGCAGCGGTCGCACATGGGAACCAGCACGAACAGGGAGAACGACGCGATCTCCATGGCGAGGTAGAGGGAGACCAGCTCGACCGCGCTGGAGAGCGCGACCAGGCCGGTCGTGGAGGCGAGGAGGAAGAAGAACAGCTCGCCGCGCACGTCCTCACGCTGCCCCCGCACTTCCCCGGCGATCACGGCGCCGATCAGGAAGCCCACCGCGACGGCCGCCTTGACCAGCTGGGAGAATGCGTCCACCCGGTAGGTCGCCCAGAAGAACTCCTCGCTCCGGCCCATCGTCAGGAGGCTGGCGGCCAGGAGCAGGACGCCGCCCACGTACGCCGCGCGCCGCGCGCGCTGCGTCCGGTGGTGCTCCGTCATCAGGGCCCCGAACACCAGGAGCGCCGTCAGCGCCAGCGCCGCTTCGGGCAGCAGGGCGATGAACCGCGTCACGGGAGCGCCCGCACGAACGCCCG
>PMIK01000028.1 GCA_003157095.1 Gemmatimonadota bacterium | reverse complement strand
GTCGTGGATGACGGTTCGACGGACGGCACGCGGGAGGTGCTGCGCCGCCTCGCCAACGAGCACCCGGCGATCCATTACATCGAGCACGAGCGCAACCTGGGCAAGGGAGCGGCGCTGCGCACGGCGATCGCCCACGCCACCGGCGACGTGTGCGTCCCGCACGACGCGGACCTCGAGTACCATCCGGGCGATCTGCCGCGCCTGGTGCAGCCGTTTCTCGCGGAGCAGGCCGACGCGGTCTTCGGCTCGCGTTTTCTCACCGGCGAGTACCGCCGCGTCCTGCTGTACTATCACAGCCTGGGCAACCGGCTGCTGACCACGCTGGTCAACCTGGTCACCAACCTGAACCTGAGCGACATGGAGACCTGCTACAAGATGGTCCGCACCAGCTTGCTCAGGTCCATTCCGCTCCGGTACAACGACTTCCGCATCGAGCCGGAGCTGACGATCAAGCTGGCCAAGCGCGGCGCCGCGATCTTCGAGGCCCCGATCCGCTACGCGGGCCGCACGTATGCGGAGGGCAAGAAGATCGGCTGGCGTGACGGCGTGCTCGCGCTCGCCGCCATCGTACGGGGGGCGCTGATCGACGACCTGTATCTCAGCGACCCATACGGGGCGCACATCCTCCACAGCCTCTCGCGCGCCCGGAAGTTCTCCCGGTGGATGAGCGACGTCATCCGGCCGTGGGTCGGGCGCGCCGTGCTGGAGGTAGGCGCCGGCATCGGCAATCTGACGGTCCACCTGGTCCCCCGCGACCGGTACCTGGCCACGGATATCAACCCGGACTACCTCGACTACCTGGCGAACTTCGCGTTCGGCCGGCCATACCTCGAGGTCGGCACGTTGCGGGCGGAGGCGACGGCCGGCTTCGCGGCGCTGGCGGGCGGGTTCGACACGGTGGTGTGCCTCAACGTCCTGGAGCACCTGGACGAGCCGGTGTCGGTGCTGCGGAACTTCCGCGCGGCGCTCGAGCCCGGAGGCCGGGCCATCGTGCTGGTGCCCCAGGGGCCGCGACGGTTCAACTCCCTGGATCGCGCCCTGGGTCACCGGCTGCGCTACACCAGGGAGCGTCTGCGGGCGGTGGTCGAGGAGGCCGGGTTCGAGGTTGAGGCACTGCTGGACTTCAATCGCGCCGCAGTGCCGGGGTGGTGGCTCAACGGCCTGCTGCGGCGCACCCGCTTCTCCCGCGTGCAGCTCAAGCTCTACGACTCGCTGGTCTGGCTGGTGCGCCGGCTGGAGCGCTTCCTGCCCTGGCGCGGGCTCTCGCTCATCGCGATCAGCCGGAAGCCCCTGGCCCCTAGCCCCTAGCCCCGGCCGTTCACTCCGGCTCCTTTCCCCGCGCGGGCACGAATAGCGGCTCGCCGAATTGTGCCTCCCCGAAGTGCGCGAGGTACTCCTGCATCACCGGCGACACCACGAAGTCGGCGAAGGCGCGCCCGCCCTCGACGTTCATGCGGGCGTGGCCCGCGGAGTCGAGCTCGATCACGTGGTAGATGTTGATCAGGTCGCGCTCCCGCTCGCGCAGCGCGACCAGGTCGAGGTGGGCTCTCAGGAACCCGAAGGTCGCCCGGTCGGTGAGCGTGTAGGCCTGACGCTGATTGGCCACGAGCAGCGTGGCCCCCATCCCCTGGCCAGTCTCGATGTAGCCGGGCCACGTCGGGCGCCGCCCTGCCTTGCGCCACAGCGCCGATTCCCGCGCGTTCGTGCCCGACGAATCGCCGCGTGAGACGAAGCCGGCCCCGGTCCCCGCGATGCGCCGCAGCGCTTCCGCCGCATCACGTGCTTCGCGCACCCGGGCGGGGTCGTTCGCGGGCCCGACGATGGTGAAGTAGTTGGTGGCCACGACCCTCCGCCGCACACCGTAGCCCGCCGCCATGAACGCCGACTCCGCCGCGGGCGAGTGCACGAGTACCACGTCCGCGTCGCCGCGGCGTCCCATCGCCAGCGCCTCGCCCGAGCCGACCGCGACCACGCGCACGTGGTACCCGGTCCGGCGGGCGAACTCCGGCACGATGGAGTCGAGCAGCCCCGTGTCGTACAACGACGTCGTCGTGGCGAGGATCACGTCGGGGCGGTTCGGCATGCCCTGCGCCGGCAGGGCCTGCGGTGCGGCGCCGGCCAGGAGGGCGACGAGGCAGACGGATCCGAGCGCGGTCAACGGGCTCATGTCGAGTTATCTCCCTGCCGTGTCATATGATACCGAGACTCATTTGTAAGTCGTCCTTATCTTGAGCTAATGGCTTCCTTTTTGCATATTCCGACTTGCAAGGGGGTATATATGCGCGTTACAACGTGGGCCGAGTATGGTCTTATCGTCAGCCTCCATTTGGCGAGGCGTGCCGGGCAAGGCCCGGTTGCAGCACGGGAAATGGCCGAAAAGGAGAAGCTGCCTGCCGACTATGTCGAGCAGATCCTGCTGCGGCTCCGCCGCGCGGGTCTCGTGGAGTCCGTTCGCGGGGCGCGCGGGGGGTATCTTCTGTCCCGTCAGCCGTCCGAAGTGACGGTCAAGGATGTCCTCGACGCCTCGGAGCACGGCACGTTCGAGGTCAACTGTGACTGTCATCCGGTGGACGCGGAGCGCTGCACCACGGAGAACTCCTGCGCCATCCGTCCGGTCTGGCAGTTGCTCCAGCAGCGGATTGACGAGACCCTGGGCTCGATTCGCCTTGCCGACCTGCTGCACGAGGAGTCGGAAGTGCGCTCGCTGGCCGGCTTCGGAGCAGTCGCCGTCTGATCGCGGCCCTGTCGCCGCCCGGACTGTTGGCATGTCGGTAATAGTGACTGAATGAGTCGGCATTCTCCTCTGCGGTCGTCGGGATTCCCCGACTTGGGCGTGGAGGAGATGCAGCGATACGCCCGCCATCTCATCCTACCCGAGGTGGGCGTCGAGGGACAGCGGCGCCTCAAGGCTGCGCGCGTGGTGATCGTCGGGGCGGGCGGGCTGGGTTCGCCGGCAGCGCTCTATCTCGCGGCGGCTGGCGTCGGCGTCCTGGGACTCGTGGACTCCGACGTCGTCGAGTTCTCCAACCTGCAGCGCCAGATTCTTCACGCGACCAAGGCCGTCGGTACGTCGAAGGTGGCGTCGGCCGCCGAGCGGTTGAGCGACGTCAATCCCGGCGTGGAGCTCGTGCTCCACGACGCACGTCTGACGAGCGCCAACGCTCTGGCGATTCTCGGGGACTACGACGTCGTGCTGGATGGCAGCGACAACTTTCCGACGCGCTATCTCGTCAACGACGCGTGCGCGCTGCTGGGCAAGCCGGACGTGTACGGCAGCATCTTCCGGTTCGATGGGCAGGCGTCGGTGTTCTGGGCCGCGCGTGGTCCCTGCTATCGCTGTCTCTACCGGGAGCCGCCGCCGCCGGAGCTGGTGCCATCGTGCGCCGAAGGTGGAGTGCTCGGGGTGCTGCCCGGCATCGTGGGCTCGCTGCAGGCGCTCGAGGCGATGAAGCTGATTCTCGGGGTGGGCGAGACGCTGGTGGGCCGGCTGCTGCTGGTGGACGCGCTGAGAATGCGCTTCCGCGAGCTCGCGCTGGATAAGGATCCGGACTGTCCGTTGTGCGGAGAGCATCCGAGCATCCACGAGCTGGTGGACTACGAGGCCTTCTGCGGCGTCGGCGCCACCGTGGACGGCGTCGGCGCGACCATGAACGATGATGAGGTCCCGCTCGAGATCGAGGCGCGCGCGCTCGACGCGCAACTGCGCGCCGGAACGCCAGTGGTCCTGGTGGATGTGCGCGAGCCGTTCGAGTGGGAGATATGCCGCATCCCCGGCAGCCTGCTGATGCCGCTCGGCGACGTGCCGCGGCGAGTTGCCGAACTGGATCGCGGCGCGGCCGTGGTCACGGTGTGCCACACGGGGGTGCGGTCCCTCGACGCGGCGCGTTTCCTCAGGAGCAGCGGCATCGCGAAGGCGCGGAGCCTCAAGGGCGGTGTGGCGGCGTGGGCGGCGCAGGTGGACCGGTCAATGGCGAGGTACTGAAATCGAATGCCGAAGGAGGGACTCGAACCCTCACGGGCTTGCGCCCACGGCGCCCTGAACGCCGCGCGTCTACCAGTTCCACCACTTCGGCGAAGCGGCGCAAGATAGACCTGGCCCACTCCCCAGTCAACCCTCGCCTTGACCGGTCGGAACCCTAGCTCTATCTTGGGGTTACGACCCTTGTGACCCCCGCCGAGAAGCCTCGTCCATCGCCCCGGGCGCCCACCCCGCCTCGTCCTCCTCGGATCATAGCGCGGAATCCTCGTGCCAAGCACGAGTACCACATTCTGGAAACCTGGGAGGCGGGCCTGGTCCTGACGGGCACGGAGGTGAAGGCGTTGCGCGCCGGCCGCGCCACATTGGTGGGAGCGTTCGCGCGGGTCAGGAATGGTGAGGTGTGGCTCGAGGCGCTTCACATCCCGCCGTACGAGGCGGGCAACCGCAACAACCACGATCCGCTGCGGACGCGGAAGCTGCTGCTGCACGGGCGCGAGATCCGCCGGCTGCTGGGCGCGATCGAGCAGAAGGGCCTCACCCTGGTCCCCCTCGAACTCTACTTCAAGAAGTCCCATGCCAAGGTGACCATCGCGCTGGGCCGCGGGAAGAAGGAGTACGATCGCCGCGACGACCTCAAGCGACGCGACGCGGAGCGCGAGATGGCGCGGGCGGTACGGCGCCGGTGACAGCATGCGCGCTGTTGGGGTTGGCGGCGTGGCTGGCCGCGGCGTTCCCCGCCGAGACGCTGACGGTGGCGTCGAGCCGCGGGGAGCGACGGGTGGCCGTGCGCGACGAGCGCGGCTGGCCCGCGGTGGCGGCGCCGGATCTGGAGGCGGCGCTGAGCGTCGCAGCGTCGGTGACCGAGGGGAGCGCGGCGCGGGTGCGCGCCGCCGGGCGGAGCTTCGATTTTGTGCTTGAAGCGAGCTACTTCCGGTTCGGCGGCCGGGTCTTCGCCCTGGCGGTGCCGCCCTACGTCGCGCGCGATACGCTGTTCGTTCCGCTCCAGTGGGTCGTCGAGTACCTGCCGCGCCTGGTGCCGGGCCGGTTCCGCTACGATGCGCAGCGCTCGCGCCTCGTGGAGGCGCCCGGGGTGTCGGCGGACGCGGCAGCGCTGCCCGAGGGAGAGATGCTCGCCACCGATACGCCGCCCCTTCGGCCCCCGCCCGCACAGCCGCATCGCGACGGCGTCGCGGTGCGCCCGTCGGCGCGCGGTGCCGGGCTGCGCCTGCCGCACATCGTCGCGCTGGACGCCGGCCACGGTGGCCCCGACGTCGGGATGCTCGGCCCGATCCGCGGCCGGAAGTTCCTGCGCGAGAAGGACGTCACGCTCGCGGTCGCGGGGGACGTGGCCGAGGAGCTGCGGCGGCGCGGGGTCGGCGTGGCCATGACCCGCGCCACCGACACCCTGATCTCGCTGCGGGATCGGGGGCGCATTGCGCGCGCGCAGCACGCGGACCTGTTCGTCTCGATCCACGTCAACGCGGCCAACCCGCGCTGGCGGGATGCCGCGGAAGCGCGCGGCTTCGAGACGTATTTCCTGGCGGAGGCGAAGACCGAGGATGCGCGCCGGGTGGCGCGGTTGGAGAACGAGTCGGTGCGGTTCGAGACGAACGGCGGCTCGAGCAGCGATCCGATGCGCTTCATCCTGAACGATCTGCAGGAGAACGAGCACCTGCGGGAATCGAGCCGGCTGGCGGAGATCATGGCAGCCCCCCGTTGCACGCGACCGGCCGATTCGGCCCTCCCGTCGGCGTCGGCCGATGCCGGCATTCTAGGCTCGCGCGACCGGTCGCGAAAGGGCCAGCTCCCCTGACGACGAGCTGGCCCGCCGCGCAATGGCTTCTACTGGAAGACCGGCTGCCAGGTCAGTCGGCCTCGCCAGTCCGGAAGTCCGAGCGCCCACGCGGCCAGGACCTGGTGGACCGCGCTCGGACCGGGCGCCGCCGCCTGATAGTGGCGGTTTCGGCCGCCATCGCGGTACTCGACGATCCAGCTGCCGTCGGGCCGGTGGAGTGTCTGGGCGTAGAAGTCGCCGTCGGGGGCGTCGAGCCGATCGATCACGAGGTACGGGTTGCCGGGGCCCAGCGCATAGACGAGATCGCGCAGCAGTCCGATCGATGGGTTCTCGAACGTCCGCCCGTCCGAGATCCTGGCCCGCAGGGGCCGCCGAAGCGATCCGGGCGCGCCGGGGCCTGGTGTCGTGGAGTTCATCCTCGTCTCCTATCGCATCTGGCGGTAGCACCGTGCCGGCTGAGGAACCGGTCGGTTGCTGCGGGGTCATCGAGCCAGATCTCTCGCCCGCTCTGGATAGGTCGCACCTCTGTGGTGCTGGGAACACATTACCGCGTCGGCGTGACACCTTGTCTGACACGGCCGGTTGTGTCCCCAGACTTGGTGTAACAGCGGGTAGGCCGTGAAGAAGAACGGCCACCGCGTCATCCTCGCGTCGTTGGAAGTGAGAAACCGACGACGAAAGGGACACCACGATGGCCGACGACAGCATGGCTTTGCTCGATGGCGTTCGCAAGGCGATCGAAGAGGGTGACGGCGACTTCCTGCGTGAGGCTGTGCATCTGCTCGCGCAGGGCGTCATGGAAGCCGAAGTGACCGAGCTCACGGGCGTGCCCAAGGGTGAGCGAGCGCCCGAGCGCCGGCTGACACAGCGCAACGGCTATCGCGATCGGCGCTGGGATACCCGCGTGGGCACGATCGATCTGGCGATCCCGCGAGTCCGCGACGGCAACTACTTCCCATCGCTGCTTGAGCCACGGCGACGGGCCGAGCGAGCCCTCCTCGCGGTCGTCCAGGAGGCCTACGTCCTCGGGGTCTCGACCCGCCGGGTCGACGATCTGGTGGTAAGTCTCGGCATCACCGGCATATCCAAGAGCGAGGTCAGCCGCATCTGCGCGGCCCTCGACGCCGAAGTCGAGACTTTCCGCAACCGCCCGCTCACCGACACCGCCTATCCGTATGTCTTCCTCGACGCGACCTATCTGAAGGTCCGTGAAGCCGGCCGGGTGGTCAGCATGGCGGCTCTTGTGGCAACGGGCGTGGCCATGAGCGGCGAGCGCCGCGTGCTCGGTATTGAGCTCGCGCCCGGCAACGACGAGGGTTCGGCCTGGCCAATGTTCATCCGCTCTCTCGTTGGTCGCGGCCTCCACGGCGTGCGCCTGGTGATCAGCGATGATCACGCGGGTCTGGTCAAGGCCATCCGCGAGCAACTCCTGGGGTCGGGCTGGCAACGCTGCCGGNNGCAGTTCGGTCAGGTCATCGACTCTCTGGAGACGCGCTTTCCAGCTGTCGCACGACTACTTCTCGACGCCGAGTCCGATCTCCTTGCTCACTTCACCTTTCCCGAGACCCACCGCCGTCAGATCCGCAGCACCAACCCTCTCGAGAGGCTCAACAAGGAGATCAAGCGCCGCACCGCGGTCGTGGGCATCTTCCCCAACAGGGCATCGGTCATCCGCCTGGTGGGCATGATCCTGGCCGAGCAGGACGATGAGTGGCAGGACGGTCGGCGCTATTTCCGGCCTGAGTCGATGGCTCTCATCGACGCCGCTATCGAGCACAGGGAGGTGGAGCCGGAGTTGCTGATGGCTAGCTGATCGATCAGACGCGAGGATGCGTTGTTACACACGTCCTGGGACTTGACCCCTGTCGGCCCGTCCGACATCGCCACCGTGTGGGTGGCCGACGCGAGTGACTCCTCCGGGGTGTCGCATGAATGAGCGTTCAATGCGGGCAGGACCTCCCTCTCAACCGCAAGGCGGAGCCGAACCGCGCCCAAGGGAAGCGGTCGAGGGTTGGCGCGCCCGTGCAGGTGGCCGGCTGCGCGCGGC
>PMIK01000315.1 GCA_003157095.1 Gemmatimonadota bacterium | reverse complement strand
ACACAGCCGCCGCCAACGTTTCGACCGCCGGCCGCAGCGCCGGCTCCCGCTCCGACTGCCGCAGCGGCGCCTGCGGTCGAGCCGGCAACCGTAGCGGCGCCCGCAGTCCGGCCGGTGCCGGCGGAGGCGCGCGAGGCCGAACCGGTGCCGGTGGCGCCGCCGCCCGTCCAGCCGGTGACAATGGCGGAGCCTGCGGTGGAAGCGGTGACGGTGGCGGCGCCTGCGGCCCAACCGGTGACGGTGGTGGCGCCCGCGATCGCGGTCCCGGCGCCGTCGCGCTCGACGGTTGCGGGCACGCCGGGCAGGATCATCAACCCGTTCCTCGTCCAGGACCCGCAGGTCAAGGCCCGGCGCCTGGCCCGCGCGCTCATCTCCGACATGGTCTCGTATCATCCCGCCAAGCGGGCCCAGGGCCTCAAGGACGGGACGCTGAAGGACATCTTCCGCGAAGAGATCAAGAAGAGCTACGAGGAGTTCGTCCTTCAGGTGGGTGAGGACGTGGCGAAGACCACGAACCACTTTCAGGACGCGCTGAACGAAATTCTTGCCGGGGGGCAGCGGCTCTTCTGATGCGCTATCTGGCGCTCGCGGTGGCGGCCTACCTCCTGGGCTCGCTGCCGAGCGCGTACCTCGTGGTTCGTTTCGCGAAGGGCCCCGATCTCCGCACCGTCGAGAGCGGCAGCGTCGGGGCCCTCAACGCGTTCCGGGCCACCGGGCTGGGCTGGGTGGGTGTGATCGTTCTGATCCTGGACGTCGCCAAGGGGGCCGCGGCGGTGCTGCTCGCGGGTGACGGGGCGGGTCCTGTGACCCAATCGCTCGCCGCGACGCTCGTGGTCGTCGGTCACAACTACCCCGTCTGGTTGCGTGGCAAGGGCGGGAAGGGGCTCGCGGCGGCGGCGGGCGCGCTCTCGATCATTACGCCGCTCTCGGTGCCGCTGTGGGGTGTGGTGTGGGCGCTGGGCTACGTCGCTTCCGGCTACATCGCTCTGGGCGTCGTGGTTGCGACCGCGGTCCTCCCGATCCTGCTCGGCTTCATGGCGGGATGGGCATATGCCGGCGCCGCCGCGCCCGTGTGCATCCTGGTGCTCGTTCGCCACACCGCGAAAGTGCGCCGCCTGCTGCTCGGAGCCGAACCCAAACACTACTGGCGCGGCAGGACGTAACCCCGCATCTTTCCGTGTCTTACTCATCCCAGGACAATGCCGGAATGATCGCCACGCCCGTCCGAGATTCGCTCCGCGACCTGGACCAGCGCCTCATCGAACTCAGGGGCTATCTTTGACTTTGACGCCAAGGTAGCCCGTTCCGCCGCCCTGGAAGCGGCCATGTCCCAGCCTGGCTTCTGGGACAACGCCGACTCCGCCCGCAAGACCGTCGAGGAAGTGAAGACGCTCAAGCGCTGGACCCAGCCGTACCAGGAGGTGCGGCAGCGGGTGGATCACGCGCGCGAGCTGGCCGAGCTGCTGGAGCACGAATCGGACGCCGAGATCGAGCGCGAGCTGGAGGCGGAGGCGCTGGACCTGGTGGGCCACGTCGAGCGCCTGGTGCTCCAGACGATGCTGCAGGGTCCCGAGGACCAGCTCGGCGCGCTGCTCACGATCCATCCCGGCGCCGGCGGCACGGAGTCGCAGGATTGGGCCGAGATGCTGATGCGGATGTACCGGAGGTGGGCGGAGCGGAAGGGCTTCGGGGTGAGCGTGCTCGATCTGCTGGCCGGCGAGGAAGCGGGGATCAAGTCGGTGTCCCTGGAGATCACGGGACAGTACGCCTTCGGATTCCTCAAGGCGGAGAAGGGCGTACACCGGCTGGTCCGCATTTCGCCGTTCGACGCGCAGGCCCGGCGGCACACGTCGTTCGCGTCGGTGTTCGTCTACCCGCTCGTGGACGACACCATCGAGATCGACGTGCGGGACGAGGACATCAGGATGGACGTGTTCCGCGCGTCCGGTGCGGGCGGGCAGCACGTCAACAAGACCTCGTCCGCCGTGCGGCTCACCCACGAGCCGACCGGCATCGTGGTCTCATGCCAGCAGGAGCGCTCCCAGCACAAGAACAAGGCGACGGCGCTGAAGATGCTGAAGGCGGCGCTCTACCAGCGCGCGCTCGACGAACAGGAGAAGAAGCGGGCCAAGATCGAGGCGACCAAGACGGACAACTCATGGGGGAACCAGATCCGCTCGTACGTCTTCCAGCCCTACACGATGGTCAACGATCACCGGACCGAGCTGAAGGTGGGGGACGTGCAGCGGGTGATGGACGGGGACCTCGACGGCTTCATCGAGGCGTACCTGAAGCGTTTCGGGAGGACCGCGCGGTGAGCGACCGGGCTCAGGAAAAGAGCTTCGTGGAGCTGGCGCGGCGGGAGAAGCTGGCGGCGCTGCGCGCGCGGGGCATCGAGCCGTTCGCGTACCGCTTCGCGCGGACCCACACGGCCGCCGGGGCCGCGGCGGCGTACGTGGATGAGGCGGAAGGAGGAGGGGCGGGCCCGGCGGTGGCAGTTGCCGGCCGCCTGGTGGCGATCCGCGCCCACGGCAAGACGATGTTCGCACACCTGGCCGACGCGAGCGGGAGGCTCCAGCTCTACTTCCGCCGCGACGACCTCGGGGAAGAGGCATTCGAGCGGCTGGCTCTCCTGGACCTGGGGGACCACCTCGGCGCGGCGGGCGCTCTGTTCCGCACGCGCACCGGCGAGATCACGGTGAAGGTGGAGCGGTTCGAGCTGCTGGCCAAGGCGCTGCGGCCGCTCCCCCTGGGCAAGACCGCCGCGGGCGAAGACGGGGCCGAAGCGCATTTCTCCGAGCTGGCAGATCCCGAGCAGCGGTACCGCCAGCGCTACGCCGATCTGGCGGTGCACGCCGAGCGCCGGGCGCTGTTCGAGCGGCGGGCGGCGGTGGTGCGCGCCGTGCGGCGGTTCCTCGACGCGCGCGGCTTCCTCGAAGTCGAGACTCCCATTCTCCAGCCGCTGTACGGAGGCGCGTCGGCGCGGCCGTTCGTCACGCGGTACAACGCGCTCGGCACGGATTTCTATCTCAGGATCGCCGACGAGCTGTACCTCAAGCGGCTCATCGTGGGCGGGTGCGAGCGGGTGTACGAGATCGGCAAGGATTTCCGGAACGAGGGCATGGACCGGCTCCACAATCCCGAGTTCACCATGCTCGAGACGTACGAGGCGTACGTGGACTACATGGACGTGCTCGAGATGACACAGGCGCTGGTGGTGGACGTCGTGCGCGAGGTGACGGGCGGCCTGGCGGTGGAGGCGAAGGGAAAGCCGGTGGACCTGACGCCGCCCTGGCGGCGGGCTTCGTTCTTCGAGCTGGTCAGGGAGCACTCGGGCGTGGACCTGCGGGGCACCGATGAGGCGGCGCTGGCGGCGGAGCTGGCGCGCCGGGGCATCGCACCCGACCAGACCGCGGGCCGGGGGCGGCTGATTGACCAGCTGTTCAACGCGTCCGTCGAGCCCAAACTCGACGCGCCGATTTTCATCCTCGATTTCCCGATCGAAATGTCGCCGCTGGCCAAGCCCAAGCGCGGCGACCCGGAGCTGGCCGAGCGGTTCGAGCTGTTCATCGGGGGCTACGAGCTGGCCAACGCCTTCTCGGAGCTGAACGACCCCGCCGACCAGCGCGACCGATTTCAGCGCCAGGTGGATGCCAAGGCCAAGGGCGCGGACGAAACCATGGACTACGACGAGGACTACTGCCGCGCTCTGGAATACGGGCTGCCGCCCACGGCGGGTGAGGGCATCGGCGTCGACCGCCTGGTCATGCTCCTCACGGACCAGCCGTCCATCCGCGACGTCATTCTCTTTCCGCTCATGAGGCCGGAGTGAGCGGACTCTCTCGAGCACCACGTTCATGACCGGCCCGCGCTTCGAATGGTTCGTGGCGTGGCGTCACTTGCGCGATCCCGAACGGCGATCGCGACGGGCGATTGCCCTCAAGGTCGGGATTGCCATCATCGTGCTGGCCATCGCCGATCTGGTCTACATCAAGGTGCATGGCACGCCCGTCCGCGATCCCAACGGCTTCTTTACGGCCCGGCCGGATCCGCTTTACGAGTGGCTGCACATCGGCGGCGTGATTGCGGCCATCGTCGGCGGCATCATCACCTTCCTGGGCGTTCTTCTGGCCAGCTTCACGGTGTTTACCGCCATTTCCGTATTCGGTGTTTTTCTGGGAACGGCAGCGCCCATCCTGGCCTTGTCGGTGATGTCGGGGTTCGAGTCGGATCTCAAGAGCAAGATCCGCGGTGCCAAAGCCGACGTCGTGGTCACCATTCCCGATGATCGGCCCTTCCTGGACTGGGCAGCGGCGCGAGACAAGATACTGGGCGTGCCGGGCGTGTTGGCGGCGACGCCGTTTCTTGAAGCCGAGGTCATGGTCCGCTCGGGCTCATCACCCGCAGGAATTGTCTTGCGTGGCATCGATCCGGCCACCGCCGCCTCCGTGCTGGATTTGGCGCACACCACCCGCGACTGCAACATCGACGATCTGGCCCACCCCGAGCGCGTGGAGATCGATCCTCTGACGCCAGAGAATCAGAAGAACGCCCCCACCATCATTCTTGGCGAAGAGCTCTACCTGCGGACCTTGCGCGTGTTTCCAGGCAGCCTGGTGGACGTGGTGTGCCCGCTGTGCAAGATGGGGCCGCAGGGGCCCATGCCCGGCCTCAAGGGCTTTCGCGTGGCGGGACACTTCTACAGCGGCATGTACGAGTTTGATTCCAAGCTGGCCTACGTGGCGCTTTCCGAGGCACAGAAGTTTCTGGGCGCGCCGGGCGAGGTGACCGGCATCGATCTGCGTACCCGCAGTCCCGACGCGGCCCCTGCCGTGGCCTCGGCCGTCCAGGCCACCCTGGGCGATTCCTACGAGGTCCGCTCCTGGGAGGATCTCAACAAAGGGCTG